>NZ_CP076718.1:1828057-2128057 GCF_011682235.2 Rhodocaloribacter litoris | reverse complement strand
TGGCAATCTGTCAGTTTCCAGAGCTTCATGAAGTAGCCCGTCAGCACGGACACGATCATGAGGCCTTCCCCTCGCGCATTAGATGCTTGTTGCAACAATCGTTCCGTAATCGCCAGGGCCTCGGGGTAGTGCCCGGCGCCGACGGCCCGCTGCAGTTCGAAGACGTTATATTCCCGTGTCTGCCCGCCGGCGGCCACGACGTCGTCTGCCGTGAGCGTCTCGCGCCCGCCCGCGTAGGTGATCAGTTTGTCGATTTCAGCGTCGGCGCTGCGCAGGTCGGTGCCCACATACGCGGCCAGCCGCTCGGCGGCCTTCGCGTCGATGCGGTAACCCTTTTCTCGAACCCGCTGCTCGATCCAGCCGGGCATCTGACGCTCGTAGAGCGGTTTGAACTCGGCCCAGGCGGCGTGCTCGCGCAGGGCGCGGTAGGGATGGGCTGCGAGGTTCGGTTTGTTGCCGCAGATCAGCAGCACCACCGCCGTGGGGTTGGGGTGCTCCGCATACGCTTTGAAGCGCAGGTTGTCCGGGAGCTTTTCGAAGTCCCGTACGATCACCACGCGGCGCGGGGCCATCACCGGATACCCCGCACACCGGGCCAGCACGTCCACCGCGTTCGCTTCGGCGCCGTAGATGATGTCCAGGTTGAAGTCACGCTCGTGCGGTGCCAGGGCCTTCTCGATCAAAAGCGCCTGAAGCGAATCGATCAGAAATCGTTCCTCGCCAAAGAAGAAGTACAGCGGTTTGAAGTTGCCGTGCCGGAAGGCGGTCTCCAGCGTTTCGTATGTCAGTCCGGCCTGTGCCATCTAGGTAGCGTAATCGTCCCGGCAAGGAAGGCGTTTAAGTGATAGTAAAGCGTAAGTTACGGCAAAAGGGTGTCATCTGTGTGGCATCACCATCCTTTTTTCGCAAACGCGCGGGGCGGCGCGATAGTATGAAGCGGGTTCAAAGAAGGGGCGGGATGGCTTGGTCGGAGCAGGGGGGAAGACGTTACCGGTTGGGCCGGCGGATTACTTGGGCAGGTCGTGCGGCCGTGTTGTCAGATGGCTCTCGTGCAGGCGGTACCCGATGGCGCGCAGGCATTCCGTGTCGTGCAGGATGATCTCGTGTACGTAGGTCTGGAGATCCCGCTCCGCCTCGCCGATGCGACCGGTGCGCTGCCAGGCCCGGGGGGGCAGGTGGCTCAGGAAGTCCACCAGGGCCCGGCGGCCGGTCTGTATGCGTTCGAGGAGGGTGGTGATCTCCAGCGCGTTCCAGTCTTCCCGGGTGCGCAGGGCCTCCCGCTCGGGGGGGGCGAGGGCCGGGGCGGGGGCCGTCGCCAGCTGCCGGACGGCCGGCAGGTGGATCTCGGCGTCGGCGGCGGCCAGCACTCCGTAGTATTCCTTGACGGACCAGGCCTCCTCGAAGGGGCGACCCTCCAGCACCCAGGGGGGCAGGCGCTCGAGCAGCGGCTTTTGCGCCTCCAGCTCCTCGATCAGGTAGGCCAGCTGGTCCAGCAGCATGCGCTGCAGGGGAACGGAGGGCACACCGGTCATCGGCCAACGTCGGGTCAGGCACCGGCCGGCGACGAGGCGGCTTCCGCTTCGAGGGCTTCCACGTCTTGCCCGGCCAGCCACTGCAGGAACGCACGGTCCCGCAGGCTGTGGATGTTGTTGGCCCGCTGGAACGACCAGGTCTGCCCGAACGGCCGGTTGCGCTGGGCTTCCAGGTAGTCCAGCCGGTCCTTCAGCCGCTCCACGGGCACAAGCAGGCGGTCCAGGCCGAAGATGGCCTCGTCGCGGCTCTGGAACGTCAGGTCATACTCTTTCGACATCACGATGGCTTCCTCAGGACACACCTCCTCGCAGTAGCCACAGTAGATGCACCGCAGCATGTTGATCTCGAACCAGGCCGGTTCCCGCTCCTTCGGCCCCTCGATTTCACGCGACTCCATCGAGATGGCCATCGGCGGGCAGGCCCGGGCGCAGAGGTTGCAGGAGACGCAACGCGGGCGCCCCGCTTCCTCCACGAGCACCGGCCGGCCCCGGTAGCTGTCCGGCGGATACCACTGCTCTTCCGGATACTGGAACGTGTAGAGCGGTTCCTTGACCATCTTCCGGAAGGAATAGCCGAGTCCCTTGAAGATCTCGGGCAGGTAGAGCCGCTCCCAGAAGTTGAGCTTCCGCTCGTTGGGTTTACCGGTATTTGCGGGAATGCCGGGCATGATCACACGTGCTGGATGGCAGGAAGACCGCGCGAAGGCGGTGCCGCCCCGCCCGTACAAGCCGCCCCGGAGGGCAGCTTGTACGCTGCAGAGCGGGGTCACGCTAAAATAAGATTTCTTCTGCTGAATCCGTGCAGGCCGGAGAACAAGACCTGTTGAAAAACGCGGCGGGGGTTTAAAAATTCTTGAAAACGCCCGGTGCCGCCCGTGACGTGCCGTTTCCGGGGTGGCCGGACGGCCGGCCCGGGCCCGGCTGTCAACGGGCGTTGGCGGGCTACTTGCGCTTGAAAACGAGCGTTAACGGTACCCCCTGGAAGCCGAAGGCCTCCCGCAGCTGGTTCTCCAGATAGCGCCGGTAAGGTTCTCGAATCCCCCGGGGGTGGTTGCAAAAGAAGCTGAAGACCGGGGGGGCCACCCGCACCTGGGCGGCGTATTTGATCTTGACGTGCTGGTTCCGGTACGTCGGCGGGTGGGTGCGGGCGACGGCGGCCTGGACCACCTCGTTCAGGGTGCTGGTGGGGATGCGCCGCTGCCGCTCGCGGGCGACGGTCAGGGCAAGGTCCAGCAACCGGTGGATACGCTGGCCGGTGGCGGCCGAGACGGTAATCACGGGCACATAGTCGAGCGTCTTGAGGCGTTCGCGCACGGCCTGCTCGTACCGCCGCGCCGTGTGGGTGTCCTTCTCGATGAGATCCCACTTGTTGACAGCGATGACGAGCCCCTTCTTCATCTGTTCGGCCTCCTTGAGCACGCGGATGTCCTGGGCCTCCAGGCCCTGGGTGGCATCCAGCAGGAGCACAGCCACGTCGCAGCCCTGGATGGCCCGCTCGGTCCGCAACTGGGCATAGAACTCGACGTTTTCGCGGAGGCGGGCCCGCTTGCGGAGCCCGGCCGTGTCCACCAGCACGATCTCCTGGCCGTGGTACCGGAAGGCGGCATCGACGGCGTCGCGGGTGGTGCCGCTGACCTCGGTGACGATGGAGCGTTCCTGGCCCAGCAATGCATTGGTGAGGGAGGACTTGCCGACGTTCGGTCGCCCGATGACGGCAATCCGGACGCGCGCGTCGTCCTCGGGCCGGGATGGTTCGGGGGGCAGGGCCGCCACCACGGCGTCGAGCAGGTCGCCCGTGCCGGAACCGCTGAGGGAGCTGACCGGATAGACCTCCCCGAGGCCCAGCTGGTAAAAGACGCCGGCCTCCCAGCGGCGCTGCTCGTTGTCGGCCTTGTTGGCGACGATCAGCACGGGCTTGTCGGTTCTGCGCAGGAGGGCCGCCAGCTCTTCGTCCAGGTCGGTGATGCCGGTGGTCACGTCGACGAGGAACAGCAGGAGGTCCGCCTCGTCGAGGGCGATGTGCACCTGTTCCCGGATGGCGGCGGCGAACCGGTCCGGTGACCGGGGGACGAAGCCGCCGGTATCCACCACGTCGAACGTGCGGCCGTTCCAGAAGGCCTGGCCGTAGATGCGGTCCCGCGTCACCCCCGGCTCGTCGTGCACGATGGCCTGGCGCGACTCGGTGAGCCGGTTGAAGAAGGTGGATTTACCGACGTTGGGCCGGCCCACGATGGCAACGAGCGACATGGCCGATGCAGGAATAGCGGGTTGTCCATACGATCCGAAAATGCCTCGCAGGGCAAGCCGCGCATGCACGCCGGAAAGCCGGGTTTGATCCGGGCTGCAGGCCGCCTGAACGAAAATCCATAGGCGTTACGCGGTTGGCGATGGAGCCGTATGACTCCCTTCTCCCTGACAGGAAGAAGAGCTCATATGGCTTTTTTCGGCCTTAAAAGCCCCTTGCGAAGGAGAGGGGTCACCCCGACGCGTCCCGACAGGGTCGAGATCCGCCGGGATAAACTCCGTGACGGAGGGGTAGACCTGCCACGGCACAGGTCTCAACGGAAAGCAGGCCTTCAGAGTCGTTCTTTGCGCTCGATGTAGAGGGCGCGAAAGAGCATGTAGGCCGCCCGGGCGGTTTCCGTGGTGAACCAGTAGTTGATGCCGGCCCCGACGGCCGCCCCGGCCAGCGGGATCGTCTGCGCCAGCTTACGGCCGAGCAGGTTTTTAGCGATCTCGCGCGGAAGCTGCCGGCTCTGCTCGCGGAAGATGCCGCTGACGCGGCCCTTGTAAGTCAGCTCGTTGGCCAGGGCTGCCGCGGCCACGCTCACCTCGCGGAGGGCGGCGTTCTTGGCCTCGCGCCCGCCCGAAGCGGCCACGTTGAAGATGGAGAGCACCAGCGGCCGGTAGTCCGGACCGCGCATGGGGAACCCGTAGGCCGCGCCGATCTGCTGGATGAGCCGCAGGTTGATGGTGAAGAGCAGCGGGATGTCGGCAGCGATGAGGACGGCCCCGCCCAGCCCGGTTCCCCCGCCTTCGATGGCGGCCAGGATGGCATGCTGGGTAAACAGGCTCCGCGCCAGCGGGTCGAGCTGCTCCAGCGGCTCGTTGCGCAGGTCCTCGATGCGCTGCACGTCCAGGCCCTGCTTCCGCGCTGCGGCGAGCAGGTCGCCGGCGTCATACGTCCACTCGGAGGCGTCGTTGAGCAGCGAAAGCAGGTTCTCTACGACGGCTCCGACCTGGTCCTCCAGCTCCGGGGAGACGAACTGGCGCACGACCCAGTCCACCGGCTGCATCGCCCAGTTGACGGCCTGCATCACGAAGGACCCGTCGTCGTGCTGCCACTTTTCGATTTCGCGCTGTACGTCGCGCTCGTAGGGGGTCAGGCGCATAAAGGCTCGGTTCCGGCTGCGAGCACCCGCGAAGCACCGTGCCGGGCCTTCCGGCGCCGCAGCCTAGGTCGTGATTTCGTACTTCTTGAGCAGGCGGTACATCGTGGCCCGGCCAATGCCCAGCTCCACGGCGGCCCGGTCCACGTTGCCGTCGCACAGGCGGTAGGCCCGTTCCACGGCACGCCGCTTCAACTCTTCGAGCGAAACGATCTCTTCCTCGTCGTGGCCGAGTGCAATGCCGGAAACCATGGGGTGGGCCTCTCCGTCGCCACCGGGTGTACCCTCGGAGGGAGCACGAGGTTGCACCTGCGCGAAGTTGTGCTCGGCGGCCTCGGCCAGCGTCATGCGCTCGTTCCACGGCGCGATGACCCGCTCCCCCGCGAGCATCAGGTCCTCGACCCGGATCTCGTCCTCGTCCGAGAGCAGGATGGCCCGCTCCACGGCACTTTTGAGCTCGCGCACGTTGCCGGGCCAGGCGTATTCGAGGATGGCCCGCCGGGCCTCCAGCGAAAGCCGTTTCCCCTTAAACTCGGGATGCGCCTTAGTATATTCCCTGAGAAAGTAATTTGCCAGCAACAAGATATCCTGCCCGCGCTCGCGCAACGGCGGCAGCGGGATGGGGAACTGGAAGAGCCGGTAGTAGAGATCCTCGCGGAACTTACCGGCCCGGATCATCTCGACGACGTTCCGGTTCGTGGCCGAGATGACGCGGGCATCGAAGGCGATCGTCTCGTTGCCGCCGACGCGCTGGATCTCACCCTCCTGAAGCGCCCGCAGCAACTTGGCCTGCAGGTCCAGGTCGAGTTCGCCGATCTCGTCGAGAAAGATGGTGCCGCCGTCCGCCTGCTCGAACTTGCCGATCTTGCGGCTGTGGGCCCCGGTGAAGGAGCCCTTCTCGTGCCCGAAGAACTCGCTCTCCATCAGCTCGCGCGGGATGGCGGCACAGTTGACCACGACGAACGGCCCGTGCTTTCGCGAGGAGCCGTAGTGGATGGCTTTGGCCACGAGCTCCTTACCGGTGCCGCTTTCCCCCTGAATGGCCACGGGAATGTCGCCCCGGAGGGCCTTCTGGATCAGCCGGTAGACGCGCTGCATGGGCGGGCTCTCCCCGATCAGCCCGTCCGGGCCGTAACGACGGGTCACCTCACCGCGGAGCGTTTCCAGCTCGCGCCGCATGTTCACCTTCTCCAGGGCGTTCTGGACCACCTTGTCGAGCTTGAGGAGATCGTCCTGGCCCTTGGTGATGTAGTCGTAGGCGCCGAGCTTCATCGCCTCGACGGCCGTGTCGATGACGCCCTGGGCGGAGACCATGACGACGAGCATGTCCGGATACCGGGCCATGACACGCCGGAGCACCTCGATTCCGTCCAGGCCGGGCATCATGATGTCCAGCAGGATGAGGTCCGGCTGTTCCTCCTCCAGCTGTGCCAGCACCTCTTCGCCATGGTGGAACACCTTGACCCGGTAGTCCGGGTTCTTGTCCAGCCGGTAGCTCATCATCCGGGCATAGTGCCGGTCGTCGTCGACGACGAAAATCCGGTATGGCATAAGGGTGGGGATTTCTGGTGAGAGAGAAAGACCCCGCAGGTCGTTCGGAACCCCGAACGGAACCGGGCGCGAAAGGTCTCAAAATGGGATCGGCCGTCCGGCGAGAAACCTTAAGGTGCGCCGCCGGCCCCGTCTCGTGCGAAGAAATGATGAAGCCGCTTGCGCCGGGCAACCGGATGGTTTAAATTACGTGTTGTAAACAAATTTTGTCTAAAACACCGAGTATCCATGGCCCACACGGTTCGGGAGCAGGTGAAGCAGGAACGGTTCGAGGATCCGGTGCAGGAGGCCTTCATCGGGCTGCTGGTGGCGTCCGGCCGGCTCCGGCAGCGGCTGCACGAGGTGTGTGCCGCCTACGGGATCACGCACGACCAGTACAACGTGCTGCGGATCCTGCGCGGCGTCTATCCGGAGGGGCACCCGCGCTACGAGGTCGCCGGCCGCCTCATCGAACGGGCCCCGGACGTGACCCGGCTGCTGGATCGCCTGGAGCGGGCCGGGCTCGTCGAGCGCTACCGCTCCTCCGAGGACCGCCGCCTGTCCCTGGCCCGCATTACCCGGAAGGGGCTCGATCTGCTGGCGGCGATGGAAACCCCGATCCGCAACGTCCGTGTGGAAGCCCTCGGCCACCTGCCGGAGGACGACCTCAAGGCGCTCATCCGGATCTGCGGGACGATCCGGTGAGGTTTTTTGCCCATAAGCGTGTTTAAAACACATTTCATTCACAACACAGGAGGTAGGCCATGCGAATCTTCATGACGGGGGCCACCGGTTACATCGGCCGAGCGGTGGCCGAAGCGCTCTTTCGGCGGGGGTACGACCTGCTCGCGCTGGCCCATTCGGAGCGCGCCGCCCGGGACCTGGCGGCCCGGGGCTACGACGTCTTGCGGGGCGACCTGACGCAGGCGGCGGTGCTGGCCGAAGGGGCCCGGCAGGCCGACGGCGTCGTGCACCTGGGGCTGGTGCGCGAGGGGGACGTCGCCGGGGTGGATACGGCGGCGGTGCAGGTCCTGCTCGACGCCCTGGCGGGCACGGACAAGCCGTTCCTTTACACGAGCGGCGTCTGGGTGCTCGGGGCGACGGGGCCGAAGGCCGCCGACGAGGCGACCCCGCCGGCGCCGGTGGAGCTGGTGGCCTGGCGGTCCCGCGTCGAGCGGATGGTGCAGGAGGCCCCGGTCCGCGGGGTGGTGATCCGTCCGGCGCTCGTTTACGGGCACGGCGGAGGTATCCCGGCGATGTTCGTGGAGGCGGCCCGGGAGGGAAAGCCGGTTCGTCTCCCGGGGGACGGGCGGCAGCGCTGGCCCTTCGTCCACGTGGCGGACCTGGCCGAACTGTACGTGCGCGCTCTGGATGCGCCGGCGGGGACGATCCTGCACGGGGTGGGCGAGCCGGCGGTGGCCGCGTGGGAGGTAGCCGCCGAGGCGGCCCGGGCGGCCGGAAGCACGGCCGGCGTGGCAGCCTGGCCCCTGTCCGAGGCGCGCGCCGAGCTGGGGGCCTTCGCCGACGCGCTGGCGCTCGACCAGCACATCGTGAGCACCGCGGCACAGCGGTTGTTCGGCTGGGCGCCGACCCACTCCGGCGTCCTCGACGACCTGCGGCACGGTTCCTACACCTGGCAGGAAGCGCAGGCCTTCATCTGCACCACCTGCGGCACGCAGTTCGCCCCGAGCGACGGCCCGCCGCCCCGCTGCCCGATCTGTGAGGATGCGCGGCAGTATGTCGGGAAGGGCGGGCAGGCGTGGACGACCATGCCGGCCCTGCGCCGGACGCACCGCAACGTCGTCCGCGCCGTCGAGCCGGGGCTGACGGAGATCTTCACGGAACCGTCCTTCGGCATCGGCCAGCGGGCCCTGCTCGTCGAGACGCCGGAGGGCAACGTGCTGTGGGACGCCATCACCCTGCTCGACGAAGAGACGGTCCGGGCGGTGGAGGCCCGCGGCGGGCTGGCGGCCATCGCCGTGTCCCATCCCCACTATTACTCGGCGGTGGCGGCCTGGAGTCACGCCTTCGGGGACGTGCCGGTGTACCTGCATACGGCCGACCGGTCCTGGGTGATGCACCCGGACCCCGTGCTTCGCTTCTGGGAGGGCGACACGCTCGATCTGCCGGGGGGTCTGCGCCTCGTACGCGTCGGCGGGCACTTTCCCGGTTCGGCCGTGCTGTACTGGCCGCGGGGAGCCGCCGGGCGCGGGGCCCTGCTCACCGGCGACTCGATCAAGGTGGCGGCGGACCGGCGGTACGTCAGCTTCATGTACAGCTTTCCCAACCACGTTCCCCTCGGGCCGGCGGAGGTCCGGGCCATCGTCGAGGCGGTCGCACCGCTGCGTTTCGACCGGATCTACGGGGCCTGGACGGGAGACGACGTGCGCACCGGCGCAACTGCGGCGGTCCGGCGTTCGGCCGAGCGCTATCTGGAGGCCGGCCGCGGCCGCTATCCGGCGGCCGAAGCGGCCCCGCGCCCCTGAGACGACGCTCTCCCGGCGCCCGCGGCCGGAGAATCCGATCATCTTCGAACATCATCAGGAGGGACATGAGAACCATGAACAAGGAACGGATCAACACGCTGGCTCGCCTGTTGCTGGCACTGATTTTCCTGGTGACCGGGACCATGAAGCTTTTCGGTTTCGGCAGCACGGTCGCCACGCTCGCGGGAATGGGATTGCCTTTTCCCGGGTTGCTGGCGCTGGGGGCCATCACCACGGAGATCGTGGGGGGTGCCTGCCTGCTCTTTGCCGTAAAAGCGCGCTGGGCCGCGCTGGGGCTGATCCTCTTCCTGGTGCCGGCCACGCTGCTCTTTCACGTGAGCGGGCTGAACGATCCCGTTCAGGGGGAGATGCAGTTGATCCAGGTGTTGAAAAATCTGGCCATTATGGGCGGGTTGCTCAAGGTTTCGCTGGAGGACGAACCGGCGTATGGCGCCGGAAAGGCCGAAGGGAGCGCGCTCTTGCAGCCGTCTCCGCGTTCGTAGTCGATTTCCCGCAACGATCGTACGAGGCCGGACCATGACGAGAGAGAGCTTCAGCCGCTGGTGCCGGGCCTACGGGCTCGCCTGGGAAGCCCGCGATCCGGACGCCGCCGCAGCCCTTTTCTCCCCGGATGCATGCTACTACGAAACCCCGTTCGCCACGCCGGTGCAGGGGCGGGAAGCGATCCGGGCGTACTGGGAGGAGGCGGTTCGGACCCAGCGAGAGATCAACTTTTCATACCTTGTTCTGGGCGTCTCGGGGGCACGGGGCCTGGCGCACTGGCAGGCTTCCTTCCTCCGCGTACCCGGCAACGCGCGTGTGCAGCTCGACGGTATCCTGGCGGTGGAGATGAACGAGGCCGGGCAATGCCGGACCTTCCGCGAGTGGTGGCACCGCCACGAGACGTCTCCTGCTGTATCTAAACCCGTGGACGCATGTTCGTAGGTCATTTCGGCGTGGGGATGGGGGCGAAGGCCGCCGCGCCGCGCCCTTCCCTGGGCACGCTGTTTCTGGCGGCGCAGTTCATCGATCTCCTCTGGCCCACGTTGCTGTTGCTGGGGCTGGAGCGCGTGGAGATCGCGCCCGGCATCACCCGGATGACGCCGCTCGACTTCGTGGCGTATCCGTACACGCACAGCCTGCTCGCCGTGCTCGGCTGCTTACCTTTACCCACAAATCAGGAGGGGTGAAAGACGAGCCAGGCGGAGGCGATATCGGTGAGACGTTGCCAGCCGCGCCAGAGCACAGTGACACCCGGAGGCCCATCGCTTTTGCGAGCCAGAAAGCCGCCCAGCCGGGCGATCCACAGGACCACCTGGCCCACCGTGGGCGGCCGGGCAGGCACCTGCTGCGTCTTGTGGTGGAAGGCATACAGAGCCCGCCACTCATGCTCGGCCAGCACCAGCGTGCAGGGCACATCAGGCGCATGACGGGCCACCAGGGTCATCCAGAAAAGACGCCAGGCTATGATGCTGAACAGGGCCAGATAGGGCATCAGACGCTCCACGCCGGCCAACGGGGCTTTTTCCACACGGCATCCCGATTTGAGCACCTTGTGATAGACCTCAATCTGCCAGCGCAGGCCGTACCACCGGATCCGCTCCACGGCGTCGGCAAAACGATGCACCGGCACCGTGCTCAAAAGAAGCCAGCACAAAGGCGGGTCCTCCGCGGGCGGGGCCTCCTCTTGCACCAGCACCGCATAGAGCGGCATATCGCCCATCTTTTTGCGCAGGTGCCGAGGGGCTTTCAAGCTCACAGGCGCAAAGCGCACCGTGACCGAGGCCTGGCGTTTCGGCTTCCCTTTGCGGGCGGGGACGAGCACCTGCAACTGCCCGCACGCCGCTTGCCGGCCCATCACCTCCCAGAGCCGCCCCACTTCGGGTGCACAGACGGAGCGGTTCTGGGCGGCTCGCACCAGCAGGTCGGTCTCCAGGGTGCGGGCCTGGTGAAAAAGCTCAAAAAGGTCGGACTCGCTGTCGCCGATGGTGATGAGCTGGGCCTCGGGGGGAACGACGGCCTGGGTCTGTTGCAGGGCCTGGAGCCACTTGGAACTTTCCTTCTCTTCGATGGGCAGCTTGCGTCGTTCGTCTGCGGTGCGCTGGTGCATCGTGGGGGGGCGCACCCAGATGGCCTGACCGGCCAATCCGAGCGGAAGGCCCTGCTCGGTCATGAGCAGGCTGGTGTGCATGACTATGCCGGACAGGTTCTGCTGCGCGGTGCCGATGGGTCCGAGCCCCTTTGTACTGGGATGATGGGTATAGTTCAGGTAGGTCGTATCCTGAATGGCAAAGAGCCGTTTGTGCCCCTGGGCCCGCTCCCGCGTACGGCGATAATGGGGCGCCCGGATCTTCTCGGCGGTCGTTTTGGCATTGTCGAAGAGCCGGTAGGCGGCCTTGGTGTCGGCCCAATCCGCACAGGCCTGATTGATCGACACCGAAGGCCTGGCCGCCAGTTTGGCGCCGGTGTCGAGCAGTCGCCGGTCCAGGCGCTTGTCGCCCAGCGCCATGTCGTGCAATTCATGCACAAGCCAGGTGGAGAGTTCATCGACCTCAGGGAGGTCTGGGATTGCTTCCGTATCCATCGGGGGGCTCCTCTTCAATGGCTTCGATGGGGTAAAAGGTTATTTGATCAGCATCCTTCTGCTAATCTCACGGCACTTGTGGGTAAAGGTAAGGCTCGGCTGGGGGGTGCTCCTGGGCGGTGTCTACCTGTGGATACGGAAGGACCGGCGGGGGGCGCTCGTCCTTGCGCTGGCGGTGGTGAGCCACTGGGTGCTCGACCTGCTGGTGCACCGCCCCGATCTGCCGCTCTGGCCCGGTGGCCCGCTGGTGGGGTTCGGAGGGTGGAACGTGCCGGCTCTGGCAATCCCGCTGGAACTGGCGCTCTTCGGGGCCGGGGCCTGGCTCTACCTGACCCGCACCGCCCCGGCAGATCGCACCGGGCGCTATGCCGCCCCGGCCCTGATCGCCGCGCTGCTGCTCATCCACGCAGCCAACCTGTTTGGCCCGCCGCCCGAGCAGGTCGAGGCCATCGCCTGGGCCGGTCATCTCCAGTGGCTCTTCGTGGGCTGGGCCTACTGGGCCGACGCCCACCGGAGGCCCCGGTCCCGGCGGATCTCCTGAAACGGCGGTCGTCTCCGTCCGAATACGGGCCCGCGCCTTCCGGATCGGCACGGTCGTTGTCTCACGGGCGGGCCCGGGGAAAAACGTCCCCGGCCGCTGCCCGGCGTATCGTTCCGGGACCCGCCGTCCTCTCTGGGAGCCGGCATGGTTCGAAACTGAGACGGCGAGGATAGCGGGTTCCGGGAACGACCCGGCAGGGAAAGGCCACGACCAAAGGAGAGGCGGCAGGATGAAGCGCCGGCATCTGATACTTTTTCTGGGGTGCATGATGATGTGCGGGACCGGCCAGCAGGTCCTGGGACAGCAGACCCGCCATGTGGCGCTCGGGGGCGACGATGCCGGCAACGCATGTCTCGATGCGGCGGCGCCGTGTGCGAGCGTGGGCCGGGCGCTGGCCGTGGCCGAAGCCGGGGACGTGATCGAGGTCGGCGCCGGGACGTTCTACGAGGGCGATCTGACGATCCGCACCGACGTGACGCTGCGCGGGGCCGGGGCGGACGTGACGGTCCTCGACGCCGACGCCTCGGACGGGCCTTCCGAGACGCGCATCGAGCGCATCCCGCCGGCGGTGGCGCTGCTGCGGGCCGGGGTGCGGGTGGCCTACAAGCATGCCGGCAGCCCCCACGCGCACGTCCTCCGCGTCGAGGCCGGGGTCACGGCCCGGGTGGAAGACATGACCCTGCAGGACGGCGGCGACCTGTTCACGGACAACCGGCAGGGCGGCGGCGTCTGGAACGCGGGCACGCTCACGCTGGCGCGCGTCATCGTCCGCGACAACGTAGCGTCCGTCGCCTCCGACTACGAGGCCGAGCCCCGGGGCGGCGGCATCTGGAACGGCGGGACGCTGCACCTGGTCGAGAGCCTGGTCGAGCGCAACGCGGCGGCGGGCTTCCTCATCGAAGGGGGGCGCGGCGGCGGCATCTGGAACGAGGGCATGCTCGTGCTCGAGCGCAGCACGGTGGCCGCCAACACGGCTTCGGACGTGCAGGATGCCTGCTACGGGGCAGGCCTCTACAACGCGGGTACGCTCATCGTGCGCAACAGCACCCTCAGCGGCAATGCGCTGGCCTGCTTCGAGGGCGGTGCCGGCGGCGGCCTCTTCAACGCAGGCGAGGCGCTTGTCGAGGCAACCACGCTGGCCGGGAACACCGTGCGGGCGGCCTGGGACGGCCCCGCGGCCCGGAGCGGCGGGCTGGCCGCCACCCGCTCGGCGAGCACCCGCGTGCGCGGCAGCCTCGTGGCCGGCAACACCGCCGTGGATAACGACGCGACGGCCGACTGCGATGGCCTCGCCGCCTCGGACGGCTTCAACGTCTTCGCCGAAGGCACCGGCTGCCCGGCCGGCGCGACCGACACGCTCGTCGATCCCGCCTCGGTCTTCACGGCCGTCCTCGGCCCGCTGGCCGATCACGGCGGTCCCACGCCCGTGCACGCCCTCCTTGCGGGCAGCCCCGCCCTCGATGCCGGCACCTGCCTCCTGGCCTCCGGCGACACGCTCGCCGTCGACCAGCGCGGCTACACCCGGTGGGACGGCGCCTGCGATGCCGGGGCCTTCGAGGAAGGCGCCGACGCGACGGAGAAGGTGGCCGTCGCCACGGAGGACGAACCGGCGGACGTGCCCTCGGCGATCCGGCTCGAAGGCAACTACCCGAATCCTTTCAACCCGTCCACGCAGATCGTCTTCACGCTAGCCGAGGCCCGTCCCGTGCGGCTGGCCGTCTACGACGTGCTGGGCCGCCAGGTGGCCCTCCTCGTCGACGGCCTGCAGCCGGCCGGCCGCCGGACCGTCACCTTTGCCGCCGGCGGGCTACCCGGCGGGCTCTACGTCTACCGCCTCGAAGCCGGGCGCGAGGTACAGACGCGCACGATGATGCTGGTCAGGTGACAATGCGAATTAAGGGTAGAACGCGAGGATCCACATCGCCGCGGCTAGCCGCCCGAAGACGTGCACCAAGAGGCCCTCGAACGAACGCACCTTCGAGGCCACCTCGATGCCCGTCTTCTGCTCGATCCAATTGAACAGCGACTCGATCGGCTGCCGGCGCTGACTGACCCGCCGCGAGTACACCTTCTCGGTCAGCAGCACATCGGTCTGCCCCTTGCGCTTCTTCACCGGCGTGCACAGGTGCAGGTTCTGCTCGGCTGCCAGGCGCTCGCCTAGCTCACGGTCGGCGTAGATCTTATCGGCAAAGAGACGCCCCTCGTGCAGGCGCGGTAGGATCTGTCGGGCCACGGTCAGGTCATTGGCCGGGCCGGGAGCCAGTCCGATGTAGAGCGGCAGCGGCATCGTGCCGGGACGCCGCCGTGCGACGACATGTACCTTGACGCCGTAGAAATACAGGTTCTTCGAGGCGCAGAAGCCTTTGCCGGCGATGTGCGGAGCGACCCTGGCCCAGGCCGAGCGCTTCTGCTGGGCCATCACGACCGGAAAAGAGTCGATGATGTAATCGGTTGGTTCACCAGAGCGCTCTGCAGGTCGCTCACCAGAGGACTGGCGCGGACATGCCTCCAGGGCTGCTTCGACCAGCAGGGGGAAGGCATCGGCCAGCCGGTTGAGGCGCTGCACGAAGGCGACGTAGGAGGGCAGTTTGGGGAAGAAGGCCATCAGGTGGTCGCGGGTGTAGGCGTAGATGTCGGTCAGCGTGCGGCGCTGCTGCATGAGCCCGAAGAGGTAGACGGTGAGGACTTCTTCATCGGAGAAGGCCGGCGCGTGGTTGTTGCTCAGGCGCTGGGCAACGACGCAGAGGCGGCGCTGATACTGCTCACAGACGTGGAGGAACAGATGAATGAGCGTATATTGCCAGTCCATGGGGTCCTCGGGCGTTTGGTTGGAGGTGAGGGGTCATCTCCTTCTAAACGCTCAGGACACCATGGTGTCAACTCTTAATTCGCATTGACAGGTTCTCACGCCCGGAGTCCGATCAGGCCCATCATCCGGCCGGTACGGCCACGCTCGGCCCGGTGGGAAAAGAAGGTGTGCGTTTCGGCATAGGTGCAGCGCGGCGACACCTCGATGGCCTGCGCGGGGACGCCGCCCTGCCGGAGCTGCGCTTCCACCGCCGCTTTCAGATCCACGTGCGGCTTTTGCCCCGGCGTGCGGAGGACGAACGCCGCGTCGAACCGGGCGGCCACCTCGGGGCCCACCTCGAAGTGCCGTGCGGAGATGCAGGGGCCGATGTAGGCCCGGATGCGTTCGGGGCGGGCGCCGAGGGTGCGCAGGGCGTCGAGTGTGGCCGGCACCACCCCGGCCACGGCGCCGCGCCAGCCGGCATGGCAGGCCCCCACCACGCCCGCGTCGGGGTCGGCCAGGAGGACGGCCGCGCAGTCGGCGGCGGTGATGCCCAGCAGCAGCCCCGGCGTGGCCGTCACCAGCCCGTCGAAGCCGGGGTAGAGGCCCGGCGTCGTCACCACGCGCACCGCCGCGCCGTGTACCTGCCCGGCCAGGGCGAGGGCCTCCGGGGCGAACCCCAGCGCCGCGGCTACCCGCCGGCGGTTCTCGTGCACGTGCGCCGGGTCGTCGTCGGTGCTCAGGCCCAGGTTGAGCGAGGCGTAGGGCGGGGCGCTCACGCCGCCGTGGCGCGTGGTGAAGGCGGCTGCCAGGCCGGGCACGCCGTCGAAGAGGGCGGGGCGAAGGAGCACCGGCGCCGTCATGGGCCCGCCTCCGCCGGCGTGTTCGCCAGGGCCTCCGCGTACGCTTCCTTCAGGAGCGTCTGGAAGTGGTAGACCCCTTCCTCACATTCGGCGGAGAAACGGCCCCGGTCGTAGGCGCCGGACGCCAGCCCGCGCTGCACGTGCTCGCAGATGGCGATGTCCTCCTGCTGCACCCGGTCGCTGAAGGCCAGGTCGCGCTCGATAGCCCGCCGGGCTTCGGGCGAGGCGACGTCGTCGTAGTAATAGTCGAAGATTACCCGGCAGCGGTCGGGGGCCAGCGGCTCGACGAGGTTCACCTGCAGCCGGCCCGGCAGGATGTTGAGCATCATGTTAGGGAAGAGGAAATAGTAGTAGGCGTCGCCCTCGGCGGCGCCATACTGCTGTTCGCCGTCGCGGATGGGGCTGTACTGGAGCGAATGGTACCGGGCCGTCTCGGTGACGTAGGCCCGGTAGTCGAGCACCTGGCACAGTTCGGGGTGGACGAGCGGGATGTGATACCCCTCCAGGTAGTTGTCCACGTACACCTTCCAGTTGCAGGCGACGTCGTAGACGTCGCGGCGGTAGAACGTCTTCGTCGCCAGGCGTTGCGGGGCGATGCGCGCGCCGATCCCGGCGATGACCTCCTCGATGGGCGGTTGCGGATCAGCGGCAAGATGGACGAAGAGGAGGCCGTCCCATTCGGCCAGGGCAACGGGCACGAGGCCGTAGTCGCGTTTGTCGAACAGGTCGGTGCGGTCGAAGCGGGGGACGCCGCGGAGGGAGCCGTCGAGGCGGTAGGTCCAGCCGTGGTACTGGCACTGGAGGACGCCCTTGTGGAGGTGCCCGCAGGCGTCCATGGCCAGCGGGCCGCCCCGGTGGCGGCACACGTTGTAGAAGGCGCGGAGCGTGCCCTCGCGGTCGCGGACGATGACGACCGGCCGCCCCGCTACGTCGGCGCAGAGGTAGGTGCCGGGATCGGGCAGGCGGCTCACGTGCCCGGCATACTGCCAGCGCCGGGCCAGAACGGCCTCGCGGTCGAAGGCGTGGAAGGCCGGGGCGGTGTACCAGCGGGCCGGGATGGTCTCGGCGCGTTCGAGCGGCTCGACGTGCAGGTCGCGGGCCGTCAGGCCAGGCGGAACGGAGACGGTCATCGGCGGACGGAACAGGCTGGGGGAGGACGATGGCGCCAAGATACGAAGAAGCGCCGGTCCGAGTCTGTTCCGTCGAAGGAGCGGGGGTTAGCCGCTGGAATCGTCGTGCCGGTGGCGCGTTGCCACGAGGCACGACGCATCCCGCCTCAGGTGATCAGGTCGATGTACTCCGTCAGGGCGGGCTGGACGGCCTGCAGGTCGGCCTGGAGCGTCTCCACGTCGGGGTGGGCCACGACGCGCTCCTCGACCAGGCGGGACCAGATCGGGTCGGCGGCACATTGCTCGCAGGGGACCGGGCAGTTGCTGGAGAAGCCGAGCGCCGCGGCGGCCCGGTTGGCGGCCTGCACGAGGTAGACCAGGTGCCGCGTCTCCGGGTCGAGGTCGCCGGCGACCTCGTCGCTGTGATGCCAGGCGATGGCCGCCGTCAACACCGCGGGGAATTTCATCCGGCGGGTCAGGTAAACCCCCGTTTCCACGTGGTCGTACCCAAAGCGCTCACGTTCCTTTGCGAGGACGTTCGACGCGCAGATTTTTCCCTTCTGGGCTTCGAGGTACAGATGGGCCGCCTCGGCGGGGTGGTTGTAGAGGAGGATCAGCTTGCCGAAGTCGTGCAGGAGGCCGGCCGTGTAGGCGTCGCCGGGCCGGTCTTTGAGCGAGACGTCCGGTCCTTCCTCGTGGGCGAGCATGTGCCGGGCCAGGAAGGCGGTGGCGATGCTGTGTCGCACGAGGTGCAGGAACGGCCCGGCTGTGCTGGCGTCGAGGTCGTGACGCATCTCGTGCAGCCCCATGCTCATGACGAGGCCCGTGACGGACACCGAGCCGAGGACCAGCACGGCCCGCCGGGCGCTGGTGATCTGGCCGCGTTGCCCGTAATAGGCCGAGTTGACCACCTTCAGCACGCGCGTCGTCACGCCCGGATCATTTTCCACCATCCGGATCACCCGGTCCATCTGCAGGCCTTCCGGCTGGTGCATCAACTCCAGGGCTTCGAGCAGTGTGTGGGGCAACGGGGGGCATTGCAGCTCCAGCGAACCCAGTGACTGGGGCGATGAGGTTCTTGCGGCGACTTCCATGGGGCAGGTGGTCCTGTGTTAAACCGTGATCATCAGGTCGTATCCATTCCGGAAGGCCGGACGGCGCCCGGGGTGGGAAAAGGTATCGGCCGGAAAGGGGGTAAACTGAAGTGCCCGGTGCGGTGACGGTTCAGCTTCCGGTTCGGAGTGCGGCCCGCACCACGTCGAGCGGCATCGGCTGGCCGGTCCATTGCCGGTAGGCGGCGGCGGCCTGGCCGATGAGCATGTCGAGCCCGCCCAGGGTGGCGGCGCCGCGGGCGGCGGCCTCGCGGAGCAGGCGCGTCCGCTCCGGGGTGTAGATGAGATCGTAGACGAGGTGTTGCTCGGTGAAGTCGTCAGGGTAGGGCCAGGGGGTCTGGTCGACGTGCGGGTGCATGCCGGCCGGGGTGGCATTGACGACCAGCCGGCTCGCGCGCACGGCGTCGCGGGCCGCCTGCGGGGACGCCAGGGTGAGGGAGGCGTCCGGGTCGTGGCGGGCGAAGGCGTCGAGCCAGGGCCGGGCGCGTTCGGGGGAGCGGGCCACGACGGTCAGCCGGGCGGGGCGGAACGCCCGCAGCAGGGCATAGACGACGGCGCGGGCAGCTCCGCCGGCTCCGAGGACGGTCATGGGCTGTCCCGACAGGTCGGCTGCCCGTGGCTCGAGGGGGGCCAGGAAGCCCGCCACGTCGGTGTTGTCGCCGTGGAGCCGGGGGCGGCCGTCGTCGCCGGGGCGGACGACGATGGTGTTGACGGCGCCGACGGCCTCGGCTGCGGGCGAGAGCGTGTCCATCAGGGGCACGACGGCCTGCTTGTGGGGCAGCGTCACGTTGGCCCCGGCCGCGCCCAGCGCCCGCAGGCCCCGCACGGCCTCCGGCAGGGCGTCGGCCGGCACGCGGGCGGCCAGGTACACCCAGTTCAATCCCTGGTGACGGAACGCCGCGTTGTGCATCCGGGGCGAGAGGGAATGCTCGACGGGATCGCCGAGCAGGAAGACGAGGCGGGTGTGAGCGTCCGGCATCATGTGGGAGCGTACTACCCTTCAGAGACGACGGGCCACGCCCAGGCCCACGAAGAAGGTGTCGTTGCCGGCAGGGTGCACGCCCGCACCGAAGTTGACGTCGAGCTGGGTGTTCGGGTCGAGGAGGTAGGTGGCGCCGCCCTCCAGGTCGTGCCGGCTCGTGTCCAGGCCGGGGAGGGCCTGCAGGCGGTAGCCGGCGTAGACGCCCAGGCCGGGTACGGAGGGCAGGCCGGCGCCGAGCGGGAGCGTCAGGGTGTACTGGGCCTCGCGGCTGTCCGCGCCGTTGGCAACGCTGGCGACGCCGGCGTTGGCGGAGAGGCCGAGCACGTCCGTCAGCGGCCAGTCGGCGGCGAGCTTGGCCTCGGGCTGGAGGGCATCGGCGCTCAGGCGGTCGTCGCCCGTGGGAAGGCTCGTCAGCACGATCAGCGTCAGGCTCGGTCGGCCCAGCGGCACGCCGTCGCCTTCGAGCAGGCCCACCTTTGCCCCGATCATGCTGTCCTCGAAGCCCGAGCGCGACCGGTCGGCCGCGTCCCAGATCAGGAACGAGTTGAGGCCCAGGCGCAGCTCGACACGCGGCAGCACGCCGATGCGCACGAGCGCCTGCCCGAGGGCATGGAAAACGACCGGGCCGTCTTCCGAGTAGCCGTACCCGCCCTCGATCTGGATGCGGCCCGGCGCCATCACCGCCGAGCCGTCGCCGAAGCCAGGGCGGTCGGTCGAGAGCGGGGCCTCCTGGGCAAACGAAGACAGGGCCGGGAGCATGAAGGCCGGCAGGAACAACGCGAACCGGAGCGAGCGATGTGACATGCGGCGGCGTGGAGCGTGAGTGGGGCAGGACGGCGGAAAGAATACGCTTGCACGGTCTGGTTTTCAATAGGACGTACTCAGGTGAGATCCGTGCGGTGGCGGGACTACCCCGCCGTCGCTTCGCGACACCTCCCCTTCGCATCTTACCTTTACCCACAAATCAGGAGGGGTGAAAGACGAGCCAGGCGGAGGCGATATCGGTGAGACGTTGCCAGCCGCGCCAGAGCACAGTGACACCCGGAGGCCCATCGCTTTTGCGAGCCAGAAAGCCGCCCAGCCGGGCGATCCACAGGACCACCTGGCCCACCGTGGGCGGCCGGGCAGGCACCTGCTGCGTCTTGTGGTGGAAGGCATACAGAGCCCGCCACTCATGCTCGGCCAGCACCAGCGTGCAGGGCACATCAGGCGCATGACGGGCCACCAGGGTCATCCAGAAAAGACGCCAGGCTATGATGCTGAACAGGGCCAGATAGGGCATCAGACGCTCCACGCTGGCCAACTGGGCTTTTTCCACACGGCATCCCGATTTGAGCACCTTGTGATAGACCTCAATCTGCCAGCGCAGGCCGTACCACCGGATCCGCTCCACGGCGTCGGCAAAACGATGCACCGGCACCGTGCTCAAAAGAAGCCAGCACAAAGGCGGGTCCTCCGCGGGCGGGGCCTCCTCTTGCACCAGCACCGCATAGAGCGGCATATCGCCCATCTTTTTGCGCAGGTGCCGAGGGGCTTTCAAGCTCACAGGCGCAAAGCGCACCGTGACCGAGGCCTGGCGTTTCGGCTTCCCTTTGCGGGCGGGGACGAGCACCTGCAACTGCCCGCACGCCGCTTGCCGGCCCATCACCTCCCAGAGCCGCCCCACTTCGGGTGCACAGACGGAGCGGTTCTGGGCGGCTCGCACCAGCAGGTCGGTCTCCAGGGTGCGGGCCTGGTGAAAAAGCTCAAAAAGGTCGGACTCGCTGTCGCCGATGGTGATGAGCTGGGCCTCGGGGGGAACGACGGCCTGGGTCTGTTGCAGGGCCTGGAGCCACTTGGAACTTTCCTTCTCTTCGATGGGCAGCTTGCGTCGTTCGTCTGCGGTGCGCTGGTGCATCGTGGGGGGGCGCACCCAGATGGCCTGACCGGCCAATCCGAGCGGAAGGCCCTGCTCGGTCATGAGCAGGCTGGTGTGCATGACTATGCCGGACAGGTTCTGCTGCGCGGTGCCGATGGGTCCGAGCCCCTTTGTACTGGGATGATGGGTATAGTTCAGGTAGGTCGTATCCTGAATGGCAAAGAGCCGTTTGTGCCCCTGGGCCCGCTCCCGCGTACGGCGATAATGGGGCGCCCGGATCTTCTCGGCGGTCGTTTTGGCATTGTCGAAGAGCCGGTAGGCGGCCTTGGTGTCGGCCCAATCCGCACAGGCCTGATTGATCGACACCGAAGGCCTGGCCGCCAGTTTGGCGCCGGTGTCGAGCAGTCGCCGGTCCAGGCGCTTGTCGCCCAGCGCCATGTCGTGCAATTCATGCACAAGCCAGGTGGAGAGTTCATCGACCTCAGGGAGGTCTGGGATTGCTTCCGTATCCATCGGGGGGCTCCTCTTCAATGGCTTCGATGGGGTAAAAGGTTATTTGATCAGCATCCTTCTGCTAATCTCACGGCACTTGTGGGTAAAGGTAAGCCTTCGCATGGGGAGGGGCTTTGAAGGCCAAAAAAGTCCTACGCTGTTCAAGACACGCCGGCCTTGCATGCGGGGCGGCCCCGGCGTAACATGGCCGCGCTTTTTCGTCACACGACAGGGACCTCGCATGGGCTACGTGCGCTGTTTGCGCGGCCTGGGCTCGGGCCGGACCTATCCCCCGGATACGATCATGAACCTCTGCCCGGAGGACGGGCGGCCCGTCGAGGTCGTGCTCGACCTGGAGCGGCTGCGGGCCGAGCAGCCCGGCACGGCATGGCTGCGGCCGGAGCGGCGCGACCTGTGGCGCTTCGGGGCGCTGCTTCCCCTCGACGTGGCGGACCCGGACGACGCCCGGCACATCGTCGCCCTCGGGGAGGGCGGCACGCCGGTCTATGACTGGGACGACCACCCGCTGGCCCGGCAGGTGGGCTTCCGGCTGCAGGTCAAGGACGAGGGCGCCCCGGGCCACAACCCGACCCGCAGCTTCAAGGACCGCGGCATGGCGATGGTCGTCTCGATGGCCCGGCGGCTGAGATTACGGAAGCTCGTGGTGCCCACGCAGGGCAACGCCGGCGATGCGCTGGCCGCCTACGGCGTGGCGGCAGGGCTGGAGGTGGCCGTCGTGCTGCCCGGGGACACCGACCCGCCGATCCGGGAACGGGTCGCCGCCCTGGCCCGGCGGCACCCGAACGTGCACCTCGAGACGGTGCCGGGCACCATCCGGGAGGCCGGGGTACGCGTGCAGGAGCAATACCTGCCCCGGGGGTTCTTCAACGTCGCCACGTTCCGGGAGCCGGGCTGGCGCATCGAGGGGAAGAAGACGATGGGGCTCGAACTGGCCGAGCCGCCGCCGGGCGAGACGACGTGGTCGCTGCCGGACGTGATCGTCTACCCCACGGGCGGCGGCACGGGCATCCTGGGCATGTGGAAGGCGTTCGACGAGCTGGAAGCGCTGGGGCTGATCGACGCGCGGCGGCCCCGCATCGTGGCGGTGCAGAGTGCCGGTACCGCGCCCGTCGTGGCGGCCTTTCGGGCCGGCGCGGCCGACGTGACCCCGGTGGAGCCGGGCCGGACCGTCGCCACGGGGCTCAACGTGGCCGGCAGCGTGGGGCACTTCCGCGTGCTCGAGATCCTCCGGCAGAGCGGCGGCGCGGCCGTCGCCGTGGCCGAGGAGGACCTGCTGGCTGCCCTGCGCACGGTGGTGCGGGCGAAAGGATGGCGCATCTGCCCGGAAGGCGCCGCGTGCCTGGCGGCTCTCGAACCCCTGGTTGCGGAGGGCGTCATCGGGCCCGGCAACCGGGTCGTCGTCTTCAACACGGCCTCGCTCGACAAGTACCGGCCGGAGGTGCAGGCGATGGCGTCCTGACGTTGCCCGTGCTTGTAAAGGAGGCAGGCGGTATGTATTCTTCGCTCCGGCACGTGCCCCGGCGCACACCGATGTCCTTGAATTATCCCGGAGGAGCATCCCCATGGTCCACGAGAGTTTTCTGGAACAGGTAGACCGGATGTTCGACAAGGCGGCGGCCCACACCCCGCATCCGCCCGGCCTGTTGAAGCAGATCAAAGTCTGCAACAGCGTCTACCACATGACCTTTCCGTTGAAGCGGGACGACGGCTCGATCGAGACGATCCAGGCGTATCGTGCCGAGCACAGCCACCACAAGCTGCCGGTCAAGGGCGGGATCCGGTATGCGCCTTCGGTCAACGAAGACGAGGTGATGGCGCTGGCGGCGCTGATGACCTACAAATGCGCGATCGTCAACGTGCCGTTCGGGGGGGCGAAAGGCGGTGTCATGATCGACCGGCGCCAGTACTCTGAGGCCGAGATCGAGCGGGTGACGCGCCGTTACACCTACGAGCTGATCCGGAAGAACTTCATCGGTCCGGGCGTGGACGTGCCGGCGCCGGATTATGGCACGGGACCGCGCGAGATGGCCTGGATCCTGGACACGTACAACACCATCGCCAACGACAAACTCGACGCGCTGGCCTGCGTGACGGGCAAGCCCGTCGGGCAGGGCGGCATCCGGGGACGCACCGAGGCCACCGGGCGGGGGGTCTTCTTCGGCATCCGCGAGGCGTGCCGCTTCGCCGGGGACATGGAGGCGCTGGGCCTCGAACCCGGCCTCGAAGGCAAGAAGATCGTGGTGCAGGGGCTGGGCAATGTGGGGTATCACGCGGCCAAATTCGTGCAGGAAGGGGGCGCCGTCCTCGTCGGCCTGGCCGAGTACGAGGGAGCCATCTACAACCCCGGCGGCCTCGACGTCGACGCCGTGATGGCCCACCGCAGGGAAACCGGCTCGATCCTCGACTATCCCGGCGCGGAAAATCTCCCGCGCAGCGCCGATGCCCTCGAACTGCCGTGCGACATCCTGATCCCGGCCGCTCTCGAAGGGCAGATCACCCGCGAGAACGCCCGGAACATCCAGGCGAAGATCATTGCGGAGGCGGCCAACGGTCCGGTCACCGCCGATGCCGACACGATCCTGCTCGAACGCGGCGTCTTCATCATCCCCGATGTGTACCTGAACGCCGGCGGCGTGACGGTGTCTTATTTCGAGTGGCTGCGCAACCTCTCGCACGTGCGCTTCGGGCGGATGAGCCGCCGCTTCGAGGAGAGCATGCACCAGCAGCTCTTGCGGGCCGTCGAGGAGGCGACGGGGAAGAAGTTCTCGCCGGAGACCGTTGCCCGGATCGCCCACGGGGCCTCCGAAGAGGACCTGGTCAATTCGGGGCTGGAGGAGACGATGATCGAGGCCTACAACGAGATCCGCGAGATCGCTCGACGGCACGACGTGGACCTGCGCACGGCCGCGTTCATCAACGCCATCAACAAGGTGGCCGTCTCGTACCTGGAGATGGGTATTTTCCCTTGAGATCGGAACCGCTTTCGGCAGCTCAGACGTGGGTGATCCGGGGTTGCGGTACCACGACCGGGACGTGTCGCTCCGCCTCGGCATAGCACGTCTCGGTCTCGGCCAGGCGAACGCGCACGGTGTGCACGCCGCGTTCCCTCAGGTACGGGCCGTGGGCCGTGCAGAGGTGATCGGCCACGTAGCGGCACAGGTTCTCGGCGGTCGTGTCGAAGGGCAGCAGGGCATGTTTCCAGCCCGTACGGCGCACCACGTCGTGGAGCTCGTCGTCCGTTTCGGCCACCAGGATGGCGTGGTCCCACGCGTCGATGAGGGGGGCCATCATCTGCTTGAGCGCCTGGAAGTCGACCAGCATGCCGCGGGTGTCCGGTTCGCCGTCGAGTTCGACGGTCAGGCGGTAGGAGTGGCCGTGGAGGTTCCGGCAAAGTCCTTCGTGCCAGGGCAGGCGGTGGGCGCCTTCCCAGCGAAACTGCTTGGCGACTTTCATGGCTGCTGGGGAAGGGGCGGTGGTTCCGGGGGGCGGGGGGGCAGGGAATCGAGCCGCTGGTGGGCGTTCATCTTCGCTTCGTAGGCTTCGAAGTACCGTTCGAGGTGGTCTTCATAGTTCCGGAGCGTTTCCTCGAGCCGGGCCGGATCCTGCCCGTGTGCCAGTCCGGTTGCGAGGCTGTCCGCGAAGGCCAACACCGGCTGGAGGGCTTGTTGCACGGCCTGGTGGACCGAGTCGCGCTGCGCGGGAGGAAGGTAGCCCAGGGCTTCCAGGCGTTTCAGGGTGGTCATGAGGGCGAGCGTGCCGGTCATCGAGGCGTTGCGGAGTCGTACTTCACCGTGCCGGGCGGTCTGGGGGGATGCGGTAGCGTGGGGTTGCACGCCGCCCGGTGTTGCTACGGCCGCGGATGTTCCGGGGGACGGCCCGGCGCGGTGCATCAGCTTCTTGTGCAGGCCTTCCATGACCAGGCGCTCCGCCTCGGTGCGTGCCCGCTGTGCCTGTAGGGCGTCGGCGAGGTGTTTCTCCCATCGCACCCGCCTGCCTTCTTCGAGCGCACGCACGGCGGCCAGGAAGCGTTCCCGCTCGGCCCGGGTGAGCCTGGCCGGCACGTCCTCATCGATGACGACCCGCAGGCCCCCGTCGAAGTGGAACTGGATATGCCCGGCCAGCTTCTCGTGCAGCGCCGGGTCCTCCGAGAGCAGGCTGCGCAGCCGCGTCTCGAAAGCCAGCACCTCCCCGATGCGGCGGCCCACGTCGGCCATGGAGGGGGCGGGCGACGGTGTCGAGGGGGCGGGGGCTGCCGGCGGTGTGGCCGGCACGGCATCGGGCACGGAGGCCAGGGCCGGCTCCAGCACGAGCCGCACTTCTTCCGGTGTCAGCTTCGCGCCGCTGCTGCTGAGGTTGAGCACGTTGGCCGCCACGTATTCGACCTGCACCGGGGTCACCTCCCGTTGCAGGACCTGCTTCTTGAACTGGTCGAACAGGCGGGCGACCGTGCCCCGGTGGTTTTCACTTCCCTCGACCATCGCCACCAGCCGGGAGCCGATCAGATCCAGCGAGGAGGCCAACAGCCGCTCGCGGTGCTGGTTGTAGACGAGGTAGGCTGCCATGGCGACCACGATGAGGGCCACGATCAGCCCGTATTCACGCCAGAGGTTTCGCATGGTGGGTTTCTCTCCCTGAAATGTGCCGAGAAAGGTCCTGCGCGCGGGGCGCAGGACGTCGCCGGGCACCCGCTCGCGCGAAACGACAGCCCCACGAGTCCTTCATACCGGTTCCGTTCGCCCGGGGCCCTGTGGGGCGCGGTAAAGCCCTAACGCCACCAGCCAGGCACACGATCGGACGAAACCTTACCGCGCGGTCCGCACGATGCGGCCGGACACGCGGCCTCATCTTGAAACGGTATGAAACGTGCTTTTCGTATGACTTCCTGAACTGGATCTCCTACGATGCGCACCTCGCCAGGATTCGCCGGCGGGGGACCGGTACCAGTGAGAGAAAGATCGGCCTGTGGCGTGACGACGCTGTGTCATGCCCGGATCGCCGCCGGCCGCCCTTGCAGGCGGGATGACAGCTTCTTCCACGAGCCGGTCGAGCAGCCAGAGGATGCTGTGCACCGCCGCGTGGCGGAGGCTCGCCACGTTCGGGTCGATCCGGATGTTCGTCCCGGCGAGACGGAACATCGAGAAATCGTCTCAAAACAAAAAAGCCGGACCGAAGGCCCGGCTCTGTATGCGGAGAGGGAGGCTCTCGAACCCGGCAAACAAGGGCAAACAACGACGGACGACAAAACACAGTTTTTGAGGGCGTTAGAGCCGATTTCTTTGTGCAACCCTGTGCGTCGTTGTGCGTCAAAGTCTGGAAAAACCTTGCGGAATACTTGCGGAGGCCTTGCGATGGCTGCGAAATACTACCTGGACCGGCCCGGCCCTGACGGCCGCTGCACCGTACGTCTGGCCCTGCTGCGGGGGCGACAGCAGAAGTGGATCAACCTGCCCTTGCGTGTGGCGCCGCGGGACTGGAACAAGCGCCGGGGGCGCCTTCGCGCATCGGCTCCCGGTGCCGTCGAGGTCAACGCCCGGCTCGAACGCATCCAGCACCGGGCCGAGGCCCTGCTGCTCGACGGCCTGCCGCTCGACGACGTGGCCGGCGCGATCCGGGAGGACCTGGGCCTTCAAGGGGCGACGCACGACCTGATGGGGCTGTTCGAGGAGTGGCTGGAGGTGAAGGCCGTCCGCGTCCGCCCGTCGAGCCTGGAGGTGCTGCGGCGCATCCGCCTTCACCTGGAGGCGTTCCTGCCGCGTGGGGCCACCGTGGCCGTGGTGGATCGCGCCTTCCTCGAACGCTATCAAGCCTTTCTCGCACAGCACGCGGGCCTGTCGCACGCGACGGCCAACCGCCACGTGAGTTACACGAAAAACTTCCTCAAGTGGCTGCACGGGCGCGGGCTGATCCCGGAGGTCCCGGAGGTTGCGCCGCTGCCGGAGAGCCGCCGCGACGCTGTGTTCCTGACGCCGCACGAGATCAAGGCGATCGAGGGCGCCGACCTGTCGGACCTGCCCGAGGGTTACGAGCGGGCCCGCTTCCTGCTGCTGCTGGCCTGCTACACCGGCCTTCGCGTCTCAGACCTGAAGGAGGGCATGAAGCCTCCGGCGTGGGGGACGATCGACCTGGAGGAAGGCGTCTGGCTGCTGCGGGAGCACAAAACCAACGTCTTTCACCGCTGGCCGCTGGTGTCGCCCGCCCGGCGGATGCTACGGGAGCGCCGGGAGGCGGGCGCCCGCACGCCCGTGCCGCGCATCAGTGAGCAGCGGGCCAACCGGTACCTGAAGGAGGTGGCCCGCCTTGCCGGGATCGAGGCGCCCGTCCGCCTGCCCGGCGGCGAGACGCGGCCGAAGTGGCAGGTGCTGAGTCTGCACAGCGGCCGGAGAAGCTTCATCACCACGGTGGTTCACGAGGCCGGCACCGGGGCCCTGCTGGGATTGACGCACGCCGACCTGGACACGCTGCAACGCTACGTCGGGAGTTGGGACGACGCCCGCCGCCGCCGCATCGAGGCGGCTTTCAGGGGGATGTGAGATTATGGATGCACTTCCTTTTTCTTTAGCGGTGGCGGAATGCCGCATACTGAGCTTTCTGTCTCTGCGCGAGGGCGTGCTGTGGCTTGGCCCGGACTCGCCCGAAGGAACTGTGGGGCAGCGGGGAGAAGCACCCTTCCTCTGGGGGGTGCACATAAACCGAGGGGAAGCGCATATCATCATGCAAGAGCCCTTCCGCTGGGGAGCGACGGTAGAACTCGACGGCTACGGCCAAATGGACGAGGTTGTGCAGCAACAGGCCCGCGCCGGTCTTGCCTCAGTCTCGGAACTGGTTCGACAATTGGAGGAACAAGTGGTCTTTCAGCTAGAACTAGTGCTGTGTCAAGTTATAATTGACGGGTATAGCCGCTTCAACTTCACCCGCGCATCCGCCGTCGTGAACTGCCAGTCTACACCCCGCTGCTTTGCGTTGCGCGCCTCGTACCAGGCGGCGATCTCGCCCTCTAACTGCGATGCATTGCCGATGCGGCGACAGAGACCCTGACGAACCAGCACCGAAAGCTCGATCTCGGCCATGTTCAACCACGAACCATGCACCGGCGTCGAGACTATCTCCAACTTGCGCACGATGCGCCGGGCGCGCTCGGCGTCGAAGACCTCGTAGAGCGCCGAGGCGGTGTGCGCGGAGAGGTTGTCCTGAACCAGCGTGATCGTCTCGGCGTCTGGATAGAGGTCTTCGACGAGGTGGGCCACCACACGAGCCCAGGTCAAACGGTCCTGACGCTCCTTGACGAGCACCTTCCGGAAGCCGCCCAGGGGCTCGCAGAGCATATAGAGCGTGCGGGTCCCTTCGCGTTTGTACTCGTAATCCACGTGCCGCACCCCGTCGGCACGCGTGAAGGGCTGTCGCACCTCGCTGATGAGTTGCTTGCGCGCTTCGTCGAGGCACACAACCGGTCGGAGCGGGTCGTAGGGCCGGGCGTAGACATCGAGCACTTGCTCCATCTGGCAGACGAAGGCGGCATCGGCCTGAGGAATTACCCACGACTTAACGCGCCAGGGCTTGAGTTCGTTTTTTTAAGCAACTGCCGCACGCTCTCATGCGAGATCGATTCGACGTAACCGAGTTCGATCATACGGTCAGCCAGAAGGCGGAGCGACCACCGGGCAAAGCCTTCCGGCGGCTCTGAACAGCGCAGGGCCACCAGATGAGCCTCGACCTGCCCGTCGAAGATCTTCTCTTTAACCGGTTCGCGTTTTTTGCCGTAGAGAGCCACCTCGAAGCCTTCTTCGACGAAGCGCCGACGTAAGCGCTCGACGGTTCGGACACTGACGTTGTAGCTTTCGGCGATGCGTTCATCGGTCCAGGCCGGTGCGCCCTGGCTCTGGTCTGCTTTGAGCAGCATGAAGGCTCGTTTGACCGGCGGGACACCTTTTGAACGCCGCTCAATGAGGTCATCGAGGTGCTGGCGTTCACTGTCATTGAGCGTGACGCAGTATTTTTTGGCCATGGCAGGAAGTGGCTTCAGGAGTGAGCGACTGTTGAAGCTACTATCCTACCCGGCAGATGATCCTTGACGCAGCACTAGCTTTTGAAATCTTTAAGGACCTACACCTAAAACTCGCTTGCGGAAAGTATGACACGCTGCCGACGGCTCGGGCGGTGTTGTCGTTGGATCTGGATATAGGGACTCCCCTTCCGTTTTCGTGCGATGGTGCCATACCCGAGGAGTTGGTGGGGCCGATCCGGAGAACCCTTTTAATGGCAGGTTTTGCCGGCTTTACCGTCCGCTACTATGTGAAGGCGAACCGCGCCGTTAGGGAACTGGTCTGGCCCAGCGGACAGCCGCCCATTGAGATGCTGCGCCCGGGGCGCCCCTCGCTGTCTGAGGAAGAGGTGATCAAGACGTTGCGGGCCGTACGTGAGGCCATAGCGGGGGCTGGAAATGAGACGGGGATGGAAGGGGCCCTGACTACAGCGGCCGAGGCGCTGGCGCTGTCGAGAAGCGGGCTGGAGTCGCGCCTGTCCGAAATCTTCCGCCGCATCGGTGCCTACTACTCACGCCGGACTCTGTCTGAAGACCTGCTCCGTGAAGTGGAGCGCTGCTTCTCCCAAAAATCCGGATAACGTTTTTCAGAAAAACGGAGATGCCCAGCAGCGGTTTTTGACGCGAAACCGCGAACCAAACCGCTGCTGCGATGAAAAAGCCCAACGCTTCGGACCGGCTCCTCACGGTCCGTGAGGTCCTCGACATCCTCCGCATCGGGAGGACGACGCTCCACCAGCTGCGCCGCCGGGGCGTGATCGAGGCCGTCCACATCGGCCGCGCCGTGCGCTTCCGCGCCAGCGACATCGAGCGCCTGATCGAGCACGGCGCGGAGGTGGAGCGATGAGCGCCCGCATCTACCCGGCGGTGCCGCCCATGCTGCCGCCGGAGCGCCGCCGATGGACGCGTGACGCGTCCAGATGCCGGTTTGAGCCGCTGACGGCCGAGGACCTGGCCCGCGCCCGCGCCTACGTGGCCCGCATCCTCGCCCGTGAGATCAAGCGCCGCCGGCTGACGGCGGGGAGGGTGCCGGCATGAGCACGACGCACACCAACGGCGCCGTGCCCGCCCTGGGCCGCGCCGCCCTGGCCTACGCGGAGCGCCTGGGCTGGCCCGTCCTGCCCTGCGAGCCGGGCGGCAAAGCGCCCCTGGGGCCGCTGGTGCCGCACGGGCTGCGAGACGCCACGACCGACCCGGAGACGATCCGGCGGTGGTGGCAGGATCGCCCGAACGCCAACGTGGCCGTGCTGCCGCCGCCGGGCATCCTGGTGCTCGATCTCGACGAGCCGCGCCTGGCCACCGAGCTACTGGGTGAGTACCCGGCCCTGCGCCACGCACCGCGCCAGCAGACGCCGCGGGGCGGCTGCCACATCGTCGCCAGCGTCCCGGAGGACCTGCACCTGCCGACCCGCGCCGGGGCCCTGCCGGGGCTCGACCTGCGAGGTATGGGGAGGGCCTACGTCGTGGCCGCGCCGAGCCGGACCGAGCAGGGAGCATACCGGTGGATCGTCCGCCCGCGTCCCGGTGAGCCGCCGCCCGCCTGCCCGCCGGCGCTGCTGGAGCGCCTGGGAGCCGCCCGCCGCCGGCCCGAGCGTACGACGCCCGCGGCCGGGAGCGAGGACGAGACGATCCCGGCGGGGCGGCGTAACGCCACATTGGCCGCGCACGCGGGCGCCCTGCGACGCCAGGGGCTGGGGCAGGAGGCCATCGAGGCCGCCCTGCTGGGGATCAACGCCCGCGCCTGCCGCCCGCCGCTCGACGAGGAGGAGGTGATCCGTATCGCCCGCTCTGTGGTCCGCTACGAGCCTGAGACGACCGTCTCCGCGATCCTGGCCGAGGTCGTCAAAAACCTGCCGCGCCCTGACGACGTGGCCGCCTGCCTGCCGCCCGAGACGCCGCCTGAGCCGCCTGAGCGCCCGCAGGAGCCGCGATCTCCCGAGGTCCTGCCCGACGTGCGGCACCTGCTGCCGCCGCCGCTGCGGGCCGCCCTGGACGACCTGCGGACCGAGGGCGAGCGAGCCGCCTTCCTGACGGCCGCCCTGGCCGTCGCATCGGCCGCCCTGGGCCGCGTCTCGATCCTCTACGGAGGGCGGGAGCATACGCCCGCCCTGATGACCCTGGTCGTCGGCCCGGCCGGGGCGGGCAAGGGCGGTGCCACGCTGGCCGCCCGCCTGCTCGACGACATCGACGAGCGCCTGCGCCGGGCGAGCGAGGAGGCCCGCGCCGACTGGGAGCGCCGCCGCCGGGAGGCGTCGGAGACGGGCGAAGACCCGCCGCCCGAGCCGCCCATGCAGTACGTCGTCGCCAGCGAGAGCACGAGCGAGGCCGCCCTGACGCGGGCCCTGGCCGACAACCCGGACGGGGTGCTGCTCTTCTCCAGCGAGGCCGACTCCCTGACGGCCGCCCTGCGCCAGGAGTGGGGGGCGTTCTCGCACCTGCTCCGCAAAGGGTTCCACCACGAGCCGCACCGCCGGGAGACGCGATCCGGTGGCCTGATCGTCTGCGAGCGCGTGGTGCTGAGCCTGGCCCTGGCCGGCACGCCCGCACAGCTGGATCGCCTGATCGAGGGGGGCGTCGAGAACGGCCTGTACTCCCGTTTCCTGATCGCCACGATCCACGATCCGCCGCGCTGGGTGTCGCAGCGTCCGCGGCCGGGCGACGAGCGCCTGCGGGCCGCCCTGGAGGCCCTGCGGGGGTGTCTCACCGAGGTATGGGAGGCCCTGAGGACGCGGGACATGCCGCTCCGGCTCGACCTGACGCCGGATATGTGGGACAAGCTGGACGACGCCTTCGAGGACCTGCACGGCCGCGTCGTCGAGGCCGCCGCCCGCGGACAGGCTCCCGACGCGCTGGCCGCCGTCGTCAAACGCGCCGCCCTGAGCACGGTACGGATCGCCGCCGTGCTGACCTGCATCGAGGCGCCGGCGCGGGGCGTCCGCCTGGACCGGGCCGACCGCATCGAGGCGGCGCCGGAGGCGTTCGAGGCGGCCCTGACGCTGGGGCTGAGCTACGCCCGCCAGACGCTGGCGCTGGCGAGCCGCGCCCTGCGTGAGACGCTGGAGGCGGACGACGTAGTCCGCCGGGCCCTGGCCGTGCTGGAGACGCTGCCCGAGACGTTCGAGACGAGCGACTACGAGGCTGCCGCCGTGGCCGCCGGTGTCACCGACCGGACGGCCCGCCGGTGGCTGGAGCGCCTGGAGGCCGAGGGGCTCCTGCACTCGCCACGCCGGGGCGTCTACGAGCGCCACGAGCGGCCCGCCGCGCTGTGATGTCCGCCGTGTCCGTAATGTCCGTAACGTCCGTAAACGTTTACATTGTATGTGCAAGATATGTGCGTTAAGGACATTAAGGACATTAAGGACATTGCGGACACGGTGTCCTAACCCTGATCGGGAGGTGTGACATGGAACTGACACAGGCCCTTGACGAGGCTCGACGGCGGGGCGTGCGGCTCTGGGCCACGCCGGGCGGCCGCGTCTACTACGACCCGGCCGACCGCCTGCCGCCCGACGTGCTGGCGGCCCTGCGACGACACCGCGACCTGCTCCGGGACCGCCTGCTGCTGGACCGCATCCTGACCTTCATGGCGGACGCCGTGCCGGAGGGTGCGGACCCCGAGCGCTGGCGGGCCTGCATCGAGCCGCTCTCCTACTTCGACGACGCCTTCGGCGGCAACCTGGAGGAGGGCTTCCTGTGCGCCTGGTTCTGGTACGCCAGCGTCTACCTGCCGCGCCGGCCGTTCGACCTGGAGGGCTGGGGGCGTGTCGAGGAGCCCGTCGAGTTTTACCACAGCATCGCGGAGGTCCTGCGGGAGGCCGACCGTGGGCAGAGTCTGGACGTGGCCTTCGACCTGGTGCGCGAGCTGCACCGGGCTTACGGCCGGGAGACGATGGAGGCCCTGAGCCGCCGCTACCTGCAAACGGAGGAGTCCGATGTTTGAGCGACACCGCTCGAAGCACAAGCGGGGTGGCCCTGTGCCGCCCTACGTCCGCAAGATGCTCGAGATGATCCGGCGCGGCGAACTGCTCGTTGGCCCGGGACTCTGGGACGTGGTGGTCCGCCATGACCACGGCTGCCCTGCCCTGCGGGGCGGGCGCTGCCGCTGTGACCCGGACATCACCCTGGAGGGGGGACTGTCGAGAAACTGACGCGCAAGTTGGTGCAAGTTGTTACACTTAGGCCGGAGCAACTCGAAATGCCTGAAAAATCGTGGAAACGCACCGAACGCGCCGTGGCCGCCCGCCTGAATGGCCGCCGCGTGCCCGTCACCGGCCGCGCCCGTGGCGACGCGCCCGACGTGGCGCACGCCTGGCTGAGTATCGAGATCAAGCACCGGAGCCGCCTGCCCGCCTGGATCGAGGATGCCATGCGCCAGGCCGAGGCCGCCGCACGGGAGGATCAACTACCCGTCGCCGTCCTGCACGAGCGGGGGCGACGGCACGACGAGGACCTGGTGGTAATGCGACTGGCCGACTTCAAGGCGTGGGTCGGGAGCGGATAACGCGACTAATTTCACACAGCGTGGCCGGGATTTCTGGGATTAATGGAGCCAGCGGGAGCGCAAAAATGGCCTACTCACGACGAGCACAAAACCTGCGACGTTGCCGCCACGTGTACCCGGAGGGCCACCCGCGGGCCGGGGAGCAATGCCGCGCCTGGGCCATGTGGGGGCACCCGGAGCAGCTATGCGCCGGCCACGGGGGGCACACACGCGGCAAGCACCGACCCTTCACCCGCTACGACTTCGTGACGGTGCCCGTGTGCCGCTGTGCGGCCCACGACTGGCCGCACCGTCCCGGCGGTGGCCGTTGCCGGTGGCCGGACCCGCCGGAGGGCCACACGGAGACGCCGCCGCCCGTGGAGGTGATCCGCCGGAGGAGCCGCCCGTGGGTGGTGACTGTTTGCACGCATACCCGCTAACATGCCACACATGCCACGCTAAAATGGCCCGTGAGGTGCGACGTCAAAAAAACCCTCTTGTCCAATCCCGTTCCATGCCTCCAGGAGGCGCCGCACGGGCGCCGACAAGCGCCGCGCCGTGATGAAGTTGCTCCAGGACGAGGAGTGGTGCCGGTGGAGTGACCGGGAGATCGCACGGAGGTGCAGGGTGAGTCACTCCACCGTCATTCGGTTGAGGTCCTCACTGGAACATTGTTCCAGTGACACCACCCGGCGCCTCTACCAGGACAAGCATGGCAACGTCTCGGTGATGGAGACGCGGCGCATCGGTGGTGGGTCTGCCGCCGGCGAGGTGGCCGGGGAGGCTATCGAGCTGCTGCGGGCGACGCCGGTGGCGGACGACCCGGCACAGAAGTAAAACGGGCCGCCCTGGCTGGTGCCGGAGCGGCTGGCGGTGACTGTTTGCACGCAAACATTGGGAGCCGTGGACCTGCTGAAATGCCACACATGCCACGCTAAAAGGCCCGTGAGATGCCGGGTGAGGGACTGACGCCCGACGAGGTGCGCCGGGGCCTGCGGGCCCGGGTGCGGACACGGTGACGCGGACGGGGCGTCTGCGTATATTGTGTTCCCTCCTGCCCTGCCGTGTCCCTACCGGGACCGGGCGGCCACCCGTAGGCGGGGCATGGGTTGAGGATCGGGCACCTTCGCTTGTGTCGGAGGTGCCCGTTTTTTAATTGCTTGCTGATGGAAAAAAATTATCACTTGCTATTGACAAGAGTATATCAATTGCTTATATTACCATCAGTCAACGGGGCGGTGGCCGCCGCCCGATCCTCAACCCAAAACAAGGAGGTTTGCCATGACACGCACCGAGGTCCTTCAGACGATCCGCCGCCACGCGGGCGAGTTACTGGTCGTCCACTTCACCAAGCGCACCGACGGCACGCATCGCCGTATGGTGTGCATCTTCAACCCGGAGGCCGCCGAGCGTGAGCGGTTTCGCTTCAACCCGGCCGCCCGCGGGCTCTGCCCGGTCTGGGACGTGGAGAAGGGCGGGCGCCGCTTCGTCAACCTGGACGGCGTCGAGAGCATCCGGGTTATGAAGGGCCGTGTAAAACGGCCTACGCGCCCGCGCCCGCGCAACTGGACGCGGAACGCGTCCTACCGGGCTCCGATGCCGCGCAACCCGCGCACGCCGCGCATCGAGCACGTGGAGCCGCTGACGTGGGAGGAAGCCCGCATCGAGGCGCACCAGTTGTTTTAACGACACGGGGCGGCCGGTCTCCCGGCCGCCCCTTCACCTTAACCCGTGAGGTATGCCATGAAAGACGCTGAACGGCTTAAGCTGCTCATGCAAGACGCCATCGGAGAGTTGCTGCTCGACGTGAAGAAGGTCCGGGTCATCCTGCACGATGCTGAGGACGTCCTGTTTCAGAATCTGACGTTCGGGGGGAAGATGAAGCCGGAGGAGGCCGAGACCGATCCGGTTCACCTGCGCATCTGGGCCGCAATCGACCTGCTGAAGCTGATCGAGACGCGTTGCCTGGAGACGAAGGCCCGTGCGGCCGGGGAAGATGCCTGACGACAGCGGGGCGGCCGGTCCTCCCGGCCGCCCCTTCACCTTAACCCGTAACGACGATGCCCAAGAAGAAGCCTACCATCCTTGACGAGGCCGGCCTGCACGCGCTGGCCCGCGAAGCCTTTGAGCGTACCGGACTGACGCAACGAGAGGCGGCCGAGCGCCTGGGTGTTACGCAGGGGGCCGTGAGCCAGGCCCTGCGTAACGCGGGCGGGCGGTACGTGGCTCTGCAATGCCGCATCGTGGCGCTGGCCGGCTGGCGGTGTGAGGGCCCGCGCTGGCTGGTGTACCGGTAGGGGGGTAAAATCTCTGCGACCTGGCCGTGGGGACCGGCGCGGGGGCACTACGTACACGCATCCACATCAAGGGGGGGTGGGGGTATGCCCGCAGAGACGCAAAAACGGCCGCCCTGGCTGGTGCCGGAGCGGCCGTTTTGCAGGTAAAAACCTTGCGGATACCTTGCGGAGGCGGTTTTGTCGATTGTCGTAAATGCCTGTTTTTGCAAGGCTTTTGGATAAAGGGTTGCGGAGAGGGAGGGATTCGAACCCTCGGTACGTCTGTTCGACGTACGCCGGTTTAGCAAACCGGTGGTTTCAGCCACTCACCCACCTCTCCGAAGAGAGCATTTCGCTCGTGGAACGGCAAATATAGGGCGTCTTGTTCCGGCACGCAACCGGGGCATGGCATCGTCGCCGGGCGGCAGGACGGGCCCGTGCCCGGACAAGGGGCCTTTTCGACAAAAATGCGCAAAGCGTTGCGGCGGGGCTACGACTCCAGCTGGGCCTCGAGCTGGGCGATGCTGTCGCGCAGCTCGGCGGCGCGTTCGAACTCCAGGTTCTCGGCGGCCTCGAGCATCTCGCGCCGGAGCTGTTCGATCAGGTCGCGTTTCTGGTCGTCGGTCAGGTAGCGGGCCACGGGGTCGGCCACGAGGGCCGGGGTCTCGGGCTCGGCATAGTAGCGGGAGGACGGACCGCCCTCGTCGTCGTACTTGGCCTCGGCGATGACGGTGCCCCGCAGGATCTGCTCGCGGCTCTTGTAGACCGTCTTCGGGGTGATGCCGTGCTCGGCGTTGTAGGCGAGCTGGAGGGCGCGGCGGCGGTTCGTCTCGTCGATCATCCGCTGCATCGAGCCGGTGACGGTGTCGGCATAGAGGATGACCTTCGAGGCCGCATTGCGGGCGGCGCGGCCGGCCGTCTGGATGAGGGAGCGGTCGCTGCGGAGGAAGCCCTCCTTGTCGGCGTCGAGGATGGCCACCAGCGCCACCTCGGGCAGGTCGAGCCCTTCGCGCAGGAGGTTGACGCCCACAAGCACGTCGAAGTTGCCCAGGCGCAGGTCGCGCAGGATCTCGACCCGTTCGAGGGCGTCGATGTCGGCGTGCAGGTAGCGGACGCGCACGCCGAAGGAGTCCAGGTAGTCGGTCAGGTCTTCGGCCATGCGCTTGGTGAGTGTGGTCACCAGCACCCGCTGGTTGTGCTCGACGACGGCGCGGATCTCGTCGAGGAGGTCGTCGATCTGGTGTTCGGTGGGGCGTACCTCTACCTCGGGGTCCGGGATGCCGGTGGGGCGGATGACCTGCTCGACGAAGACGCCGCCGCTCTTTTCCAGTTCGTAATCGCCCGGGGTGGCGCTGACGAAGATGACCTGGTGGTGGGCCGCCTCGAACTCTTCGAACGTCATGGGGCGGTTGTCGAGGGCCGAGGGCAGGCGGAAGCCGTGCTCGACGAGCGTCAGCTTGCGGGCGCGGTCGCCGTTGTACATGGCCCGCACCTGCGGGATGGTGACGTGGCTCTCGTCGACGACGAGCAGGAAGTCATCGGGGAAGTAGTCGAAGAGGCAGTAGGGACGCTCGCCCGGCCTGCGCCCGGAGAGGTGGCGCGAGTAGTTCTCGATGCCGGCGCAGTAGCCCACCTCTTTCATCATCTCGATGTCGAACAGGGTGCGCTGTTCGAGGCGCTGGGCCTCCACCACGCGCCCCTCCTCGCGCAGCACGGCCAGGCGCCAGCGCAGCTCCTCCTCGATCGAGGCGATGGCCCGCGCCATCTGGTCTTCCGGCGTGACGAAGATCTTGGCCGGGTAGATCGTCAGGAACGCCTCCTCGCGGAGCGTCTCGCCGGTGAGCGGGTCGAAGACGGTGAGGGCCTCGATCTCGTCGCCCCAGAAGGCGATGCGGTAGGCCAGGTCGTCCAGGTAGGCGGGGAAGACGTCCACCACGTCGCCGCGCACGCGGAAGGTGCCGGGCTCGAAGGCCACGTCGTTGCGGTTGTAATAGATCTGCACGAGGCGGTGCAGCAGCGCGTTGCGCTCGATCTCCTGGCCGGGCTGGAGCTGCACGATCTGCGCCCGGTATTCGTCGGGCGAGCCCAGGCCGTAGATGCACGAGACGGAGGCCACCACGATCACGTCCCGCCGGCCCGAGACGAGCGCACTCGTGGCCCGCAGCCGCAGCCGGTCGATCCGGTCGTTGATGGCCATGTCCTTCTCGATGTAGGTGTCCGAGTGGACGATGTAGGCCTCGGGCTGGTAATAGTCGTAGTAGGAGATGAAGAACTCGACGGCGTTGTCGGGGAAGAGCTGTTTGAACTCGCCGTAGAGCTGGGCCGCCAGCGTCTTGTTGTGGCTCATCACCAGCGTGGGGCGGTTCACGTTGGCGATGACGTTAGCGATGGTGAAGGTGTTGTGCACGAACAGGCCACCGTGCCCGGCCAGGAACGTCTCGGGGCCGGGTACGGTGAAGTCGTAGACGTAGGGATGCGGGTAGCGCACCCGTTCCACCCTGGCTACGGGGGTCCAGCGCACATGGGTGAGCCGGTGGAGCCGGTGCCAGGTCTGATGCCAGGCGTCCGGAAGATCCTCTCTGTGTCGTGCTTCCTCGGCGAGGGCGGCCAGCATCCGGCGCAGGACGGGGCGGGTGGGACGGCGTTGCTCGCGCTCATAGGCCTGGACGGCGCTGCGGGAGACCCCGACGCGCCGGCCCAGGATGCGGGCCGGCATGTGGAGCTGGTTCCGGAGGCGGCGAAGGTCCATGCCCCGGATGGGGATCACGTCCACGTTCGAGTTGCCCGGGCCGCCGATCTGCCGTGCGAGGGCCTGCTGCTTTCGGTCTATGGAAAAGCCGATGTGGTCCCGAAAGCGGCGCAGGTTGTCCTGACCGGAGATCGACACCTGGTAGTACCATGCGCCCGCGTGATCGGTGTTGGTCGCTCGCTTCCGTTTCCGCCGCATGCGTGCCCGGATGCCAAAGCGCAGCAAGGCATAGAGCAGGTCCGAGGCGAGCCGGGCGCTGGCCGTCGTGACGGATACCTCCCGGGCACGCCCCACGGTGCCGCCGCCATCGAAGTAGGCCTGTAGCAAGGCCCCGAGTTGCGCATCGGAAAGCGCCGGCCAGAAGGGCGGGAGGCGCTTGTGGCCGGCGGTCTTGCCGCAGAGCGTGCCGAGAAGCCGCGTCAGTGCGGTCGATGAGATCTGGAAGTCGGAGCCGAAGCGAATACCGAAGGGGAGCCCGAGTTGCCGCAGCGTCGCCTCGATCTCGGTGCGGATGGTCGGGTCCTGATTGGCCAGGATGACGTACCTGCGCTGGCTGTTGCCTTCAGCCAGGTACAGTCCGATGAAGCGCAGCAGGGACTGATCCAGGGCGAGGCGGGCCGGGAGCCGATTGGCCGGTCGATGGCTGCCTACCGTAGCGAGGTCGGGCTGCCATGCGCCGCCCAGGTTCTCGGTCTGTTGCAGCAGGGCCCGAAAGGCATGTACGCGAATGCCGCCCCGGTGGGGATGCTTGGGATCCCGCAGTTCATATAGCTTGCTGTAGGGGTGACGAATGCCGGCGGCTTGCATGGGCTGCGCGATGGCGCCCGTCCCCTGCACGTCCACGAAGGACAGCACGGCATCGGCCGCATGCACGAACAGCCGCTCGCTCTGCAGTACGTCCAGCGTGTCGAGATGGGTAAGGGGTTCCGCCGGGGTCGGAAGCTGGTCGGGCAGCGGCAGGTAGTCGGTCGGGCGCGCCTCCGCCGTTTCGATGAGGCGCAGCTCACCGTCCCGCAGCACCCACAGGTTGTGGTCGCCGGTGAGGGTTACGCAGCGGCCACAGGCCGTCTGGAGGCGGTACATGCCCTCGGGGGCTGCGTGGCGGGTGAACGCGGACACGGGAAACAGGCCGGTCTGGCCGGTGGCCGGGTCCATCGCCAGCGTGTAACAGCCCGGGGCCTCCACCACGACCGTCTCGCCGGCGGCTTCACGCCGCTGTTGTTCGACGTGCGCATCGACCAGCGGGCCGATGGCGGTGACCCGGGGGACCCAGGTGTCGCCCCGGCGCTCGACGATGAACACCGGGTCGTCGTAGCCGACGCTCTTCCCCGTGCCCGTCGCCCCCAGGAGCGTCTGGTACCGGTCGCCGCGCCGGAGGCCCTCGGTCAGCTCGGCGATGGCCCGGGGCTGGTCGCCCGTGGGTTCGAAGTCGGCGACGAGGTGGAAGCGCTGTTCGGGTTCGGGTCGGGGCATGGGGGCCGGTGGCTTGTTGAGGCAGGGGCTTGAACACGGCAAGGTAGCCCCGTGTTGCGACAGCCCCGTGTCAGCCGGCGGGATGGCAGGCGGCTTCGGCGCAGCGTATATTGGCGGGCGGGTCGGCGGGCGTGCCGCGACCCCTCATTTCCCGTCGTCGCCCGATCCGGAGCCCCACAGCCCATGCCGAGCTGGATCTGGTCCGTTTCCCCCGAGCACTATCCGGTTTTTCTGAAGACCGGCACGTTCGCGCTGCGCCGGGTGGGGCGGCCCCGGCTGGCGCAGATCCGCCCCGGCGACCGCATCTTTGCCTACCTTTCCGGTCTCAAGGTCGTCGCCGGGATGTTCGAGGCCCTGGGCCGGCCCTTCGAGGACACCACACCGCTGGCGCCCGGGGCCGCCTTTCCCCATCGCCTCCGGGTGCGGCCCCTGGTGGCGCTTTCGGAAGAAGCCTGGGTCTCGTTCGAGGCGTTTCACGACAAGCTCGACGTAGTGCGCGACTACGCGGGCGACTTCCGGGCCGTGGTCCAACAGGTCGTGCACCCCCTGCCGACCGTCGATGCCAAGGTGCTCGAGTTCCTCGTGCGGGCCCGTGAGGCCACGGACCTGGAGAAGATGTTCGAGGCGTACGAGGCCTACCGGGTGGCACGGCAGGCGCAGGAGGCGGCACCGGCGGTGGGCGAGGCGGCCGCGCCGTATGCCGCCGGGCCGTTCGACCGGGCCGCGGCGGTCGAAGCATTGATCGATTACATCGAGGCGACGGGGTTTGTCTATGCGCCGTGGGAGGTGGCGGCCTATGTGACGGCGCTGCGCACGAAGCCGTTCGTCATTCTGGCCGGCGTCACCGGCACGGGCAAGTCGCGCCTGCCGGCGCTCGTCGAGGAGGGTACCGGCGGGACCGCCCGCCTCGTGCCCGTCCGCCCGGACTGGACCGACAGCGCCGATGTGCTGGGCTACGTGGACTTGCAGGGGCGGTTTCGGCCCGGCGCGGTGCTCCATGCCGCCCGGGAAGCCATGCAGCATCCCACACGGCACCTGACGTGCATCGTGGACGAGATGAACCTGGCGCGGGTGGAGCACTACTTCGCCGAGGTGCTCAGCCGGATCGAGGACCGGCACCCGGCCCCGCACGGCGGCTTCGAGAGCCCGCCCCTGCTGGCGCCCGGCCTGCAGGAGGCGGCCGGCGTGTCGGCCGGTGTCCGCCTGTCGCCCAACTTCGCCCTGGTGGGTACCGTGAACATGGACGAGAGCGCCCACGGCTTCAGCCGCAAGGTGCTCGACCGCGCCTTCACGCTCGAACTCTCGGACGTGGATCTGACCGCCTGGACACCGGGGACCGCACAGGTGCCCGAACCGGCCTGCTGGCCCGTCTCGGCCTGGTATCCCCGGGCCCTCCGCCTCGCCGGCCTGGACGAGCCGGACCCGGCCACACGCAAGCGCCTCACCACGGTGATGCAGGTCCTGGCCGGGGCCAATGAACACCTCGCCCCGGCTCAGCTCCAGGTGGCCTACCGCACGCGCGACGAGGTGGCCCTGTTCGTGCTCCACGCCGCCGAGGTGGCCGGCGCCTTCCGCACCCGCGAAGGCACGCCCGTCGACCCGCTCGACCTGGCCCTTCACATGAAGGTGCTGCCGCGCCTGCTCGGGGGCAGCCACCCGCTCCGCCGTGCCCTCTTCGGGCTGCTCGGCTGGGCCGTCACCGGCGACGCCTTCACCGAGGACGACGCCCGTGCCGTGCTCGACGACTGGGAAGCCGCCGGCAGCCCGAACGCCCTTCCGGGCGCTCGCTTCCCGCGCACCGCCGCCCGTCTCTGCCTGATGACCGCCCGCCTGCTCGAAGAAGGCTATACCTCATTCTGGGTATGAGTGCATGGCCGGCACGGAAAGGCAAGCGCGCCGGCGGCTCCGTGGTGTAGCGTCACCGTGCTCCCGTCGAGGAGGGCTTCGAAGCAGGTCAGCTCCACGGGGAGCACGGTGGATCCCAGGTCGATGGGCGGGAGGTTGTCGCCCATTTCGCCGGGGTCGTCGCCCCGGTGGGCGTCATTGTGAGGGCCTGGGCGGTCGCGAACCTGAACGGAACGAGCAGGACCGTCAGGAAAAACAGAAGGAGGTGCGTGGCAAACCGGGATGCGGCAGCCGGCCGCATCCGCCCGACAGGAATACGGGGGGCATGGTGCGACGGAAAAGGATGAACGGAGCACGGACCATACGGCGGTTTCCGGCACGCAGCCGGGTTCACTCGTATGCACACCGAAACGACCCGGCACGCACCATGCAGCCATCATTTTTTTTGATTTGATCCCGTCTATTCGGTATTTATGGAAGCTGCCGTGATGCGCAAAATCTTGTGAGGCTGGATAGAGAAGGCAGTCAGTACGTCAGGGTGTGCCGGGTATCATGGAGGAACAACAGGATATGCTGCTCTGCGTCGCGGCGGCCAGAGCGGGAAACCAGGAAGCCCTGGACCGGCTTTTTTCCTGGATTTATGACGAGCTGCACCGGCTGGCCCGGCAACAGCGCTACCAGTGGTGCGGCCACCATACCCTCAACACGACGGCGCTCGTGCATGAAGCCTACCTGAAGCTCGCGCGGGACCGGAACGTGTCGTGGAAGGACCGGGCTCACTTTTTTGCGCTGGCGGCGCGGGTCATGCGGCAGGTGCTGGTGAACGAGGCCCGGAAGAAGAAGGCCCTTCGTCGTGGCGGCGGCCAGGTGCGGGTACACCCCGACGCCGAGGCGCTGGTGGCGGAGGACGCCATGGAAGAGCTCCTGGCGCTCGACGATGCGCTCGGGCACCTGGAGCGGCGGAGCGAGCGACAATGCCGGGTCTTCGAAAGCCGTTTTTTCCTCGGTCTTTCCGTGGAGGAGACGGCCGCCGCCCTGGATGTCTCGCCCAGCACCGTCAAGCGCGACTGGCGCCAGGCAACCACCTGGCTGTACCGGCTCCTGAACGAGGAGGGACGCAAGGAACAGAGGTGATACCATGGGTGCCGGCAGGAAGGACGGGCTGTTCGGGCACCTCCGGCGCTGGTTGCGGCGGGAACGGGCGCCGGAGCCGCGCGGGCAGGGCGAAGGGGCGGGCACGGGCGGCTCCGACACGGCGGAACGCTACTTTCAGGACCTGGCCTCCCGCATCGGGGTTCACGCGCTGGCCCGGCGTGCGGAGACGGCGTGTGAGGGGGGGCAGGTGGGCGCCTACCGCCTGGTGCGGCTGCTGGGACGCGGGGGCATGGGCGCGGTCTACCTGGCCGAACGGGCCGACGGGCACTTCGAGAAAAGGGTCGCCCTGAAACTCCTGCCCCGGGAGAAGACACTGCCGGAGGTCCACCGTCGCTTCCTGGTGGAGCGGCACCTGCTGGCCCGGCTGGAACACCCCGGCATCGCCCGGCTCTATGACGGCGGGGTGACCCGGGACGGCCGCCCCTATTACGCCATGGAATACGTCGAGGGCCGGCCCATCGACGTCTACTGCGACGCGCAACGGCTGGACGTGCGGGCCCGGCTCCGGCTCTTCCTGGAGGTCTGTGCGGCCGTGCAGCATGCGCATCGCAACCTGATCGTGCATCAGGACCTGAAGCCCGCCCACATCCTGGTCCGGAACGACGGGCAGGTGCGCCTGCTGGACTTCGGCATCGCGAAGCTGTGGTCGCCCGGTGGGCAGGATGCGGGGGAGGCCAGCGGCGCGTCGTTCATGACGCCGGCGTACGCGGCCCCGGAGCAACGGCAGGGCGCGGTCGTCACGCCGGCCGGCGACGTGTACGCGCTGGGGGTGGTGCTCCACGAGCTGCTGGTCGGATGCCGGCCTCGCGGCCCCGTGGCGCCGGAGGCGCCCGCACGGGATGGAAGGGCGGTGCTGCTGGAACAGTGGGAGGCGACGTGCCGGTCCGGGGAGGGCTACGACCCCGAGGCGGCGGCGCGCGTCCGCGGGCGGACCCGGGCCGGCCTGCGGCGCCTGCTGGCGGGCGACCTCGGCGCCATCGTGGCCCGGGCCCTCCACCCTGACCCCGCCCGGCGCTACGACACGGCCGGCCTGCTGGCAGCCGACCTGGAACGGTACCTCCGGCGGAGGCCCGTCACCGCCCGCCCGGACACGCCGGCCTACCGGGCGGCCTGCTTCGTCCGGCGCCATCCCACCGGCATCGCGTCGACGGCCCTGGTGCTGGCGCTGATGGTCAGCCTGGTGGTGCTCGCGCTGCGCTTCGCCTTCACCAGCCGGGAGCAGGCCCGCCGGCTGGCGCACGAGCGCGACCGGGCCGAGGAGGTCTCCGCCTTCCTGCAGGACCTCTTCCGGGCCGCCGACCCGACCCGGCCCGGGCAGGATACCCTCTCCGTCTCCACGCTGCTGCGGCGCGGGACACAGCGCATCGCATCGACGCTGCACGACCAGCCGGCCACGCGGGCCGTGCTCATGAGCACCCTCGGCGGCATCTACATGGACCGGGGGCAGCTCCGGGAGGCCCGCCGGCTGCTGGATACGGCCCTGGCGCTGCAACGGAACACCGGCGACGTGGCCCCGCTCGATCTGGCCGGCACGCTCAACACGCGGGGGGTGCTGGCCTGGCGGCTGGGCCACTATGCAGAGGCCCGCACGCTGCTCGAAGAGGCCCTCGCCCTGCGCCGCCGGCATCTCCATGCCCAACACCTCGACGTGGCCCGCACGCTGAACAACCTGGCCATCGTGCTGCACGACCAGGGGCAGCTCGCCGGAGCGGAGGCACACTACCGGGCGGCCCTGCGCATCTGGCAGCGCGTGGACCCCGGAGGTGCGGGGATGGCCCGGGTACTGCAAAACCTGGGGGCCGTGCTGCGCGATCAGGACCGGACGGACGAGGCGCGGGCGTACCTCGAAGCGGCGCTCGCCCTGCACCGGGCCCATCCGGACGCGTCGCCGCTCGATGAGGCGACCACGCTTCACCACCTCGGTTTTCTGGCGCTGGAGACGGGGAACCGGGACCGGGCCGAAGCCCTGCACCGGCAGGCCCTCGCTCTCCGCGAGGCGCGCCTCGGCGCCCGGCATCCCGCCGTGGCCGTGAGCCTCATGAACGTCGCCGCCGCGGTGATGAAGAAGGGCGCATACGACGAGGCGGCGGGGCTGTATCGCCGGGCCCTGGCGATACAGCGGGACGTGCTGCCGGCGCCGCATCTGCAGCAGGCCCGCGCCCTGGTGGGGCTGGGACTGGCCCTGCTGGAGGCGGGGCAGCCCGCCGAGGCCGAACCGTTCCTTCGCGAGGGCCTGGCCCAGCGCGAGCGCCTGCTGGGGCCGGACCACTGGCGCGTGGCCGACACGCGGGTGTCGCTGGGCGCCTGCCTGGCCGCCCTCGGGCGCTTCGCCGAGGCCGACACGCTCCTGACGACGGGCTACGAGCGCCTGCTGGCCTTGCGGGGGCCGGACGATCCGCTGACCCGGACGGCCCGGGCGCGGCGGGCGACCCTGCTGGCCTTGCGGAAAACCGGGTACTGACTGCAGCACAAGAAGCTTGGAGCGGTGAACGCCATCGTCCGGCCGCGGCCATCCACGTTCGCCGGACTGCTATAGCGTTCGTCAAAGACGTTGATGCCGCAGGTACTTCGGACGTTAATTGTGGGCTCACGGGGTGTTCCAGCGCAGCGCCAGGCGGCCTCGAGGCGTCACCTCGACCCGGGTGCCAAACCGGCGGCTTTCCCGATCCAGCACCTCCGCCAGCCAGTGGACCGCCGCCTCCGGAGCACGCTCCAGCCGGAAACGACGTATCTGCACCGGCACCATCTCGAGTGAGAGGAGTGCCCCGTTCTCGTCCAGCGCCGGGAAATACAGAAGCCTCAGGTTGCTCCGGAATGCCTCGTAACCTTCGATCCCCTCGTAGTCGTTGATCAGGTCGCCGGCACCATAGAGGATGGGCCGGCGCCGGTAGACCTCGATGCCTTTCGGATGGTGTGAGGAATGCCCGTGGATGACATCGGCGGCGCCCGCGTCCACGAGCCGGTGGGCGAAGTCCCGCTGTGCCGGTGGGATGGCATAGCCCCAGTTGGCACCCCAGTGGAGGGAGACGACGACCCGATCCCCCGTGTGCCGGTGGGTCCGGACCGCGTCGATGACCTGCCGGGCACCCCGGGCGTCGAGCGCCGGGAGCAGGTTGACACCGGGCCGATTCGTCCCGGCTGCCCATGCCGGTGGCACGCCCGCGTCCGGGGTACCGTAGGAGAAGACCAGCACCCGCCCGGTCCGGGTCTCGAGCACCGCCGGTGCAGCCGCCTCCTCCCGGTCGAGGCCTGCACCGGCCGTGCGCAGGCCCGCCGCACGCAGCACGGCCAGCGTTTCCCGGAGCCCGGTGTGGCCCCAGTCCATGACGTGGTTGTTGCCCAGCACGCAGACGTCGAGGTCGGCAGCCGTGAGAACGGGGACGTTGGCAGGGTGCATCCGGTAGTGGATGCCCTTGCCGCGCCACCAGTCGTTGCTCGTGGTGACGGCCGTCTCCAGGTTGACGATCCGGGCATCCGGACGGACCCGTGCCAGTTCGTCGAGGGCTTCCCCCCAGACGTAGGGGTACGGCACCGGGGTGGGGATCCGCCCGTGCTTCGCCTCGGCCAGCCGCACGTACGTGTCCGCCCGCTTCACGTACGCCTCGTGCAGCCGGGGATCCACCGGGTGCGGTAGGATCTGATCGACCCCCCGTCCCGTCATGACGTCCCCGGCCAGAAAAAGCGTGAGCGGCCGGTCCCGGGAGGACGTACCCGCATGGCTGTCGAAGACGGCCGCGCTTTCTCCACGCACCATGTTCTCCGGAGCCGAAAGCGCAAGCCCCAGGCACGCCACGCTGCTCCGCATCAGAAAGGTTCGCCGTGTCAAAGCATGCATCCCGGGCCACCCTGTTCATCCCGCAAATCTGCGCGCGATCCAGCGGGCGCACAACAAAACACATCCTGCGAAACCCATGATACGAACAATGACAGGAGTCCCGAAGGGCCGAGGCCGGGTTGTGGCAGTCGGCCGGCCGGTAGCCCATAGCCCGGCGATCCCGTATCTTTATTCCCCGTCTCTATTTTCCCTACACCAGGCCCTGCCCGCCCATGCGTTTCCCTGTCATCCTTCTCGCCTTTTTGCTACCGGCCCTTGTTTGCGTTATACAGGCGACGGCCCAGCCCGTGCCGCTCACCGTCGAGCAGATCATGCAGGACCCCGCCTCGTGGGTCGGCGACAGCCCCTCAAGCCCCTGGTGGTCCGAGGACGGCACGACGCTCTACTTCTGGTGGAACCCGCAGGGCCGGTTCCCCGCCGACTCGCTCTACCGGGTCACCCGCGAGGGCAACACGCCGGAGCAAGTGCCTCCCGACGAGCGCCGCCGGGTGCTGCGTGACCCGCGCTTCGACGGGTGGCATCACGGCGAGCACGTCTACGACGCGGCCTTCCGGCGCAAGGTCTACGAACACGATGGCGACCTCTTCCTCTACGACCGCCAGCGCCGCACCCGCACCCGGCTGACCGACACCCGCGAGCAGGAAAGCGACCCCCGCTTCACCCCGGACGGCACCGGCGTCGTCTTCGTCCGCGACGACAACCTGTTCCTTCTCGACCTGGCCACCGGCGCGCTCCGGCAGCTGACCGACCTGCGCAAGGGCAAGGCCCCGAAAGACGCCGACCCGGATGCACAGGATGCCTTCCTCCGCGCGCAGCAGCTCCACCTGTTCGACTACCTTCGCAAGCAGAAGGAGGAGCGCGAGGCCCGCGAAAAGGCCCGGGAGCGCGACCGCCGCGCCGACGACCCGCCGCCCACCTTCTACCTGGGCGACCGGAACCTGAGCCAGCTCCGGCTCGACCCCACCGGCCGCTTCGTCACGTTCGTCCTCTCCGACGAGGCCCCGCGCAAGCCCACGCTCGTGCAGAACTACGTCACCGAGAGCGGCTATGCCGAGGACCTGACGGCCCGCGCCAAGGTGGGCGTGCCCGGCGCCCGCGCCGAGTTGTACGTGCAGGACCTCGCGCGCGACACCACCTACGCCGTGGACCTCTACCGGCTTCCCGGCGCCTACGACGTCGTCCCCGCCCACCGGCGCGACGAAGGCGTGCAGCCCGACTCGTCGAAGAAGGAGCGGCTGCTCTACGCCTACGGCCCGTACTGGAGCGGCGACGGTCGCTATGCCGTCGTGGAAGTGCGCACGCGCGACAACAAGGACCGCTGGATTGCCCGCCTCGACCCCGAAACGGCCACGCTGGCGGTGCTCGACCGGCAGACGGACGAGGCCTGGATCGCCGGGCCGGGCATCTCGTGGTTCGGCGGCCGCAGCACCCTGGGCTGGCTCCCGGACAACCGCCGCTTCTTCTTCCAGAGCGAGCGCACCGGCTACAGCCACCTCTACACCGTCGACGTCGCCACGGGCGAGGTCCGCCAGCTCACCGACGGGCCGTTCGAGGTGTTCGACCCGATGCTCTCCCGCGACGGCCGCACCTGGTTCTTCACCAGCAGCGAGGGCTCGCCCTTCGAGCGACACTTCTACCGGATGCCGGTCGACGGCGGGCCGCGCACCCGGCTGACCACGATGGAGGGCTTCAACGAGGTCGCCCTCGCACCGGACGAGCGGCGGATGGCCAACCGCTACTCGTTCACCAACCGCCCGCCCGACCTGTTCTTCCAGACGCCCGGAGACGCGCCCCGGCGCCTGACCCATTCACCGACGGAGGCGTGGGCCGCCTACCCCTGGCGCACGGGCGAGATCATCCGCTTCGAGGCCTCCGACGGCGCCGCCGTCCCCGCCCAGCTCTTCGTTCCCGAGGCGCCCAACGGCGGGGCCGTCCTGTTCGTCCACGGCGCGGGCTACCTGCAGAACGTCCATAAAGGCTGGAGCAGCTACTTCCGCGAGTACATGTTCCACAACCTGCTCGTCGAGCGCGGCTATTACGTGATGAACGTGGACTACCGCGCCTCGGCCGGCTACGGGCGCGACTGGCGCACGGCCATCTACCGCCACATGGGCGGGCGCGACCTGCAGGACTACGTCGACGCCGCTCGCTACCTCGGGCAGGCCTACGGCATCCCCCCCGAGCGCATCTTCATCTACGGCGGCTCCTACGGCGGCTTCATCACGCTGATGGCCCTCTTCACCGAGCCCGAGCACTTCGGCGGCGGGGCCGCCCTCCGCGCCGTCACCGACTGGGCCCACTACAACCACACCTATACGTCCAACATCCTGAACACGCCCGTCGAGGACTCGCTCGCCTACGCCCGCTCCTCGCCCATCTACTTCGCCGAAGGGCTCGAGGACCCGCTCCTGATCGCGCACGGCATGGTGGACACCAACGTGCAGTTCCAGGACGTCGTTCGCCTGGCCCAGCGGCTCATCGAGCTCGGCAAGGAAGGCTGGGAGATGGCCGTCTACCCGGTCGAGAACCACGGCTTCACCGAACCGGCGAGCTGGACCGACGAGTACCGCCGCATCCTCAAGTACATCGAAGCGACGGTGGGTCCCCGAAGCGGCGTGCCCGTCCCGGCGGGCGAGTGAGCCATCCCCGCCGGCCGGGAGCCCTGCTCACCGAGATTTCGCACGGCGGGGTGGAACCTGCACGCCCGCTGCGCGAAAGAAACGCCCGCCTTCCCCCTTCTTCCCCGCTTTCCCTCCGGGCGGCTCGCCGGCGCGGGCCGTCCGTTTTTTACACGAACCGGCTATGAACCCGACCCGCCTGCGCAACATCGCCATCGTCGCCCACGTCGATCACGGCAAGACCACCCTCGTCGATGCCATGCTCTGGCAGAGCGGCACCTTCCGCGCCAATCAGGAGGTGCAGGAGCGCGTGATGGACTCGATGGACCTCGAGCGCGAGAAGGGCATCACCATCATGGCCAAGAACACGGCCGTCACGTACGAGGGCGTCAAGATCAACATCGTCGACACACCGGGGCATGCCGACTTCGGCGGCGAGGTCGAGCGCACGCTCCGCATGGTCGACGGTATCATGTTGCTCGTCGACGCCGCCGAGGGGCCGCTGCCGCAGACCCGCTTCGTCCTCTCGAAGGCGCTGGCGCTGGGGCTGCCCGCCATCGTGGTCATCAACAAGATCGACCGCCAGGACGCCCGCCCCCGCGAGGTGCTCGACGAGGTCTACGACCTGTTCATCGACCTCGACGCCGACGAGCATCAGATCGAGTTCCCCGTCCTCTTTGCCGTCGCCCGCGACGGGCAGTGCACGGCGGAACTGGACGCCCCGCTGACCGACCTGCGCCCGCTCTTCGACGCCATCCTCCGGCACATCCCGCCCCCTGCGGGCGATCCGGCGGCCCCGCTCCAGGTGCTCGTCACCAACGTGCAGCCGGATCCCTACCGGGGGCCGCTGGCCATCGGGCGCGTCATGCAGGGCACCCTCCGCAACCGCCGGCGCGTGAGCCTCTGCCACCGCGACGGCCACATCACCCGCGCCGAGGTGACGGCCCTCTACGTCTACGAAGGCCTCCAGCGCGTGGAGGTGGAAGCCGCCGGGCCGGGCGAGATCGTGGCCGTCGCCGGCATGACCGGCATCGGGCTGGGCGAGAGCCTGGCCGACGCTGAAACCCCGCAGCCGCTGCCCCCCCTCCACGTCGACGAACCGACGATGTCGATGGAGTTCCGCATCAACGACGGCCCCTTCAGCGGGCGCGAAGGCCAGTACGTCACCTCGCGCAACCTGCGGGACCGGCTCCTCAAAGAGGCCGAAAACAACCTGGCCATGCGCATCGAGGAAACCGACTCGCCGGACCGCTTCCTCGTCTACGGGCGGGGCGAGCTGCAGATGGCCATCCTCATCGAACAGATGCGCCGCGAGGGCTATGAGTTCACCGTCGGCATGCCCCAGGTCATCATCAAGGAGATCGACGGCAAGAAGCATGAGCCCTTCGAGATCGCCCTGATCGACGTGGCCGAGGAATTCATGGGGGTGGTGGTGCAGAAGATGGGCCTGCGCAAGGGCATCATGACGAAGATGGTCAACCACGGCAGCGGGCGCGTGCGCCTGGAATTCGAGATCCCGAGCCGCGGCCTCATCGGCTACCGCACCGAGTTCCTGACCGACACCAAGGGCACCGGCATCCTGACCCACCTTTTCGACCGCTTCCGCCCGGTGGCCGGCGAGATCGTGCACCGCACCACCGGCGCCCTCGTGGCCGACCGCCCCGGCAAGGTGACGGCCTATGCCGTGCTCGGCCTGCAGGAGCGCGGCGAGCTGTTCGTCGCCCCCGGCGACGACGTCTACGCCGGCATGATCGTGGGCGAGAACAGCCGCGACGTGGACCTGGAGGTGAACGTCACGAAGGAGAAGAAGCTGACCAACATGCGGGCCGCCTCGGCCGACGCCTTCGAGAAGCTGGTGCCCCCGCGCCGCCTCTCGCTCGAAGAGGCCATCGAGTTCATCCGCGAGGACGAGCTGATCGAGGTGACGCCCCGGTCGATCCGCCTGCGCAAGCGCCACCTCGACCCGCACGAGCGCAAGAAACACGCCCTGAGCCGGAAGGCGGAGGCGTAGGGCGTCAACAGGCAGGAGAAAAGCCCGCCTCTTTGTGTCTTCGTGCCTTCGTGGCATGAAGGGTAAAGGGGAACGCTCGTATCCTGCAGGCTTAATTTCCGCACCTGCCTGCTTTCAAAGCCACCGGGCCGCCGTGGAGCTGTTTCAGGAGCTGTTCATCAAGGGGTTCAACCTGCTGGAGGTGGTCGGCTTCACGGCCGGCCTGCTCTACGTTCTCCTCAACATCCGGCAGAACGTCTGGTGCTGGCCCGCCGGCCTCGTCAGCGTGACGGCGTACCTCATCGTCTTCTGGGAGGTACGGCTCTATGCGGACATGGGCCTGCAGGTCTTCTACATCGGCCTCTCGCTCTACGGCTGGTACTACTGGCTTCACGGCGGCCGGGACGACGGCGAGGCCCCGGTGGTGCGCCTCGCCAGACGGCAGGCGGCCGTCGCGGCCCTGCTCGGCCTTGCCGGCACCGCCCTGATGGGCTACCTCCTGGCCCGCTTCACCGACGCCGACCTGCCCTACTGGGACTCGGCCACCACCGTCTTCAGCCTCGTTGCCACCTGGATGACGGCCCGCAAGATCCTGGAGAACTGGCTCCTCTGGATCGCTGTGGACACGCTCTATGTGTTCATCTACGTGTACAAGGGGCTGTACCTGACCTCGGTGCTCTTTGCCCTCTACCTGGTCCTCGCCACGACGGGCTACTTCGCATGGAAAAGGACGATGCCCGCGCCGGAGCCGGCCTGAAGCGGGTCGTGCTCACCGGGGCCGAATCCACCGGCAAGACGACGCTGGCCCGCCGGCTGGCTGGCCACTACGGCACCGTCTGGGTGCCCGAGTACCTCCGGCGGTTCGTCGACGAGAAGGGAGCACTGCCCGAGGCGCACGACGTGGACGCCATCGCCCGGGGGCACCTGGCCTCCGTGGCGGCCCTGCGGCCCCGCGCGCGCCGCGTCCTCTTCCTCGACACGGACCTGATCTCGACCGTCCTCTACCAGACCCACTTCTTCGGCACCTGCCCGGCGTGGGTCCGCGCCGCCTCGTACGAACACCAGGGCGACCTGTACCTGCTCCTGGCCGACGACATCCCGTGGGTGCCCGACCCCGGGCAGCGCGACGGCCCCGAAGCCCGGGTGTTCTTCCAGCGGCAGTTCGAGGCTGAGCTGCTGCGGCGCGGCGTGCCGTTCGTCCGCGTGGCCGGCCCGCCCGAAGTGCGCTTCCGCACCGCCGTGGCCGCTGTGGACCGGTTGCTGGGCCCGGCGGTCGTTTCGGCGGCTTCGGGCACGCGCAGCACGTTGCCGCCGGGGAGCCTGTAGCCCGCCTGGCGCACCGTGCCACGACCGGGCCGGGACCGCCCTCGAGCCTCCACACGGCTTCGCCCGCCGTGCGGTTCATTCGGGCGAGGCGGCCATACGGCGGGCGGTCGTTTCGGCAGCTTCGAGCACGCGCAGCACGTTGCCGCCAAGGAGTTTGTAGAGGTCGGTTTCGGTGTAGCCGCGCCGGAGCAGGCCGTAGGTGATCCAGGGCAGGCGGGTGACGTCGTCGAGGCCGGCAGGCATGGGTGCCCCGTCGAAGTCGGAGCCGAGGCCGACGTGGTCGATGCCGGCCACGCGCACGGCGTGGTCGATGTGGGCGAGGACGTCGTCGAGGGTGGCCCGGGGCAGGCCCCGCTCGCGCCGCACCTCGGCGATGGTGTTCCAGAGGCCGCGCAGGTCGCCCGTGCGCCCGCCCAGCCGGCGGTACACCTCGTCCATCACTTCCGGCGTCAGGTGGCGGTTGACCGACGGCTCGTGAAAGTTGATCAGGATGACGCCGCCGTGCGTGGCCAGGGCGCGGAGCATGTCGTCGGAGGCGTTGCGGACGACGTCGGTGAGGGCGCGCGTCGAGGAGTGCGACAGGATCACCGGGGCCTCGCTCACGGCCAGGGCATCGTAGAAGGTGGCATCGGCGGTGTGGGAGAGGTCCACGAGCACGCCGAGGCGGTTCATCGTGCGGATCATGGTGCGTCCCAGCTCGTTGAGGCCGCCGTGGCGGGGCGGCGTCTGGGAGGCGTCGGCCCAGGCGTTCGTGTTGACGTGGGTGAGCGTGACGTAGCGGATGCCGGCGGCATAAAGGGCGGCGAGCGTGTCCGGCGAGGCAGCCAGGGCATGCCCGCCTTCCAGCCCGAGCAGCACCGCCTTCTTGCCGGCCCGCGTGATGCGCCGCACGTCGGCGGCCGAAAAGGCCATCTCGACGCTGTCCGCAAGGGCGGCGACCTGCCGCCGGACCTCGGCGATCATTGCCCGGGCCCGGCGCACGGCCGCCGCACCTTCTCCCAGCGCCGCCGGCACGTAGATCGAAAAAAAGGCGGCGTCGAGCCCGCCCTCGAACAGGCGCGGCAGGTCGATGTGCGCCTCGAAGGCCCGGTGCCGCCGGCCCAGCTCGTACCCGTCGAGCAGGTGCATGGGCGTATCCACATGCCCGTCGACGACGAGCGCGTTGAAGTGGATGCGCAGGGCCTCCGCCCAGCGCTCATCCTCGCGCAGGAGCAGGTGCTGCCGCCAGGCAGGCAGGGCGATCGCGCCGCCGTCCGTGGCGCCGGTCGTGTCTGTGGCCGGCGGCGGAGTGGTGCTCGTGGACGGATCGGCCTCCGGTTGCTGGCTCCGGCAGGCCGTCACGGGCAGGACGCTCAGCGACATCACGAGCAGGAGGCGGATCATGGCGAACGGAGCGGGTGAGCGGGCGGCAAGGAGCCATACCGGCGGAGTATACGTGCGGGATGGGCCAAAAATAAAGGGCCGGTGCGTGGGAGCGTCGCACCGGCCCTTCGTGCGGGAGGATGGTGGTCTCACGGGTTCCCGGCCCGGACGCGGACCACGTCGGCCCCCAGGCGCTCGACGGTGGCGCCTTCGGTGCGGGTCTGGGCTTCGCCCGAAGCGGTCAGGACGATCTCCAGGGCCCCGTTCGGCCCGGAGACCCGGATCGTGATGGCCTCCACCGTCGGCGTGCCGTCCTCATCCAGCGTCCGGTCCTCGACGGCCCGGAACGTGAATTCGGTGATGCCGGGGCCGCGCAGGATGTTTTCGTAGGCCATGCCCCCGATGAACTTCGTGTCGTCGAGCGTGACGCCCGTGTGGCCGACGCCCTTGACCTTGGTGCCTTCGACGCGCACGCTGATGACCGTTCCCTGTGCGAGGGGGTTACCGTTCTGATCGGTAACCGTCAGGCTGTACTCCTGATTCAGTGCGGCCGTATCCGGGTGGACGATGACCACGGGTATCCCCGAGAAGACGACGGGTGTCTGCCCGATGACCTCGTTCTGGTTCTCGTCGGCCGTGGTGGCCGTGATGACGGCGACGCCGTCGGCCGGCAGCGGGTTGGCCGAGATCAGGCTGACACTGCCGCGTCCCTGGGCGTCGGTCTGCGTCGACCCCTCGATGATGCCGTGCGTCGTCGAAAAGTAGACGGCCGTGCCGGGCTTGACCGGGTTGCCGTACTTGTCGCCAACGATGACGCTGATCGCGTTTGTCAGGCCGAAGGTGTTCAGGCCGGGGAAGTTGAACCGGGCGGGACCGATGCTGAAGTGCGTCTGGTCGGGCAGGCCGCCGTGGATGGAGACCGAAACGGGCAGCGAGCGGATCGTCCGGCCCTCGACCTCCGTCTCGGCGACGATCTGCACGACGCCGGCCTTCGTGCCGCTGGACAGGTTCACCGTCACCTGGCCGTTGTTGTCCGTCGGGGCGGACTCGGGAAAGATGAACTCGCCGCCGCCGGGCCGGACGCCCAGGGTGAAACGAACCCGGGCCTGCTTGTCCAGAATCACGGGTCGGCCCAGCGAGTCGGCCACCTGGAAGGTGATCTTGGCCACCTCCTCCGAACCGCTCTCCTTCACGCCGATGCTGGTGGTGGATTGTGCCAGCAAGAGGATGTTGGACGCCAGCCCGGAGACCGGCTCTTCATCGACGATCCGGGTAATGCGAAGCGTCGGAACCTCCACGAGCCGATCCGGAAGCACCTGCACCGTCACACTCGCCTGGTTGAACCCGTTCTTGGCGGCAACGACCTGCAGGCTCATCGTACTGTCGATCTCGATCTCGACCGCATAGCGCCCCAGCGAATCGGTTTCGACGAGCAGGTTCTGCGGCTTGATCGTTACGAAGGCACCGGAGACCGGGTTGTTCGTTTCGGCATCGAGCACCTGGCCGCTCAGCGTTACGATACCGCCGGAATCGTTGTTGAAGGCGTCACAGCCCGCGAAAAAGCCGACCAGCAGCACGACGGGAAGGAGGCGTAAGAAAAAATATTTCATGACCTTGCATTCGAGATGATTCTGTCGGGGAAAGCAGGCGGGTACGGCATGTATCGACGTGGGGGAAGGCTCCTTTAGCAAGAGGGGGAACGAAAATGAGGAGGTCTGCCCGGCCAGAAACCCCGCCCGGAGGCTCACGTATGACGGTCGGGCTGCCGGATATCCGGATTCATCCTTTCACGAGAAAGGGTGCAGGATGGCGAGCGCAGGAAGCCCATCCCGTTCAGGGCTATCTCATGAGATAACCCATGTGGGAGGAGTGCGCCCCTCATCTGGTTGAAACTCCCTGAGACTGGCACCGTGCAAGGTGGTATGAAGCTGACTGCTCAGATCCGGCTCGACCCCTCGCCCGAACAGGCCGACGTGCTGCTCCGCACCATGGAGACGGCCAACGCCGCCTGTAACGCGATCAGCGAGCACGCCTGGGCGACCAGGACCTTCTTGAAGTACGCGTTGCAGAAGGCCCTCTACCACGACATCAAGCGTCAATTCAAGCTCTCGGCGCAGGTCGTCGTTCGGTGTCTCGGTAAGGTGGCCGACGCCTACAAACTCGACAAGGACACGAAGCGGACGTTCCGCAAACGCGGCGGCATCGTCTACGACAGCCGCATCCTCCGCTACTACACCGAGCGGCGGGAAGTGAGCATCTGGACGATGACCGGACGGGAGCGCATCCCCTACACCGTGGGCGAGCACCACGCCCGGCTTCTCGCCTACCAGCAGGGCGAGAGCGACCTGATCTACCGGAAGGGACGTTTCTACCTTCTGGCCACCTGTGACGTGCCGGAGGAGGACGAGGAAGCCGTAGACGGTGTGCTTGGTGTGGACCTCGGCATCGCGCAGATCGCCACCGACTCCGACGGCGATTCGTTCAGCGGCGAGCAGGTCGAGTCGAAGCGGAAGTGGTACGCCGAGCGCCGGGGCACCCTCCAAGCGGTCGGCACCAGGTCGGCCAGGCGTCGGCTCCGGCAACTCTCCGGACGTGAGCGCCGGTTTCGTGCCGACGTGAATCACCAGATCAGCAAGCACCTTGTCCGCAAGGCCAAAGACACGAAGCGAGCGATTGCCCTGGAGGACCTGACGGGCATCCGCAAGCGGACCACGGTTCGGAAGAGCCAGCGAGCAAGGCACCATAGCTGGAGTTTTTACCAGCTTCGGCAGTTCATCGAGTACAAGGCGAAGTTGGCTGGTATTCCCATCATCCTCGTAGACCCCGCCTACACGAGCCGGACGTGCAGCCAGTGCGGACACTGCGAGAAGGCCAACCGCAAGAGCCAGGCACGCTTTGCGTGCCAGGCGTGTGGCCACACGATGAACGCAGACGTAAATGCCGCGAAGAACATTGCGGCGAGGGGCGCCGTCATGCGTCCTATGGTTTCCAGGTCCGATCATGCTTCTACGGGAGTAGGTCGGGGCAAGCTTGCAGCCTGAGAAACAAGCCCACGTGCCCAGAGCCGTGGGTTCATGACAGAAGCCTCGGATCCTATGAACCGTCTCGTGCTGGGGTTGGTGTTTGCCGGGGTGCTGCTGGGGTGCCGCCAGCCGGCGCGTTCACAGGAGACGGAAGCGCCGCCGCCGCAGCGCGTCGAGACCACGGCGCCGTCCCGGGAGGTGCAGGACGACATCCTGCGCACCCGTCGCACGGCCATCACCCGGGCCGTCGAGGTCGTCACGCCGGCGGTGGTCAGCGTGAACGTGACGGCGGTGCAGCAACTCCGCTACCGGGATCCGTTCGCCGACCCCTTCTACGAGTTTTTCTTCGGCCGGCGGCCGCCCCGCGTTCTGCAGCGGCAGGTCCAGAGCCTGGGCTCGGGGTTCGTCATCTCACCCGACGGCTACATCGTCACGAACGACCATGTGGCCGGGCAGGCGTCGCAGATCACGGTTGCCTTTCCGGACGGCACCACGCTGGAGGCCCGGCTGGTGGGTTCGGACCCGGCCACCGACATCGCTCTGCTGAAGGTGGACCCACCCGCTCCGTTGCCCTACCTGACGTTCGCGGAAGACCGGCCTCTGGTGGGCGAATGGGTCATCGCCCTGGGTAACCCCTTCGGCCTGTTCGAGGCGGCCGAGCCGACCGTCACTGTCGGGGTCGTCAGCGCCGTCGGGCGGAACCTGCAGCCACAGGACGGACGGCTCTACCGGGACATGATCCAGACCGACGCCGCCATCAACCGCGGCAACTCGGGGGGGCCGCTCGTCAACGCCCTCGGCGAGGTCATCGGGGTCAACACGGCCATCTACAGCCAGACGGGCGGGTCCGTCGGCATCGGCTTCGCCGTCCCGGCCGAGCGGGTGCGGCGCGTGGTGCAGGAGCTGAAAGAGAAAGGCTATGTGGACCGCTCCTACTACACGGGGCTGGTGGGTCTGGATGTGAACGAGCGCATTGCCCGCGGCCTCGGCCTGCCGGAAGCCCGGGGCGTCTTCGTCCGGGACATCGACCCCGGCTCTCCGGCCGAGCGGGCCGGTTTCCTGCCCTACGACGTCATCGTTGCCGTCGCAGGTGAGCCCGTCCATAACCGGAACGACTTCGTCGCCCGCATCTACGACTTTCGCCCGGGCGACGTCGTTCACGTACGGGTGATCCGGGAGGGGAATCCGCTGGAGCTGGAGATGCAGATCGGCCGTCAGACCGGCTAGCCAAAACAGACGAGGCGGAGTTCTCCCTCCGCCTCGGTTCCGAACGGGTGTCGTCTGTTCCGGAACTCAGTAGCGCGAACGCTTCCGGGCGTTGCGGGCCGCCTTCTCGCGCGCGATGCGCCGTTCCTCGGACGGCTTCGTATAGGCCATGTTGGCGCGGTAGATGCGCAGCACACGGCTGCGGTTGACGGCACGCTTGAAACGCCGCAGGGCACGGTCGATCGATTCGTTGTCGCGAACTTTGATTCCTACCGGCAAGGCAGATCCCTCCTGGCTGAGAACGGTTGTTACGGTTTTGAGAAAGCCTTTCAATATAAGAAGGCACACTGCATTGATACAATGTGCCTTCTGTGGAGGTTTCGTTGTTTCGGGCGGGTGGAGGCGCCCGGCACGCCGGTGCCCGCTCAGCTCGTCTGCCGGGCGAAATAATCGGCCAGGACGGCCAGGGTGAGCTGATGCAGTCGTCCCCGTGGTTCTTGCCGGACGAGCTCGTGCAGGCGCTCCATGGCCGGGCGGCTGCCGATGGCATGCAGGGCCGAAAGGGCCATCATACGCCGGCCCTCGTGGCGTTCGTGCTCGTACACGTCGAGGATCTTGCCCGCCGCCACCGTGAAATCAACACGGTCGCCGTAGTAGGTAGCGAAGAAGATGACGTGCCGGAGCGCCGTGTCCCGTACCTGCTCGACGGGGCTGTCGAGCGAGGTGGTCAGCTGGGCTTCCAGGTTACCCCACCACAGGGCATCCTTGTGGTCGAAGGCGCGCTGTGCAGAGGCCGAAGGGGCGGAGAAGCTGATGAAAACGGCCAGGGCAAAAAAGCCCCCGGCCGCGTGCCGGAGCACGCGGGATTGCGTGTACATGGTGACCCTCCCTCAGGGTTGTGGTGTGTGAATTGTACCCAAAATTCACACCCGACTACGGGCGGGCCGGCGCAAAAGTTACGCCCGGGCGCTTTTTTGGGGCCCGGTCTACAGGCAGGGAAGTACCGATGAAACAGCCCCTCGAGATCGTGCTGGCCACGCGAAACCCCGGCAAGGTGCGGGAGTTGCGTGCGCTCCTGGCCGGATGGCCGGTGGTCCTTCGCACGGCCGCCGACTTTCCCGGCGCGCCCGAGGTGGAAGAGGACGCGTCCACGCTCGAAGGCAATGCCCGCAAGAAAGCGCTGGCCCTTCATCGCCACACCGGCTTACCCGCCCTCGCCGACGACACCGGCCTCGAAGTCGACGCCCTGGGCGGGCGGCCGGGCGTCCACTCCGCCCGCTTCGCAGGACCCGGCGCCGGCGACGCCGAAAACCGCGCCCGGCTCCTGCAGGAACTGCACGGCGTGCCGGACCGCACCGCCCGTTTCCGCACCGTCCTCGCCTTCGCCACGGACGACGGGGTGCTTTGCTTCGAGGGCATATGCCGGGGGTACATCCTTGAGAAAGAAAGGGGAAGGGGCGGCTTCGGCTATGATCCGCTCTTCGTGCCCGAAGGCGAAACCCGCACCTTTGCCGAACTCAGCCCGGCCGAGAAAAACGCCCTCAGCCATCGCGGCAAAGCCCTGCGTGCCTGGCTGGCCTTTTTGCAACGACAGACCGAAACGTAAACCGGAACGAGCGAGAGCAAGATGGTTGCCCTGGTACAACGGGTCCGGGAAGCGTCCGTCGAAGTGGACGAGCAGATCGTCGCCCGCATCGGGCGGGGACTGCTGATTCTGCTGGGGGTACACACGACCGACACGGAGGCAGAGGCGGCCTGGCTGGCGAAGAAATGTGCCAACCTGCGCATCTTCCCGGACGAGGAAGGCCGCATGAACCGGTCGGTACGGGACGTGGGCGGCGAAGCGCTCGTCGTTTCCCAGTTCACCCTCTACGGCGACGCCCGCAAGGGCAACCGGCCTTCATTCGTCGCGTCGGCGCTGCCAGAGCAGGCCGAACCGCTCTACGAGCACTTCGCTGCCCTCCTGAGCGGGCATCTCGGCCGGCCGGTGCCCACCGGCGTCTTCGGGGCGATGATGAACGTATACCTGGTCAACGAAGGCCCCGTGACCCTCTGGGTCGAGAAAAGAGCGGATAGCCCGTGAGCAGGCACCGGCCGCGCAGGGACCGATATCCGGCGCGCCTCACGCGAAGAGCGCGTCGAGGGGAAGGGTGAAGCCGGTCAGCAGCGGTGTCGTGAGCGTGTCGCCGTTCTCGCGGCTCCACTCGGCCACCCGCACGTAGCCCCGCTCCGTCATCCGGTACACCTTCACCGTCTCCAGCTCCGGGTCCACCACCCAGTATTCACCCACCCCGAAGCGCTCGTAGAGCTTGCGCTTGCGCACCTCGTCGTGCCGTCGGTTGCCTTCGGAGAGCACCTCGACGATCAGGTCCGGCGGCCCCGTGATGCCGCGCTCGCCGATGCGATCCGCATGCGCCTTCGCCACGAAGAGCACGTCCGGCTGCACGACGTCGTAGTCGGAGAGGATCACGTCGATGGGGGCGACGAAGACCTCGCCGAGATCGTGGGCTTCGAGATGGTTGAAAAGGGCGGCTGAGAGCCGGACGACGATGCGTTGATGCCGGGTGGAGGGGGCAGGCGCCACGTGTTCTTCTCCGTCGATGAGTTCATGGCGCTTCCCGTCCTCGGGGATGAGGAGGTAGTCTTCGTAGGTGAACCGGACGGGCGGGCGCTCGGTGATCATGGCTCGGTACGGGCTTTTTCCTCACACACGCACGGGGCCGCAGCGATGTTTCGCGGCGTCACCCCACCGTCTCGTCCTCTTCAAGCCCTACTTCAGATTTCAGGGCGGTATAGGTTATCTTCAAAGCAATCTCGCCAATGGGCCGATTTCACCATGCCGAACATCTCCGAAAGACAAAGCCGTACAAGGCAACCCGATCACGCGCATTGATTGAGGGAAGGATGCATCCGGAGACCCCGAAAATTGTCGCCGTCCGGCCGCATGACGACTACACCTTGACGTTGACTTTTGCCAACGGAGAACGCCGTCTGTTTGATCTGAAGCCGTACCTCCAGTCTGAGGTTTTTCGCGCGTTGCGGGATCTCGAATTGTTTCGAAAGGTGGCCGTCGTCTACGGTTCGCTTCAGTGGCCCGGCGAGCGTGACCTCGCGTATGACATGCTCTACCAGAAGTCGACGCCGTTGCCGGCCGAGGTTACCTGACCCCCGTCACCCCACCGTCTCGCCCGCCGCTTCCTCCTCGTCCTCGATCACCTCGTCGGTGTCGGGTTCGTCGTCGTCTCCGGCGAGGGCGTCCAGGTCCACGTCGTCCTCGTCCTCGTCGTCGGTGAGGCGGGCGTCGCGGGCCAGCTCGTCGCGGAGGTGGCGGCCGGTGTGCGTGTCGGTGGCGGCCAGCGCCTCGGGCGTGCCGGCGAAGAGGATCCGACCGCCGGCGTCGCCGCCCTCGGGACCGAGGTCGATGACGTGGTCGGCCACCTTGACGACGTCCATGTTGTGTTCGATGACCAGCACCGTGTTGCCCTTCTTGACGAGGGCCTGCAGGACGTGCAGCAGGTGGCGGATGTCTTCGAAGTGGAGGCCGGTGGTGGGCTCGTCGAGGATGTAGAGCGTCGCGCCAGTGCCGGGGCGGGAGAGCTCGCGGGCCAGCTTGACGCGCTGCGCCTCGCCGCCCGAGAGGGTGGTGGCCTGCTGCCCCAGGCGGATGTAGCCGAGGCCCACCGAGTCGAGCGTGCGCAGCTTCCGGGCGATGCGCGGCACGCTCTCGAAGAACGCCAGCGCCTCCTCTACGGTCATCTCCAGCACGTCGGCGATGCTCTTGCCCTTGTAGTGCACCTCCAGCGTCTCGGCGTTGTAGCGGCGGCCCCGGCACGTCTCGCACGCCACGTACACATCCGGCAGGAAGTTCATCTCCAGCTTGACGATGCCCGCGCCCTGGCACGTCTCGCACCGCCCGCCCTTCACGTTGAACGAGAAGCGGCCGGGCTTGTAGCCCCGGATCTTCGCCTCGGGGAGCTGGGCGAAGAGGTCGCGGATGTGGGTGAAGAGGCCGGTGTACGTGGCGGGGTTCGAGCGGGGCGTGCGGCCGATGGGGCTCTGGTCGATGTCGATGACCTTGTCGATGTGCTCCAGCCCCTCGATCCGCTCGAAGGGCAGCGGCACGTGGCGGGCGTTGTGGAAGTGGTTGGCCAGGGCGGGGTAGAGCGTCTGGTTGATCAGGCTGGACTTGCCCGAGCCGGAGACGCCGGTGACGCAGATGAAGGTGCCCAGCGGGAGCACGAGCGGGTCGCCCTTGAGGTTGTGGCCGGTGGCGCCGTGGAGCGTGAGCGTCTTCCCGTTGCCTGTGCGCCGCGTCTTCGGGACGGGGATGTGCTTCTCGCCCCGGAGGTAGGCCGTGGTGAGGCTCCGGCGGCCGTCCGTCCCGGCGGGGAGGCGCTCCGGCGGGGCGGCGCCGAGCACATGGCCGCCGTGCTCGCCGGCGCCCGGGCCCAGGTCCACCACGAAGTCCGCCGCCTCGATCATCTCGCGGTCGTGCTCGACGACCAGGACCGAGTTGCCCAGGTCGCGCAGCTGCATCAGCGCCTCGATGAGGCGGCGGTTGTCGCGCGGGTGCAGGCCGATGGAGGGCTCGTCGAGCACGTAGAGGACGCCCGTGAGCTGGGTGCCGATCTGGGTGGCCAGGCGGATGCGCTGGCTCTCGCCGCCGGAGAGGGTCCGCGCCGGACGGTCCAGGTTGAGGTAGCCCACGCCCACGTTCAGCATGAAGTCGAGCCGCTCGCGGATCTCTTTGACGATGGGCCGGGCGATGAGGGCCTGCCGGTCGGTGAAGGCGACCTCGTCGAAGAAGCGGCGGAGCGAGACGAGGTCCATCTGCACCAGCTCGGCGATGTTCTTCCCGCCGATGCGGTAGGCCAGCGCCTCGGGCTTGAGGCGGGCGCCGCCGCAGGCGCGGCAGGGCAGCAGGCGCATGTACGCCTCGGCCCACTTGCGCTGCCCCGGCCCCGTGCTCTGCTCGTAGGCGTGCCGCAGGTGCCCGTAGACGCCCCCGAACCGGTGCTGGTACTTCACCTCACGCCCCTTGTACCGGTAGACGATGTCGAACTGCCGGTCGCCCGCGCCTTCGAGGACGACCTCGAGATGGGCCGGGTCCAGCCGCTCCAGGGGCGTGTCGAAGTCGAAGCCCAGCGTCTCGGCGACGGCGCGGAGCTGGCTGAAGAACCACGTGTCGCGGGGCTTGCCCAGCGGCGCCAGCCCCCCCTCGGCGATGCTTTTCGAGGGGTCCGGGAGGACCAGCGCCGGGTCGATCTCGCGGCGCGTGCCCAGCCCGTTGCACTCCGGGCAGGCGCCGTAGGGCGAGTTGAAGGAGAAGGTGTTCGGGGAGGGCTCGTCGTAGGAGAGGCCGCTCTCGGGGTCGAACAGGTGGCGGCTGAAGACGTGGTCGGTCAGCGTGCCGTCGGCGCCCAGCACGGCGGCAATCAGCGTGCCGCCGCCCATCCCCAGCGCCGTCTCGACGGACTGGCTCACGCGCGGCCGCAGCCCCTCCCGGATCACGAGCCGGTCCACCACCACCTCGATGTCGTGCGTCTTGTAGCGGTCGATCTTCATCCCCGGCGTGATCTCGCGCAGCTCGCCGTCGATGCGGACGCGCTCGAAGCCCTGCCGGGCGATCTGCTCGAAGAGCTCGCGGTAGTGTCCCTTGCGGCCCTTCACCACGGGCGCCAGCAGCACCACGCGCGTCCCCTCGGGCAGGCCCAGGATGCCGTCGATGATCTCGTCGTCCGACTGCTTCCGCATGGGGTTGCCTGTCAGGTACGAGTAGGCCGTGCCGGCGCGGGCGAAGAGCAGGCGCAGGAAGTCGTAGATCTCGGTGACGGTGCCGACGGTGGAGCGCGGGTTGCGGCTGACGGTCTTCTGCTCGATGGCGATGACGGGGCTGAGGCCGTCGATGAAGTCCACATCCGGGCGCTCCATCATGCCCAGGAACTGGCGCGCGTAGGCGGAGAGGCTCTCCATGTAGCGCCGCTGCCCCTCGGCGTAGATGGTGTCGAAGGCCAGGCTGCTCTTGCCCGACCCGCTCAGCCCCGTGATGACGACGAGCCGGTTCCTGGGAATGTCCAGGTCGATGTTCTTGAGGTTGTGCTCGCGCGCGCCGCGGATGATGATGCGTTCGTCCATGCGGGAGGTTGGTCCGTTCGTCGCCACCGGAGAGAGATGCACATGCCTGGCACATGCGAAGGGGATACTACCCCGGAGCCCTGGATTCGTTTCGGCACGACGGCGCGTTTCCGGATGAAGAAAGGGACGCCCCGGCGGGAGGGCGACCCGGCGGCCCTTTCGTGCGAAATAGATCCGGGTTTGCGAAATGGTAGACGGCTTGCCCTCCTTCGTCAAAACCATGCGCCGCGTCTGATGCCGACGGGGTCCAGGGGCGGATCCTGGTGCCAATAGAAGGAAATGGCCCGCTCCAGGGTTTCCCCGGGCGTGGTCGTCGGGAACGACGTGAACACGCAGAGGTCGTCCGGGCCGGTACCGAGGGTGCAGACAGGCTTCGCCCTGCTGGCTTCGATGCTGCCGAAAAGGATGGACTGTTGAGGTCATGTGGAAGGAGAGAGCCGGGAATATTCGGTTTGCGAGAGGGAGGGTCAAGCACTATCATGCAAGCGGGGCCGTGGATGTTGACCGTCCGGCTTCGCTGGTTGCCGACCGCATCTTCACAACCGCCTATGAAGCGCTTACTGTCCTGGCTGGAACGCCTGGAACATCGGGCCGACGCGATCCGGTACCGCCTCCGGAGCCGGTGGGACCGGCGACAGGTATGGATTCACGCGTATCGCGGATACGGGACATCCGTGGAGGTGCATGTGCTTGCTCGGGTGCTGCGGAACCAGCTGCTACCCCCGCCGCAGGACGACGATGCCGTCTGGCACAACGCCTGGGCCATGTTGCGGCGGTTCGAGAGCGACGAGGTGCCGGGGGCCGCCGTGCGGGTGAGCCTCCAGGGCCAGTCCGTCGAGGTTGTGGCGGACGACGAGGGCTACGTCCGGGCCCGCCTCGCCCTGCCCGAGCCGTTGCCCGGTGACCGGAGCTGGCACGAGGCGACGCTGGAGCCGGTCGGCGGCGGTGCGCCCACGACGGGCCGGGTGCTTGTGCCGCCTCCCTCGGCCCGCTTCGGCGTCATCAGCGATCTCGACGACACGGTGCTGCAAACCGGGGCGACGCGCTTCCGCACCATGGTGCGCCGGACGCTCTTCGGCAACGCCCGCACCCGGCGGCCCTTCGACGGTGTGGTGGCCTTCTACCGGGCCCTGCACGACGGGACGAGCGGCGGGGAGGCCAACCCGCTCTTCTACGTCTCCAGCAGCCCGTGGAACCTCTACGACTTCCTCGCCGACTTCCTGCGGCACCACGGCCTCCCGGACGGGCCGCTGTTCCTACGAGACCTGGGGCTCAGCCGGACGCAGGTGGGCGCGGGCCGCCACGAAACGCACAAGCTCGCCTGGATTCGCCGGATCCTGCACACCTACCCCCAACTGCCGTTCCTGCTCATCGGCGACAGCGGGCAGAAGGACCACGAGATCTACCGGGACGTGGTGCACGACTTTCCCGGCCGCATCCGTGCCGTCTACATCCGCGATGTGAGCGGTGCCGAGCGCGATGCGGCCGTACAGGCCCTGGCCAGGGAGGTCAACCGGCAAGGCATCGATCTCATCCTCGCGCCGAACACCGCCGTGATGGCCGCGCACGCCGCCGGGGCGGGCTTCGTCGCCTCTGGCGCAGTTGATCAGGTGCGGACAGCGGCCTCGGGGCCGGGGTGAGCGAGCGTTTCGGTTACGGGAGAACCCGCTTCTGCGTGGCGAGCGGCGGGAACGGCGGCAGGGAGTCGGGCAGCGCCGGCCACAGCGGCGCACGCTGCCCGGTCGCCACGTCGTAGACGAAAGGCACGTAGCGCGCCCCCTCTCCCTTGTGCACGTCCCGTCGGTAGAGGATCTGCTGCCCGTCGTAGCTCCAGCGCGGAATATCGCCTCCGAGACGGGTGATCTGTCGAACCTCCGTGTCGTCACTCCGCATCACATCAGGAACAACGGCCGGGCATTCTCCACGAAGCGGCTCTGCGCCACCGGGTTCGCCGCCGGGCTTCCTGTGCACCTGTACCGTGCCGGTGGCGCCTCATAAACCGTCTGCCACCGCCATCCGTCTGTGCCCCAACATCTACCCCTCCGTCGCTTCGCGCCACCTCTCTTTCGCATGGGGAGGATCTGGAAGGCTGCATCGCGTAAACCCAAGCCCTTCCCCCTGGCCGCACCCGGCGGCCGCAGAGGGGGAAGTACCCCGAAGGGGGGATGGGGGTCTTCTGCCGCCGCAACACCACCATCGCCCCGGGTTCTATTCCTCCGTCGCTTCGCGCCACCTCCCCTTGGCAAGGGGAGGCTCTGGATGGCCGTACCGGGCCGCCTTCACGCGCCGGCGGGCAGCCGGGTGATGCGCACCAGGTCGATGCGGTTGGCCGTGGCCTGCACGATGGTGAAGCGGTAGCCGTCGAACTCGTACTCCTCGTTCGGCTTGGGGATCGCGCCGATGTGTTCGAGCAGGTAGCCGGCCAGCGTCTCGTAGTCGCCCTCGGAGAGCTCGATGCCGAAGCGCTCGGCCAGCTCGTCGATATCCACGCGGCCGCTGACGAGGTACGTGTCTTCGCCGAGCTGGCGCAGCACCTCCTCGTCGGTGTCGAACTCGTCCTGGATGTCGCCGAAGAGCTCTTCGAGCAGGTCCTCGATGGTGACCAGTCCCGCCGTGCCGCCGTACTCGTCGATGACGATGGCGATGGAGGTGTTCGTGGCCAGGAACTCGCGGAGCAGGTCCTTCGAGAGCTTCGTCTCCGGGACGAAGTACGCCGGGCGCATCATGGCGGCCAGCGATTCGGGATCGTGGAACAGGTCGTACGCAAAGGCGATGCCCACGATGTTGTCGATGTTCTCGCGGTAGACGGGCAGCTTCGAGTGGCCGGACTCGATGAACTTCTGCCGGAGCGCCTCCAGCGTGGTGTTCTCCTCCACGGCCACGATCTCGGTCCGTGGCACCATCGACTCCTTGACGCGGATGGTGCTCAGGGCGAAGACGTTCGCCAGCAGGGTGCTCTCCTCCTCGTCCAGGTCCAGTTCGCCGCTCTTCTTGCTCTCCTCGATCATCAGTTCGAAGTCGCGCCGCATGAACTGGGAGAAGGTGTCGGCGTCGGTGCCGAAGAGGCGGATGAGGCCCGCGGCGGCCCAGCCGGCCACCTTGATCAGGGGGAGCAGCAGCACGTAGGTCAGCCGCAGCGGCACGGCCAGCACGAAGACGGCCCGGTTGGCCACCTCCCGCAGCACGGTTTTCGGCAGGATCTCCCCGAAGAAAAGCACGATCATGGAGGCGATGACCGTCTGCGTGGCGAGGACGGCCACCTCGGTCGTGGCCTCGCTGAAGCCGGCCATCTCGGCATAGAGGCGATGCAGGGGCGGCTCCAGGTAGAAGGCCATCAACGTGGAGTAGATCACCAGCGCCAGGTTGTTGCCCACCAGCGTGGTGGTCAGCAGGTCCGCCGGGTTCTGGATGAACGTTTGCACGAGGGTGCCCAGCCGCCCGCCGCGCCGCGCCGACACCTCCACGCGCAGCCGGTTGGCCGTCACGAACGCGATCTCTGAGCCGGAGAAGAACGCGCTCAGGACCAGCATCAGCAGGATCAGTAGCAGCTCCATGGGCCGGGGTATTCTGTATTTCGCAGTGCGTGGTTCGTGGTTCGTATTTCGTATTTCGTATTGCGTATTTCGTAGTGCGTGTTGGGCTGAATTACGCCTTTACGCACTACGCACTATGCACTACGCACTATGCACTACGCACTATGCACTACGCACTATGCACCACACCTCTCATCGTCCCTTGAAGGTGGCCTGGCGTCGTTCGAGGAAGGCGGCCACGCCTTCGCGGAAGTCCTCGGTGGCACAGGCCTGACCGAAGAGGGTGGCCTCGAGGGCGAGGCCCTGCGGCAGGTCCAGGTCGCTGGCCCGGACGGCTTCGAGGGCCAGGGCCACGGCCACGGGCGCCTTCGCGGCAATGGTGCGGACGAGTTCCTTCGCCGTCTCGAGCAGTTCGGCGGCCGGGACGATCCGGTTGACGAGGCCGATCTCATGGGCCCGCCGGGCGTCGATGGCCTCGCCCGTGAGGATCAGCTCCGTGGCGCGGCCGCGCCCGACGAGCCGGGGCAGGCGCTGCGTGCCGCCGTAGCCCGGGATCAGGCCCAGGTTGACCTCCGGCTGCCCGAAGCGCGCGTGCTCGGCGGCCACGCGCAGGTGGCACGCCATCGCCAGCTCGCACCCGCCGCCCAGGGCGAAGCCGTTGACGGCCGCCACGACGGGCTTCGGCAGGGCCTCGATCCGGTTGAAGACGGCCTGCCCGCGCAGGGCGAAGCGCCGCCCGCTCACGGCGTCGAGCGCGGGGAAGCGCGAGATGTCCGCTCCGGCGACGAAGCTCTTCGGCCCCGCCCCCGTGAGCACCACACCGCGCACCGCGTCGTCCGCCTCCACGGCCGCGAAGCACCGGTCCAGCTCGTCGATGACGGTCTCGTTCAGCGCGTTCAGCTTGTCGGGCCGGTTGATCGTCACCAGGGCGATCCCGTCGGCATCCACCTCGTAGAGCAGCGTCTCGAAGGTCATGGGGAAAGAAGCGAAAGGGATGGTGGGGACTGGCAGGGCACGGGGCGTATGGCGCGGGGCTCGACCTTTACGTATCCCGCACGCTGGAACAACTCAGCTTCGCAGGCGGGTCTTTTCCGGGTCGGGAGCGCCTTCGGCGGTGGGGTCCTCGAACGTGTCCAGGTCGCCGAGCAGGTCGGCGGGGCGGGCGAAGACCTCCTCCAGGGCCTCGACCGAGGCTTCGGTCTCTTCCACCTCGGAGAGGAGCGTGTCGAGCTGGAAGGTGATCTCCTCGGGGTTGCGCAGCGTCAGCGACTGCTCGTGGATGTATTTGATCACATCCTCGATGGTTTCGAGTTGTGCCGCGATGATCTCGAGGTTTTCCTGGCCTTTTTTGAATCGTTCGAGCCGCTGTTCGAGGATGCGCATGCGCCGCTGCTTGATGGCGCGGACGCGCGGCGTGTCGTCGGCCATGTCTTCGCGCAGGGCCTCGATGGCCCGGATGACCTCGCTCTCGGTGTTGCTCCGGATGGCAAACTCGTACCGTTCTTTCTGGTAGAGCAACTTCAGGTAGGAGTCGAGCAGGCCGTCGATCTTTTTGAGGTGACTGTCCAGCATGCCCTGCGAGGCGTAGCTGAGCTTGCGGTAGTTGGCCGCGATGTCTTTCTGGAGCTTGCGGAGCCGCACGTAGCGGCGCTGGCTCTGCTTCGAGAGGAGCTGGAAGATTTCTTTCTGCGAGGGGGGTTTGGCGTGTTCGGCCGCCTGCCGGGCCCGGATGGCCCGGCGAAAACGTTCCTGGCGGGGCATGGTGCCCAGGTAGAGCAGCTCCCCGGCCGTGGCGAAGAGGAGGATGGTCTCGAAAAGCCACGACGGCGCCGCGCTGAAGAGGCTGACCGTGAAGGCGATCAGCATTGCGGCGATGAGGAACGTCAGATTCCAGGGATGCAGGAAGGCTTCCTTGGTATAGTTGATGTCGACTTCGTTCATGCGCTCCTCGGCAACGGCTTGAGGGGGGTGGGTCGGCGGCTCCGGTCCACCCCGCGATACGACGGGCCACGGCCTCAGGGTTTCATCCGGCCGATGGTTTTGTCCGGCAGGGGATCCGGCCCGGCGGGCGGGTCCGCCGGCTTTTCCGGAGCCGCGGGCGGAGTCGTCGTTTCGGCGCCGGGCGCCCGTTGCCCGGTGCCGGGATCCATGGCCCCGATCGTCTTGCCCGCCGGCGGGCGGGCAGGGGTTTCATCGGCGGAGGACGTCACCTCCAGCTTCATCTGGCGAATCAGTTCCTGCGCCCGGGCTTTCTGCAACGCTTCTTCGAGCGTCTCGTTCGAAGCGGGATCTTCGGCGGAAGCCGGCGCAGCCTCCTGCTCCGCCTCGAGGGCCAGTTCCAGGCGCGCCTCGCTCAGCGCCGTCTCCATGGCCAGCTTTTCGATCATCTCACGGTGGGTATCGAGCACCGAAGCGGCTCCGCCGGTCACGTCCGAAAGGGCCTGGTTCACTTTCTTGAGCCGTTCCAGCTCCCGGACCTTGCGTTTCAACTCCCGGAGCTTCCGGAGGTGCTCCTTCTCCGCCTCCTTGATCCGCTGGTATTCTTCGGGCGTCATGGCCTTTCGGGTTGAGGGGTGAAACGGGCAGGGTTGACGGGAAAACCCCGGGCTTGTCCACGTCCTTCGTGGCACCCGGGCGGGTGTTCCCGGGCCGGTCCGTCTCCGGCCTTCACTCCGTCTGGGAGCGTTGTTTGCCGATGGTTTTGCCCTGTTCGACCTGTTCTTCCGGCACTTCGAGGCGGGGTTCCTCCTGTGGTGCCGCCGGCTCGCCGACCCCCATCTCCAGCTTGAACTGTTTGACCAGTTCCTGGGCCCGGATCTTCTGGGCGTCCTCCTCGATGCGCATCGCCTCGGTGTCGATGGAATCGAGGGCCAGTTCCATACGGGCCTCCTGCCGGGCCGTCTCCTCGTTGATGCGGGTGATCATCTCGTCGTGCGTGGCGTCGACGCCGGCCACCTCGAACTGTTCGAGCGTGTCGGCGATCTTGGCCTGCCACTTGGCGCGCTCGTGGGCGCGCAGGGCGTCTTTGGCCTCCTGGATCTTGCGCTCCTTCTCGCGCATGAAGGCCTTCTTCACCTGCAGGGCCTTGTCGTAGGCCGCCGAGGCATACTTGAGCTGTTCCCGCGTGCGGGTGAGGGCTTCGCGGACGTTCTCCAGGCGCAGCGCGTACTGCTCGGCGATGTCGTCCCGTCCGGCCTGGATACCGGCCTTGATCTTCGCCGTCAGGTCGTTCATCTCGGCCTCATACCGCCGCACTTCTTTCTGCAACAGCATCACATTGGCCTTGACCGTGGCAATGTTCTCGTTCATCTTCGGAACCTGGTCGTTCAGCTCCCGGATGTTCTGTTCCAGAATCAGCCGGGGATCTTCCAGGGCGGAGATGGCCCCGCCAAAGATGGACTTGATCCAGCGTTTGAAACGTGCCCAGATAGACATGGTCCGTAGGGGTTTGGGTTCGCGGTATGAGGGAGGAAAAGCAGGGTCCAGGATCAATATAACGATCCTGTCGCGGTTTGGGAGACGCCGTCCTGCGATGTTTTGCTTTTTTCGGGGGTTGCAAGGTATTACGAGCCGGAGCGGTCCGGGTTCGCCCACCGGCCTTCGGCGTAGCGGTCGAGGAGCCGGGAGGCCGGTGGGGGTGGTGTGTCGGCGAAGGTGAAGGCGGCGGCCACGGCGGCCTGGAAGTCCGGGAGGGCGTCGTGCCGGCGGGTGTGGAGGTAGGCCAGCACGTCGCCGGGGCGGACGGGTTCGCCGGGTTTCTTCGCCAGGGTGATGCCGGCGGTGGGGTCGACGGGGTCCTCTTTGCGTCGCCGGCCCGCGCCCAGGGCCACGGCCGTCCAGCCCAGGCGCAGGGCGTCGAGGCCGGCGACGAAGCCGCGGGCGTCGTCGCCGGCACGGACCTCGGCCACGGGGTCGGCGCCGGCGCGGCGGCCGGGGTCGCGCACGRCGGAGACGTCGCCGCCCTGCGCCTCGACGAGGGCGATGAACACGTCGAGCGCCCGGCCGGAGGCCAGGGCCCGGCGGGCCTGCGCTTCGCCGTCTTCGGGGGTGGGGGCCGCACCGCCCAGGCACAGCATCTCGCCCGCCAGCGCGTACGTGACCTCCATCACGTCGGGCACCTCTTCGCCGTGCAGGCAGCGGATGGCCTCGGCCGTCTCGGGCCAGTTGCCGATGGCGCGCCCGAGCGGGGTGTTCATGTCGGTCAGGCGGGCCACGGTGCGTTTGCCGAAGCGCTCGCCCAGGCCGACGAGCGTCTCGGCCAGGCGGCGGGCGTCGGCCTCGGTCTTCATGAACGCCCCCCGCCCGCACTTGACGTCGAGCACCAGCGCGTCGATGCCCTCGGCCAGCTTCTTGCTCATGATCGAGGCCGCGATGAAGGGGATGAACTCGACCGTGCCGGTGACGTCACGCAGGGCATAGAGCTTGCGGTCGGCCGGGGCGATCTCGTCGGTCTGTCCGATCATGACGACGCCCAGGCGGGCCAGCTGCCGGCGGTAGGCGTCGATGGGGAGGTCGGTGCGGAAGCCGGGGATGGCCTCCAGCTTGTCGAGCGTGCCGCCGCTGTGGCCCAGGCCGCGCCCGGAGATCATGGGGACGGGCACGCCGCAGGCGGCCACCAGCGGCGCCAGGATGAGCGAGACCTTGTCGCCCACGCCGCCGGTCGAATGCTTGTCCACCTTTGTGCCGGGGATGTCCGAGAGGTCGAGCACGACGCCCGAGTGAAGCATGGCGTGCGTCAGGGCGAAGGCTTCCTCGTCGTTCATGCCGCGCAGGAGGGCCGCCATGAGGAAGGCACTCATCTGGTAGTCCGGCACGTCGCCCCGGGTGTAGGCGTCGACGAGCCAGGCGATCTGTTCGGACGTCAGGGTGCCGCCGTCCCGCTTGATGAGGATCAGGTCGACCGGGTTGACGTCGGGCATGAGCTGGAAAGGGGAGGTGGTACGAAACGGGGAAATATGCTGCCTTCAGCGGGCAATCGCAAACGCTCGTGCGAGCGCCTTACGCAGCGAGGGGCGGCGAGATGCATCCCGGACGAAAAGCGGCGGGCAGGCCCTCGGGCACCGAGGCCCGGCCTGCCCGCCGCACGGTGTTCGAGCAATCAGCCCCGTGCTCAGGTGGCGGAGGCGGTCGGCTCTCCACTGTCCTTCGCCCGGGAGCGTGCCGGGGCGGGGGGGCGGTCTGCGGGTCGCCGGGACGGGACGGATTCGGCCCGGGTCACCTTGAAGCGGGCGACCAGACCCCGCAGCTCGTCCATCATCCGTTGCAGGTCGTCCGTCGAACGGGCGATCTCGGCGATGCCCCGGGCCGCCTCGTTGGTGACCGACGAGATGGATTCCACGCTGCGGGAGATCTGCTCGCCGGTCGTCGACTGTTCCTCGCTGGCGGCGGCGATCTGGTTGATCAGGTCCTGCGTCTGCTGCGCGCCCTCCACGATGCGGCTGAGCGCCCGGCCGGCCTCTTCGGCCAGGGCCAGCCCCGCCTGTACCTCGTCCGTCCCCTGCCGCATGGAACGCACGGCTTCGGCGGTCTCGTCCTGGATCGCCTGAATCATCTCGGCAATGCGCTGCGTGGCCTGGGTGGTGCGTTCGGCCAGCTTGCGGACCTCGTCGGCCACGACGGCGAAGCCCCGGCCCTGCTCGCCGGCCCGGGCCGCCTCGATGGCCGCGTTGAGGGCCAGCAGGTTCGTCTGATCCGCGATCTCGTTGATGGTCGAGATGATTTCGCCGATCTGCTCGCTGGAGGTTCCCAGGCGCTCGATCGTCTCGGCCGAGGTGCCCACCACGGCGGCGATCTGTCCGATCTTCTTCACCATCTGCTGGACGACGTCTCCCCCCTGCTGCGCACGCTGGCCGTTTTCGCGGGCCACCTCCAGCGTCCGCGTGGCGTTCTGGGCGTTCTCGATCACCGTGCGGGCCATCTCCTCGACGGCCGCGGCAACTTCCATGGCCTGGGCGGACTGCTCCTGCGCACCGGCGGCGAGCTGGTCGGTGGCGCTCGAGATCTGCGCGGCCGTCGTCACGGACGACTCGACGGCGTGGCGCACCTGCTCGAAGAGACGCCGGACGTTGGCCACCGCCTGGTTGAAGCCGCCAAAGAGCCGGCCGATCTCGTCGTCGTGCTCGGCATGGAGCTGCACCGTCAGGTCGCCTTCGGCGAAGTGATCGATCTCGGCCAGCATCTGCTCGACGCTGCGCGCCAGATAGGCCTGCTGCGCCTCGATGTTCTGCCGGGCCTGGTTGGCGGCTTCGGCGGCTTCCGTGGCGGCTCGCTCCTTCTCTTTCGCCTCTTCGAGCAGGGCCCGGAGTTGCCGCACCATCTGGTTGAACGCCTGCGCCAGCGTGCCGATCTCATCGCTCGAGACGAGGTCGACCTCCGCATCCAGCTCGCCCCGGGCCACGCGTTCGGCGGCGTGGTTGAGCGTGACGATGGGCCGGCCCAGGTTACGGGAGAAGAAGAACCCGAGCCCGGCGGCAAAACCCACGGCGAAAAGGACCAGGAAGACCGACACCTTCCAGACGAAGACATATTGCTCCGCGCCGGCCTGATGCGCCGCCTCCGCCGCACGCTGCTGGATCTCCGTCAGGCGGCCCAGCAACGTCTTGAGCTCGTTTCCGAGCGCCCGTACGTCCGTCCGCACGATCTGGAGGGCCTCCCGCACGGTGGACGTGGTGCCTCCCAGTTCCACCACCCGTTCGTTCAGCGCCAGGTAGCGCGTCCAGGCTTCCCCGAACTGTTCCAGGAGCGTGCCGGCCTCCCCCGCCTCGAGCAGGGAACGTAGCTTCTCCAGGTGCTCTTCCAGCGAGGCCCGGTGGGATTGCATGGCCGCCGCATACGTGGCACGATCCTCGTCGTTGTCGGACAGCAAGAAGTTGCGCAGGGCTCGCTCGTAGTTGATGAGCTGAATGTTGATCTCCTTGACGTAACTGATGCCCTGCAACTCACGCTCGTACATGGCTTCCAGGCGGTCGTTGATCTGGCCCGCGGTTCGGATACCGAAGCCGCCGACGACGAACGTGAGCGAAGCCACGGCCATGAAGCCGGCAATCAGCTTTTTGGCGATGCTTAAATTGTTGAACCACCTCATACTCATAGCAGTCGGCGCGTTGTCGTGGGAAGGTTCCAGGGCGGTTGCGCCGGCCCGTGCGTCCCGTCAGAGCGCACCCGCCTGCCCGTCCGGGAAAGCGCACGGCCCGGTGAGGCCCGGAAACCTTGCGGGGACGGCTTTCCTGAGATCGGCACATGGTCCGAGATGCTTAAACGGGCCGGAGCGGGCCGGCCCGCCGCTCAGGGATCGACCGGGAGGACCTGGCGGTCCGTTTCGCGCAGGAGATAGAAGTTGCCGGCCGGGGTGGCGTCCACCGTCGCCGGGCCGAAGCCGGGCACCTCGACGACCACGCCGTGGTAGGATTGCACCGGCGCATACGTATAGAGGAGCCATTCGCGCGTCCCTTCCTCACCGAGCACACGGGCCAAGGTGAACACCGGAAGCTCGGTCTCCAGCTGCCAGGGCGCGGGTGGATCGAGGCTGGTGTTCAGCATGAACCAGCGGTCGACGTGCTTCCACTTGTCGGGGATGCGGGACTGGTAGGGGTGCTGCCGGGTCCGGTTCGGCACGAGCTCGCCTTTGCGCCAGAACCGTTTCAGCGTCGGGTTGGTCCAGACACGGTCGACGGCGGCGACGAGGGCGTCGAACTCGGCGGCGAAGCGGGTTCGCGGCACGCCGTGCCCCCGGAATTCCCGGACGACGCGGGGCGTGAGCAGCCACATGCCGTACTGCACGAACCCGCCGTACCGTTCGGGTGTCCAGTGCTGGCCGGCCTTCCGGTACACCTCGGCCTTGTCCTTGCGCCGGGCGTCGTTCCCCCCGCTGTTGCCGTCCCAGACGGACAGCTCGAACCAGAAGTCGGGGTTGATGCGATAGGCTTCTTCGAGCATGAAAACCCAGTTCATCGCCTCGACCTGGGGGGAGAAGACGCGATAGTCCGACGAGGCATTCCAGTTGTGGGTATAGTAGGCCACGGAGCCGCCGTCCCACATGTGCGGCGACGGGTCGATTTCTTCGTCGGTGGCGAAGCTGTAATCCGTCCATCGGGGCCAGCGCCCGAAGTGCGGCGGGCCGAAGGCCGTGTAGCCGACCATCCGCGTCCGCGCTCGCCAGGCCTCGGTGCGCATGCCGTCGCGCAGGCCCCGGAACAGGGCGCGGTACCGTTCGATGTAGCCCTCGGCCATCACCCGGCGCTTGAAGGTGTCGGACCGCCCGGTGCCGTAGCGGTCCAGATAGCGCCGGCTGTGCGTCTCGATGTCCTGCTTGGGTTCGAGGCGGCGGGCTTCGTTGTTCGACAGCATGATGACCAGCGGCGGATCCGGGTAGGCGGCCTCGAGCTGGCCGAAAGCGGGCGAGGCCGTGTAGTATTTGCCCACCTCGTACCAGGGCTCGACGGCCCCCAGGGGCGAGAGGATCCGGACGAGCTGCCCGTTCGGGGCGAGGGTCAGGGGACTTTGCTCGGGCGGCAGGTTGCGCCACCGGCCGGGCTCGTCGCGCGGGTGATCTTTGCTCAGCAGCAGGTTTTCCCACTGGTCGACGCGGAGCGAGAACGGGGCCCCCCATTCGGCCAGCCGGGTCACCGCCGCCAGGCCCGGATAGGAGGTTCCCCCGGGAGACGGAATCGGCAACGTGGGCATCACGTGATGGCCCCTGGCCAGCAGTTCGATCTGGTAGTCGCTGGAAAAGTTTTGCAGGCCGAACCCCCGGGCCCAGTGCGCGGCCACCGGCAGCGGTCGCCCGGCCGGGTCGGTAGAGGACTTCACGACTTCGGCGCGCATCTCGCGCACCACGTCGTCGGGAGGGGCGGGGGCGGTGGGCCCGGGGGCGCGGAACGGGCCCACCACGGCGGCAACGACCGCGGGAACGAGGAGGAGCAGGCAGGCGACGCGCATGGTGCTACGGTCCGTCATGGGTGAGGCGCCGGCGGGGCGCCTGTTCGAAAGATACGATCCGGGGCGAATTTGCGGTGAGGGCGTTTCGGTTCCCCCTGCGACATCGTACCTTTCCGCCGCGTTCATGAAACACCCAACCCGGACAGAAGGGGGTCTATGAACTGGTGGGAAGCCGCGTTGCTGGGACTGGTGCAGGGGTTGACGGAGTTCTTACCGATCTCGTCCTCGGGTCATCTGGTGCTGGCGAAGTATGTGCTGGGCGTCGAGGCCGCGGGAGCGGACAATGTCACCTTCGAGGTGTTCGTCCATTTCGGCACGGTGCTCAGCATCCTGACCGTCTACGGGCAGGAGGTGCGCGGGTTGATCGGCAAGACGCTGCTGGCCGCGGCGGCCCCGCATCGCCTGCCCGAGCACTACCGTACCCACGAGGAAGTCCGCATGGTAGCCTTCATCCTGTTGACACTGCTTCCGACGGGGATCGTCTACCTGTTCTTCGGAGACTTTCTGGAGGCCCGGTTCAGCGACCCGCGCTTCGTGTGTGGTATGCTGCTCGTCACCGGTTTGTTGCTGTTGCTGACGCTGCTGCGCCGGCACCCCGACGGTCCGGTCACGCCCTGGAAGGCACTGCTGATCGGCCTGGCGCAGTCGGCGGCGATGACGCCGGGCATCTCGCGCTCGGGCGCGACGATCTGCACGGCCCTCTACCTGAACGTGACGCCCCGGAAGGCCGCCGACTTTTCCTTCCTGATGCTGTTGCCGGTGGTCCTCGGCGCCACGTTGATCAAGGGCATCGAGTTGTTCGAAACCGGTCTGGCCATGGGGTGGATACCGCTGGTCGTGGGCACGCTGGTGGCCTACGGTTCCGGCGTGGCCGCCATCAAGCTCCTGCTCGATGTCATCCGGCGGGGCAACCTGGCCTATTTCGCTATCTACTGCTTTTTTGCCGGCACGCTGGGACTGGTTCTGATCTGAGACGGCTTCCCGGCTCCTGTGCTTCGGCCTTTGCTCCCTTGCCGTGCTCCTCTCCTCGCACAACGCGTTGCGCCACGGTCGTCCCGCGAGGTTCGCCGGGATGGCGTTCCTGCTGGCCCTGCTCATGCCCCCGGCGGGGGCGCAGCCGTTGAAGGGCGTCGTCTGGGCGGTGCCGGCTTCGCTGGAACAGGCCGAGGAAGACCTGATCCGGATGCACCGGGCCGGGGTGGAGGCGGTACGGACCGGCCTGATCCGGGAGGAGCGCCTGCTGGCCCTGGCCGACACCCTGGGCCTGCAACTCTTCCAGGAGCTCCCCCTCGACTATCTCCCCGCCCGGCTTCTGGCCGACACGCTGGCCTATGCCCGCCGCACGCTCCAGGCGGCCTGGCGCCGGAGCCGGGAGCACCCTTCGGCCCGGCACTTCGGCCTGGCCCGCCGCAGCGACACGAGCCACCCGGCCGCCTGCGCTTTCTTCCGGAGCCTGGCTACGGCCTTGCCGGACACCGCCGGCGTGCACCTCTACTACGTGAGCGCCTTTCCAGACCGGGACCGCTGCCGCGATGCCGTCGACTTCGTCCTCTTCGACGCGCTCGACCGGCTGCCGCCCCTGCCTCTGGGCCCGCGGGCCGGGCTGGCGACGCTCGGCGCCCGGGTCGAGGCCGGGGCGCCCCCGGGCCTGCGCAACCCGCACACCCCCGAAGCCCAGGCCCGCTTCCTCGAAAACCACCTGGCCACCCTGCTCGATGCCCGCCCTGCGCCGGTAGCCGTCTTCGTCCATCGCTGGCGCGACGCCGGGCCCGGCGAGGGCGGCCCGGAACCGCCGGATCCCTACCGGCGACGCTACGGGCTGCACGACGCCGGCGGCCGCGCCCGCCTGGCCTTCGACGTCGTGGCGGGCCTCTATACGGGCCGGCAGCGGGTCTTCGCCCTTCCGCTGGGCCGGCCGGCACGGCCCGAAGTACCCTGGCTCCGGCTGCTGGGCTGGACCGTGCTGACGCTGATCGGCCTGCACTATGCCGCCTCGCCCCGCTTTCGGTTCATGATTCCCCGGTATTTCCTGGCCCATACTTTCTACTGTGAGGCCATCCGGGAGGGGCGCGACGTGCTGCCGCTGGCCAGCGGCCTGCTGTTGCTGGCCGTCGCCGCCAGCGTGGGCATGACGGCGGCCGTCGTGCTCGAGGCGTACCGGGAGCACGCGGCCGTGATCGCCTGGCTGTACTGGCTGCCGCCGGCGTTGCGGGAGGTCGTGGCCGGCCTGCTGGCCCAGCCCTGGCTGGTGGTGCTGCTGGCGGGCAGCCTCTACGTCCTGGCGCTGAGCCTCTGGGCCGCGCTGCTCGCCCTCATGGCCCGCCGGCGCCGCGCCCTTACCCCCGGCCAGACCTTCATGATGGTCGCCTGGCCCCGCTGGACGTTCCTCCTGCTGATGCTCGCCGCCATGGTGCTCGCCGGCAACCCGCCGGACGACGTGCGGGCCGCCGCGCCTCTGCTCGTCGTCGCCTGGCTCGGCCTCACCCTCCTGGCCCTTCTCCGCACCCTGCTCGACTTCGCGCACGTCACCCGCAGCGCACCGGGCCACATCGTGGCCGTGGGCCTGGCTAACCCCCTGTTCGTGCTCGGCCTTCCGGCCGTCGTGCTTCTGCCCCTGCTCTTCGGCCCCTGGCTCGAATTCTTCCGGCACCTCCTCCTCGGCGCCCTCACCCTCTGATACCCGGAGACCGGATCCGGGCCAGACCTCTCCTCCGGCTGCCGGGAGAAGAGCTGGCGTTTCGCCCGATCCGGACGGCCCGCGTACGACGAGAAGCCTTCCTGGCCCTCCGCGAGCGGATCGCCGCGCGGTGAGACCCGCCGTTCGCCCCTTGCCCCGGCCCGCCCCGTCCCCTACCTTTCTGCGTCCCCTTTCCCTCAGCACGCCCGCCCCATGAAACACGCCCTCGCCCTGCTGCTGGCCGGCCTCCTCACAACGCCCCTCCTGGCCCAGGAGACGCCCCCCGAGATCCCGCCCGACGAGGTGATGGACATCGAGGTCTACGAGCCGCGCTCCACGCTGGTGGTGCCCGCCCACCCCGTCACCCGTGCGAAGTACCCGTTCGTGGACGTGCACGCGCACCAGTGGCGCGCCGCCGAGATGACCGACGCCGAGCTGGACAGCCTCGTCGCCGCCATGGACCGCCTCAACATGGCCGTGATGGTCAACCTCAGCGGCGGCACCGGCGAGCGCCTGAAGGCCACCGTCGACCGCATGAAGGGGCGCTACCCGAACCGCTTCGTCGTCTTCGCCAACATCGACTTCGACGGCATCGGCGAGCCGGGGTGGACCGAGCGGGCCGTGGCCCGGCTGGAGGAGGACGTGCGCAACGGCGCCCAGGGGCTGAAGATCTTCAAGAACCTGGGCCTCTTCCTCAAAGACAGCCAGGGCCGGCGCGTCCCCACCGACGACCCGCGCCTCGACCCGATCTGGGCGAAGTGCGGCGAGCTGGGCATCCCCGTGCTCATCCACACCGCCGACCCCGCGCCGTTCTGGCAGAAGAAGGACCGCTTCAACGAGCGCTACCTCGAGCTCCGGCAGCGCCCCCGCCGCTACTACGCCGAGAACCCCGAGATCCCGCCGTGGGACACCCTCATCGCCGAGCAGCACCGCGTCTTCCGCCGCCACCCGCAGACGACGTTCATCAACGCGCACCTGGGCTGGCTGGGCCACGACCTGGCCCGCCTCGGCCGCCTGCTCGACGCGCTGCCCAACGTGTACACCGAGCTGGGCGCCGTGCTGGCCGAGCTGGGCCGCCAGCCCCGCACCGCCCGCGCCTGGCTCATCCGGTACAAGGACCGCGTGCTCATGGGCAAGGACGCCTGGGGCCCCGAGGAGTACCACGTCTACTTCCGCACCTTCGAGACGGCCGACGAGTTCTTCGACTACTACCGCAAGCGCCACGCGCACTGGAAGATGTACGGCCTCGACCTGCCCGACGACGTGCTCCGCCACGTCTACTACCGCAACGCCCTCCGCATCATCCCCGGCCTCGACGCCTCGCTCTTTCCGGAGTGAGGAGCCGACGATTCATCTATGCAGCGCGATCTCTGTGTCGGCATAGCAGGCGGGGTGGGGTGGAATAGCGCACATCCTGCTGGAAAACGCTATCCAACACGATCATGCGAAAAGAGACGTGCCATTGATTTTATCGAGGCACTGCTTGTTGCAATTTGTGCGAGAAGGATGTAGGATAAGAGGCGATGTGTCGAATAAAAAATATTTTAGCCATATGCAAGGTGAAATCATGAAAGCGAACAACCTGGGCTGCATGAGATTTTCCATTCTCGTTCTCTGCTTATGCATGGCAGCACCACCGGTTGTGCATGCTCAGGACGCGATAGAGTGGTGGATACTGAACCGGGAAGCCATGGACCTATATGCGGCGGGCAATTATGACCGCGCGGTGGCGGTTGCCCAGAAGGCCCTGGAGGTTGCCGAGCAAAACTTCGGTCTCGACCATCCCGATGTGGCCGCGACCCTACACAACCTGGCCTTTTTCTATGTAGGGGGGGGGCGACTACGTCAAGGCCGAGCCGCTCTACAAGCGCTCGCGGGCGATCTGGGAGAAAGCGCAGGGCTCTGACCATCCTAACGTATTCGCGAGCCTGACCATGCTGGCTAGGCTCTATACAAAGCAAGGCGACTACGCCAAGGCGGAGCCGCTCTTAAAGCGTGCGCTGGCGATCTGGGAGAAGGCGCAGGGCCCTGACCATTCCGATGTGGTCGCGAGTATGCTGGCTGATCTCTATGCAGAGCAGGGCGACTACTATGCAGAGCAGGGCGACTACGTCAAGGCCGAGCCGCTCTTAAAGCGCTCGCTGGCGATCAGGGAGAAGGCGCTGGGCCCTGACCATCCCTATGTAGCTACGAGCCTGGACATCCTGGCCTTTCTCTATGCAGAGCAGGGCGACTACGTCAAGGCCGAGCCGCTCTTAAAGCGCTCGCTGGCGATCAGGGAGAAGGCGCTGGGCCCCGACCATCCCAAGGTGGCCGCGAGTCTGACCATGCTGGCTGGGCTCTATACAAAGCAGGGTGACCATGCCAGGGCCGAGCCGCTCTACAAGCGTGCAGCGGCTATCCGCGCAATCGAATGATGATGCGGCTACCTATCGGTTGCAGCAGTCGGTCCGCTGCGCGGCCCATCGCTGAACCTGAGCGTTATCCGTACTTCTCCCACCCCCCATGTCCCGCCACCGAAAGCGCCTCGCTAAAATCATCGCCGCCGTAGCCCTCGGGGTCGCCGTCGTGGTGGGAGCGGTGTACTGGAACGAGGCGCGCAAGGAAGTGGTGTTCCTGTGCGGCAACTTCGGGCCGGGCGTCGCGGAGGCGAGCGTGCGGCGGCAACTCGACACGGGCCATTTCCTGCGCTACCGCACCGAGGACGGCCCCGAAGGCCGGCGCATCGTGGCGGACAGCCCGCTGACGCTCGGCCTCTACCGGTGCGTCGTCGACCTGGAGGCGGACGGGACGGTGCGGGCGGCGCGGGTGGAGTAGCGCCGGGCGGCGCACGTCAGGGCCAGAACCGGCGGACGAGGTAGAGGAGGGCGCTCAGCAGAAGGGAGAGCAGGAGCATCGAGGTGATGGGGACGTAGACCCGCACGCTGGGGCGCTCGATGTAGAACAATCTGCCGCTCAGGCGTAAAAAGCTGAAAAACGGACCCTGCTTGAACAGTTATGCCTCCCACGCTTTCAGCTAAACAGGCCTCGCTGCGCCTGATTGAGCGCCTCGATGAGGATGTCACGTTCGAGGACATCATCTATGAGCTCTATTTTCTTCAGAAGGTTGAGCGCGGGTTAGAGGACGTCAAGGAAGGACGAACCGTCTCGCACGAGGAGGTGCGCAAGGAGTTTGAGAAATGGCTCTCGTAAGGTGGTCATGGGCAGCCAGGCAGGATCTGGCCGCCATCCGGGATTACTACGAGAGCAGTTCGCCCGGCTATGCGCGTACCGTCATCAGCAAGCTCTTCGGTGCGGTTACGAACCTGGAACTGTTTCCGCGCATAGGGCGCGAAGTGCCCGAAATCGAGAACGATGCGTTCCGGGAGGTCATCGTGGAGGACTACCGAATCGTGTACCTGGTAACAGGACAAGAGGAAGAGACGGAGGTAGAGGTGTTAGCGATAGCGCATAGCAGGCAAGACCTGGTGAAGAAGCTGTCCCGGCGTAGCTGAAGATGCTGCATAACACGCGCATCAACACGGACGAAACTCCCCTGTGGCGCACACGTTATGGAAAAACACTCCGTCCACGCGTGCGTGTCATGTCTGAAACACCCATTTCCAAAGAAGCGCTCGAGCAGGCGCTGAAAGAGGCGCTGGTCGAAACCCTCTCGGAGCAGCAGGACCTCCTGCGTGCCCTCGTGGCCGAGGTGCTCGAAGACCTCGTGCTGGGGGAGGCGATGCGTGAGGGCGAAGCGACCGAGGAGGTGAGCCGTGAACGTATTTTCGATCTCCTGGAGGGGCGGGCGTGAAGGTCGTCTTCCGCATGTGACGTATAGTGGCACCTCGGGCACCGCAACGGGAAAAACGTCGTAGCCGCGGGCTTCAGCCCGGGTATCCCGGCGGCCGGTCGAGCGCACCCGTGAAGGGTGCGGCTACGGAGCCATTTGAAACGTTTTGATTTTCCTCATAAGGGAGGCTCGCCGCACATCCCCTGTATTCCCTCGCATACCCATACCCCCATCCTTCATGCCCTGCCCCCGGAAGCGCCTCGTCAAAATCATCGCCGCCGTGGCCCTCGGGGTCGCCGTTGTGGTGGGAGCGGTGTACTGGAACGAGGCGCGCAAGGAGGTGGTGTTCCTCTGCGGCAACTTCGGGCCGGGCGTCCCGGAGGCGAGCGTGCGGCGGCAACTCGACACGGGCCATTTCCTGCGCTACCGCACCGAGGACGGCCCCGCCGGCCGGCGCATCGTGGCGGATAGCCCGCTGACGCTCGGCCGCTACCGGTGCGTCGTCGAGCTGGAGGCGGACGGGACGGTGCGGGCGGCGCGGGTGGAGTAGCGCCGGGCGGTGCGCATCACGGCCAGAACCGGCGGATGAGGTAGAGGAGGGCGCTCAGGAGAAGAGAGAGGAGGAGCATCGAGGTGATGGGGACGTAGACCCGCACGTTGGGGCGCTCGATGCGGAGGTCGCCGGGGAGGCGTCCGAACCACGAGAAGGCGCCCGTCCACACGAGCAGCCCCACCAGGGCGAGGCCCAGGCCGATCAGGATCAGGATGAGGCCGGTCGAGCGGTGCATGGCGTCAGCGGTGGCGTTCGCGGAGGGTGGCGAGCACGTCGTCGAGCGGGATGCCCTTCGCCTCGAAGAGCACGAGCAGGTGGTAGAGCAGGTCGGCGGCCTCGGCGCGGAAGAGGGCGTCGTCGTCGTCCTTGGCCTCGATGACCAGCTCCACGGCTTCCTCCCCTACCTTCTGGGCGATCTTGTTGATCCCCCGCGCGAAGAGCTTGCTCGTGTACGACCCCTCGGCCGGGTGCGCGTGCCGGTCGCGGATGACGCCTTCGAGGTGGCGGAGGAAGGCCAGCCCGTCCGGCACGTTGGCCTCGTCGAAGCACGTGTCGGCGCCGGTGTGGCAGACCGGCCCGGCGGGCACGGCGCGCACGAGCAGCGTGTCCCGGTCGCAGTCGGCCCGGATCTCCTCGACGGTGAGGACGTGCCCGGACGTCTCGCCCTTGGTCCACAGCGCCTGCCGGGAGCGGCTGAAGAAGGTAACACGGCCCGTCTCGAGCGTGCGCTCGAGCGCCGCGCGGTTCATGTAGCCGAGCATCAGCACCCGCCCCGTGCGGGCATCCTGCACAACGGCGGGCACCAGGCCGCCGCCCTTCTCAAAGTCGAGCGTATCGGGGTCGATAGAGCGTTCCACGTGGTGTGTTGAACGTTGCACGGTTGGTTTCCTGGGGTTGTCCGTGGAAAGATAGGGGTTCTGCTTCTGGCGTTCAGGGGCATGCCCTCGGCAGACGCATCATGCCCGCACCATGCAACGTCGAGCGTTCAACGCGCAACGCCGAAGGCCTCACAGCCGCACCGGCACGCCCGCGTCCCGGAGGTAGGCTTTCAGGTCGGGAATCGGGATTTCGCCGAAGTGGAAGATGCTGGCGGCGAGGGCGGCGTCGGCCCGGCCGTCGCGGAAGACCTCGGTGAAGTGCTCCCGGGCGCCCGCGCCGCCGGAGGCGATGACGGGGATCGAGACGGCCCCGGCGATGCGGCGCGTCAGGTCGAGGGCGAAGCCGCCCTTCGTGCCGTCGTGGTCCATCGACGTGAGGAGGATCTCGCCGGCGCCGCGCCGCTCGCCCTCCACGGCCCAGGCCACGGCCTCGCGGTCGGTGGGGCGGGTGCCGCCGTGGGTGAAGACGCGCCACACGTCCCCGACCCGCTTGGCGTCGATGGCCAGCACCAGGCACTGGCTGCCGAAGGCGTCGGCGATGCGGTCGATGAGGGCGGGGTCGCGCAGGGCCGCCGAGTTGACGGACACCTTGTCGGCGCCGGCCTCCAGCAGCGCCCGCACGTCGTCCACCGACCCGATGCCGCCGCCGACGGTGAACGGGATGTTGATCTCCCGGGCGATGCGGCGTACGAGCGCCACCAGCGTGGCCCGCTTCTCCAGCGTCGCCGTGATGTCGAGGAAGACGAGCTCGTCCGCCCCCTGTTCGACGTACGCCTTCGCCAGCTCGACCGCGTCCCCCGCGTCGATCAGGTTCACAAAGTTGACCCCCTTGACGGTACGCCCGTCTTTGACGTCGAGGCAGGGGATGATGCGTTTGGTGAGCATGGGGGTGGGGCGTTTGAAGGTTTCGCGTTTGAACGTTCAACGTGCAACGTTCAACGTTCAACGGAACAGGTTCAGGAAGTTGCGGAGGATCGTCTCGCCCACGGGGCCGCTCTTCTCCGGGTGAAACTGGACGGCGAAGAAATTGTCCCGGTGAAGGGCGGCGCTGAAGGGGACCAGGTACTCGGTGGTGGCGAGGGTGTCGGGGCCGGTCTCGGCGTAATAGCTGTGGAGGTAATACACGTACGGCGTCTCGGGCAGCCCGTCGAAGAGGGGGCCGGTGGTGCCGTCGAGGGTGTTCCAGCCCACGTGCGGCACCTTGCCGGTGGCGGGGAAGCGCCGCACCCGCTCGGCGAAGACGCCCAGCCCCTCGGTATCGTTCTCCTCCGTGTGGCGGCACAGGAGCTGCAACCCGATGCAGATGCCGAGGACGGGTTGCGTGAGGCTGCGGAGCACGGCGTCGAGGCCGCGTTCGCGGAGGTAGCGCATGGCCGAGCGGGCCTCCCCCTGGCCGGGGAAGATCACCCGGTCGGCCCGGCGGAGCGTCGCCGCGTCGTCGGTCAGCACCGGCTCCACGCCCAGCCGCTTCACGGCGTTGATGACGGACAGGATGTTGCCCGCGTTGTAGCGAACGATGGCGACGGTCATCTCGGTTTCACGTTGGACGTTGGAACGTTGGGGCGCCGGGCCCCTCTGTTTTCAGACGGTTTGTACGGCCCGGAGTGCACGCGCATGGTTTCATGGATAACGTTCAGCGTTGTTCGTATAACGTTTAACGTTGAACCCGTAACGCGCAACGCCCGGCGCGGCGCTCACAGCGTCCCTTTCGTGCTCGGCAGCACGTCCATCCGGGCGGGGTCGCGGCGGACGGCCTGCCGGAGGGCGCGGGCGAAGGCCTTGAACACGGCTTCGATCTTGTGGTGGTCGTTCTCTCCCTCGGCCTTGATGTTCAGGTTGCACTTCGCCGCGTCGGCGAACGACTTGAAGAAGTGGGCGAACATCTCGGTGGGCACGTCGCCGACGCGGTCGCGCGTGAAGGGTACGTCCCACACGAGCCAGCTTCGCCCCGAGAGGTCGAGCGCCACCTGGGCCAGGGCGTCGTCCATGGGCAGGAGGAAGCCGTAGCGTTCGATGCCGCGCTTGTCGCCGAGGGCGTCGAGAAGGGCCGCGCCGAGGGCCAGGGCGGTGTCCTCGATGGTGTGGTGTTCGTCCACGTGCAGGTCGCCGTCGACGTGGACCGTGAGGTCGAAGCCGCCGTGGCGGGCGATCTGTTCGAGCATGTGGTCGAAGAAGCCCAGGCCGGTGTGGACGTCGGCGTGGCCGTGCCCGTCGAGCGTGAGGGTGACGTGGATGTCCGTCTCCTTCGTCTGCCGGTGGACGCGGCCGGTGCGCGGCGGCAGGGCGGGGGGCGGGGCGTCGGCCAGGGCGTCGAGGCGGCGCGTGACGGCGCGGGCGTGGCCTTCGAGCGCCTCGGCGCGGGCCATCGTCGCCACCGCCGGGCCGATCGTCCGGAGCCCCTCCTCGGTCAGCGCCTGGAACGTGATCTGCTTCACGAATGCATCGAGCGACACGCCGGAGTAGGCGCGGGCGTAGCCGTTGGTCGGGAGCGTGTGGTTCGTGCCCGAGGCATAGTCGCCGGCGGACTCGGGCGTCAGGTGGCCGAGGAACACCGAGCCGGCGTTCACCACCTGCTCGGCCAGCGCCTCGGGGTTCTCCACGGCCAGGATCAGGTGTTCGGCCGCGTACTCATTCACAAACGCCATCGCCGTCGCTTTGTCGTCGAACACGACGGCTTTGCTGTGGGCAAGCGCCTGTTTCGCAATGTCTTTGCGGGGGAGGTCCTCGAGTTGCCGTTCGACCTCGGCGAGGACGTTATCCACAATGTTTGAACATGTGGATATCAGGATCACCTGGCTGTCCGGCCCGTGCTCGGCCTGCGAGAGCAGGTCGGCGGCGACGAAGGCGGGGCGGGCCGTCTCGTCGGCCACGACGGCCACCTCGGTGGGGCCGGCGGGCAGGTCGATGGCGACGCCCTCGCGCTGGACGAGCTGCTTGGCGACGGTGACGTACTGGTTGCCCGGTCCGAAGATCTTGTCGACGCGGGGGACGCTCTCGGTGCCGTAGGCGAGGGCGGCGATGGCCTGCGCCCCGCCGATGCGGAAGACGCGGTCGATGCCGAGCAGGTGGGCGGTGAAGGCGATGGCGGGCGGGAGGGTGCCGTCCGGGCCGGGGGGCGTGCACAGGACCACCTCGCGGCAGCCGGCCAGCCGGGCGGGGACGCCGAGCATGAGCACCGTCGAGAAGAGGGGGGCGGTGCCGCCGGGGACGTACAGCCCCACCCGCTCGATGGGCACCGCGCGCCGCCAGCACGTCACGCCGGGGGCCGTCTCGATGCGGGCCGTCGCCGTGCGCTGCGCCGCATGGAACGCCTCGATGTGACGGCGGGCCAGGCGGATGGCGGCGGCCAGGTCGTCCGGCACGCGGGCGGCCGCCAGCGCCTCGGGCGGCACGGCCAGGTCGCCGMGNCGCCACGCCGTCGAAGCGCTGCGTGAAGTCGCGCACGGCCGCGTCGCCGCCGGTGCGGACGGCCTCCAGGATGGGGCGCACGCGGGCCTCCAGCGCCGCCGTCTCCTGCACGGGACGGAGCACCAGTTCGGCCCACCGGGCACGCTCGGGGTTGACGTAGACGCGCATCAGGCTGGTTGCGGGTTGGGGTTCACGTTTGACGTTAAACGTTCTACGTTTCACGTTCAGCGTGGGTACGAAAACGTGGAACGTAGAACCTGAAACGTGAAACGCATCAGGTCAGACGATCATCTTCTCGATGGGCACGACGAGGATGCCCTGGGCGCCGGCGGCCCGGAGGTTCTCGATCACCTCCCAGAAGTCGTTCTCGTTGACGACGGAGTGGACCGAGCTCCAGCCGGATTCGGCCAGCGGCAGCACCGTCGGGCTCTTCATGCCCGGCAGCAGTTCGACGATCCGGTCGATGGCCTCGTTGGGGGCGTTGAGCAGGATGTACTTGAAGTTCTGGGCCTTCAGGACGGCCTGGATGCGGAAGCGGAGGGCGTCGAGGAGGGCGGCCTTCTCGGGGGGCAGGTCGGGGCGGCCGATGAGCACCGCCTCGGAGCGCATCACCGTTTCGACCTCCTTGAGGCCGTTGCTCAGCAGCGTGCTGCCGGAGCTGACCAGGTCGCAGACGGCGTCGGCCAGGCCGATGCTCGGGGCGATCTCGACCGAGCCGCTGATCTCGTGGATGCTCGCCTCGATGCCGTTCTCGCGGAGGAAGTCCGAGAGCAGGTTCGGGTAGGAGGTGGCGATGTGCAGCCCTTCGAGGTCGGCGAGGCCGTCGTAGGGGGTGCTGCGGGGGACGGCGATGGCGAGGCGGCAGCGGGCGAAGCCCAGGCGTTCGAGCACCTCGACGGGGCGTCGCTTCTCGGCCACGACGTTCTCGCCGACGACGCCCACGTCGGCCACGCCGTCGGCCACGTAGCCGGGGATGTCGTCGTCCCGCAGATAGAGGATTTCGAGGGGGAAGTTGTCGGCCTGGCAACGAAGGCGATGGTTGGCCCGGTTGAAATGGATGCCGCAGGCTTCGATCAACTGGACGGAAGCTTCGCTCAGGCGCCCCGACTTCTGGAGCGCAAGACGCAGCAGGGTTTCCATAATCAAAGGTCAGGGTTGGGAGCCGGGAAGACCGCGCCGGGGGGTGTCACGTCAGGGGGTGGGACGGCGATTCGGGCGCGTGTGCCGGTGGGCGGACCGCTTCCGCCGGCGTCGTCACGGCAGGGATGGTGAAGGCGGGCGGCCGCCACGGGGGCCGGCGCCTCCCTCCTAACGCGGCATGGACGGAGGGGTTCGGAGCCGGAAGCGCTGCCGGGGCCGGAAGGCGGCAATTCCCCAAGCCTTTGCAAACCCCGCGCCGGCGGCGTTCAATTCCGGGGGGAGAGCCAGCCCCGGCCGAGGTCGTACCGCCGGGTGAGGGCGGCCTGCAGTTCGGCGACGGTGCCGAAGGCTTTGCGCAGCAGGTTGCGCTGGATGGGCGAGAGTTGAGCCGGGATGATGTGGTTGTCCGGTGCTTCGCCGCCCTCGACCGCCCGCAGGTGATGCTCTAGGCGGAAGTCGAACAGGAACTGGTAGGCTTCCAGCGTGGTCTCGATCACGCCCCGGAGGTCGGGAAAGGCGTCGGCGGCGTGGCGCAGGCGGTCGAAGGTGTTGGTGCTTTCGAGGAAGCGGGCTTCCAGCGCCAGCACGCGCGCCGCGTCGACGACGGGGAGGATGCCGCGCGTGCGGATGTCGAAGGCGTTGCGGTGCTCGCCGGAGCGTTCCAGCACGAACCGGCGGAAGAAGGACAGCGGCGGGGCCTGTTTGAGGGCGCCGGCGGCCATCATCTGGATGAAGGCGCGGTCCGGGTCCATGGCCTGCATGTTCAGGGCGTCTTCGATGTCCTGTTTGAGCGCGTCCACCAGCGACATTGCGCCGTAGATGCCGCGCAGGTCGAAAAACAGGATCGGTGCGCCGGTCAGCTCGCCGGCACCGGCTTCGAAGATCCAGGTCCGGAACGTCTTTTTGAAGGTGCGCAGGGGCAGGCGGCAGGCGGGGGTGCGGGCCACGGTCTCGCTGTTGAGGAAACCACAGCGCTCGAGGGCGGCATTGGCCCGTTCGGCCAGGCGGGCGAACCAGGTTTCGGCCCGGGCCGCTTCGTCGGGCGTGGCGGGGTCGGCATAGAGCAGCGCGTTGTGCTGGCGCGAGGCCAGCGTCATCTCCCGCCGCCCTCCGCTGCCCAGGCGCAGCCATACCCAGGGGAGGGAGACGGCGGCCTCCGGGTCTTCGCCGGCCAGTTCCGCTTCGACCAGCTCGAGCACCCGCACGGCGATCCGGTCATAGATGATCGAGAGGATGCGCATCAGCTGCTCGGGACGCACGTCCTGCCGGTAGAAGCGCAGCAGCAGTTCGCTCGTCTCGGCCCGGATGTTCGACAGCTCGGGCAGGGACGAGGCCGTCTCGATGCGGTCGACGGTGGCCACGGGGTCCTGTCCCCGGAAGTGGGCCAGGTCGCGGTCGGTCAGGATGCCGCACGGCCTGCCGTTTTCGTCGAGCACGACGAGGCGGTGCACGTCCCGGTCGATCAGGGTCATCATCGTCTCGAAGAGCGGGGTTTCGGCCGGGACGGTCAGTACGGGCGAAGACATCAGCTCGCGCACGGGGGTTCGGGGGGGGAGGCCCTGGGCCACGAGCCGGTTCCGCAGGTCGCGGTCGGTCAGGATGCCGCGTATCGTGTGGTCCTCCACCACGAGAAAGGCGCCGACGCGGGCGGCGGCCATGCGCCGGGCGGCCTCCTGGGCCGTCGTCGAAGGGGGGCCGGTGACCGGGCGGCGATGCGGCAGCGCGGCCAGGCGCATCGTGAGCCGGTAGGCGCCGGAGACGTCGACCTCCGTACCCAGGCGACGGGCGTAATAGTTCAGGTCGCTGTCGAAGAAGGCTGCGAATTCGCGGTTGGTTTCGTACAGCGACCGGAAGCGTTCCCCTTTGAGGAGGGCACACACGGTCGGCTCGACGGCCTTGGCCTCGTAGATGAGCGCCCCGCCCTTGATCAACCCGAACGCGCCGAAGGTGTCCCCCTCGCCGCACTTGTCGATCAGGCGCTGGGCGTCGATGTCCATGAGCCGGACCAGCCCGGATTCGACGATGTAGAGGCCCTTCGGCGGTGGACTGCCCTGGGCGAGGATCACCTCGCCCGGCTCGAAGAATTCGAGGGTGACGTCGGGCAACAGGCTCCCTCGCTCTTCTTCCGTGAGGCGGTCGAAGGGCGGGGTCGTATCGAGCAGGTGCTTGATGCGGTTCAGGATCGCCGAAGTGGACATGGACATGAGTGAGATCGTGGCAGACGACGGCGAGGTTGTATCAGCGGTCAACGTGGTTGATGGAAGCGCGGCGCGCGCGCCGGTCGGGGGGCATCCGTCCGCTGTGGTCTGTTTCCCATGATTCCCTCGATGCGGAGGATCCCCTGTGAGAACCCGGAATCTTGTCGTGTATCGATACCGGCATGGCGCCTCCGTTCGAGGTCGGGAGGACCATCGAACGCAGGCTTGCCCGGGTAGGTGGATGCACGCTCATACCGGTTCTGCGAGATGGCCGGGCGTGCTTTGTGGCCCCGCCGCTCGACGCTACCGCCCGTGCACCGCGGGCGGGACTTCCGGAGAGCTGGTATAACGAACAACGTTCCCGGCGGCCGGATCCGGGCCTTGCACCGGTGCTCCAAGATCGGAGATGGTTGTGGCAAAAGAAAGCGAGAGCGCCGGCGGCGGGTCAGTTGCGTACCGGGATGGTATGGACGCGGCGGGCCGGGTTGGCGCTCTCCGGCTGTGCCGTGGCGCCCGGAAAGGCCCCCCGGCCGGTGGCGGTCAGGCGGGTGAAGGCGATGCCGTTGTCCACATAGAACTGCTCGACGACGCGGGCACGGTCCTCGGCGAGCTGGTCCGGGTTCCGCTCGTCCGGGGCGGCGAAGCCCTCGATGCGGGCCCGGAGATCCGGGCAGGTGTGCAGGATGGTGAGGTTTTCCCGGAGCTGCCGGCGCGCCGCCTCGGTGAGGATGCTCGCGTTGCGTTCGAAGAAGACGGGGTTCATCGCCGTCACCGCGCAGAGCGGGTTCTTCCAGGGCGCCACGGTGACCTGCATGGTGCGCCGGACCGTGCCGCCGCAGTTGGTCACTTCCAGGGTGACGGTGTACGTGCCGGCCTCGGCGAAGGTATGGGTGGGGGCGGCCTCGGTCGAACGGTGCCCGTCCCCGAAGTCCCAGTGGTAGGCGACCGGCCGCGATCCCGGCACGGTGGCCGCGAAGTGGACGGCCGTGCGGGTGTCCGGCTGCCGGTTCGAAGCCGTCATCGCGGTGATCTCGGCGGGAAGGCAGGCGGGGACCACCACCACGGTGCAGGTGGCCGTGTCGGCGCGGCGCCCGTTGTCGGCGACGACGGTGACGGTATAGATGCCGGCGTGCCGGTAGGTGTGGGCGGCCGCCAGCCCCGTGGCCATGGCGCCGTCTCCGAAGTCCCAGGTCATGGACACCGGCCGGGTGGCGTCGGGGTTGATCCAGGCGGAGAAGGGGAGCAACTGGCCCGTCTGCACCTCGCCCGGCGGGCAGCGGACCGCGCCGACGACCGCCGGCACGAACGGGCGCTTGAAGTTGATCTTCAGACCGGCTCCGATCGTGTTGAGCAGGTGATCGAACGGGCCCCCGCCCCGGCGGCCGTCGGCGCCCTCGTCCGGGAAGGTGAGGTGGTCCGTCACCTCGAAGAAGAGGGAGACGTTCTGGTTCAACCGCACGTCCAGCCCCAGCCCGATCAGCGGGCCCAGGGCCACCCGGCCCTTTTCCCGGAAGGGAGTGTCCGGGAGGTCCGTCTCCGGCAGGAGCACCCGGCCGAAGGTCACGTGGGCGCCGGCGTGGACGTAGGGCGCCACGTTGCCCGGGGCGAGCAGGTGGCGGGCGAGCACGTGCACCGACGTGCGGGTCGTGGAGACCGCGCCGTCGTTTCGCCCGGCGGTGGGATGGATGCCCGGATAGCCGGCCAGCTGGAGGCCCAGGCCCAGGCTGAGACGGGGACTGCGCTGGTAGCCCAGTTCGAGGCCCAGGCTGTAGGGGACGCCGTCGAGGCTGAGGAGCGACGTGGCGTTGTCGCCGGCGTACGCGGAAAGCCCCAGGCGCGGCCGGATGAAGAGCGTCTCGTCCATCCGTGCCGGCTGGGCCCGTGCCTCGCCGCCGGCGACGAGGAACAGCACGGAAAGCAGGAAGCTCAGGCCTGTCCGGCGTCGCATGACGGTTTATTCCCGGGCCTCGATGGGTACGTAGGGACGGGCGTTGGGGCCTACGTAAATCTGGCGGGGGCGGTAGATGCGGGTGTTGGGGTCATTGTGCATCTCTTTCCACTGGGCGATCCAGCCCGGCAGGCGCCCCATGGCGAACATGACGGTGAACATGTTCGTGGGGATCCCCATGGCCCGGTAGAGGATGCCGCTGTAGAAGTCGACGTTCGGGTAGAGCTTGCGCTCGATGAAGTAGTCGTCTTCGAGGGCCACACGTTCGAGCTGTTTGGCGATGTCGAGCAGGGGGTCGTCGACGCCGAGGCGTTCGAGCACCTGATCGGCGGCGGCCTTGATGACGCGGGCCCGGGGGTCGAAGTTTTTGTAGACGCGGTGGCCGAAGCCCATCAACCGGAAACCCGATTCCTTGTCCTTGGCCATCTCGACGTATTTCCGGTAGTTGGCGCCGTCCTGCCGGATGCGTTCGAGCATGTTGATGACGGCCTGGTTGGCCCCGCCGTGGAGGGGGCCGGAGAGGGCGCTCACCCCCGCCGAGATGGCGGCGAAGAGGCTGGCCCCGCTGCTGCCCACCATACGCACGGTGGACGTGGAGCAGTTCTGCTCATGGTCTGCATGCAGGATCAGCAGCTTGTCCAGCGTGTTTTCGACGAGCGGATCGACCTCGTACGTCTCGGAGGGCACGGCGAACATCATGTGGAGGAAGTCGCCCGTGTAGCTGAGGTCGTTGCGCGGGTAGATGTACGGCTGCCCGATCGACTTCTTGTAGGCGAAGGCCGCGATGGTTTTGATCTTGGCGATGAGCCGGATGATGTTCAGCTCTACGTCGGCCGGGTCGTTGTTTTCTGGATAATAGGCCGAGAGCGAGGCAATGATGGTCGAGAGGACACTCATCGGGTGGGCACTCGGCGGAAAGCCCTCGAAGAACTTTTTCATGTCTTCGTGGAGCAGGCTGTGGTAGGTCAGCCGGTGCCGGAAGCGGTCGAGCTGGGCCTTCGTGGGGAGCTCACCCTCGATGAGCAGGTAGGCCACTTCGAGGAAGGACGACTTTTCCGTCAATTCCTCGATGCCGTAGCCCCGGTAGCGCAGGATGCCTTCCTCGCCGTTGATGAAGGTGATGGCACTCTCGCACGAGCCGGTGTTGCCGTAGCCGGGGTCGAGCGTGATGGCACCTGTGGTGGCGCGCAGCTTGCGGATGTCGATGCCTACTTCCCCCTCGGTGCCGACGACGAGAGGAAGCTCATGGGTCTGACCGTTCAGGGAAAGTGTTGCTTTCTGCATGCCCGTGCGGATTTGATGGGTGAGAAAGGGAAGGCCCCTCGACGCCGGAAGATACGACTTCCCGGCTTCCGCTGCGCAGCGACAGTCCCCGCTCCCGTTCCCCGGCTGCGGCAGGTGATCCGGACCGTCCGAAGTCGTACCTTCCTCGCTGTGTGCTTGGTCGAGGCCCTTTCCTGATAGAGTCTTTGGCATGCTTAGGATCCAGCGAATACTGATTCCCACAGACTTTTCACCGTGTGCCGAGGCGGCGGTGGCCCAGGGGGTGGAGCTGGCGCGCCGGTGCGGGGCGCGGGTACGGGTGCTCCACGTCGAGGAGGAGCCGGGAAGGGGAACGTGGCGCGGCATGCTGCACCGGCTCCTGGAGGAGGTGGGCCTGGCGGAAGCGTTTCAGCGCAGGGTCCACGAGCAGGTGCAGGCCCGGACGGCCGCCCGCAACCTGCACGACGTCGAGGTGGAGGAGGTGCGGCAGCAGGGCGAGGACGTTGCCCGGGTGATCCTGCAATACGCCGCGACGAACGACGTCGACCTGATCGTCATGGGCACGCACGGGCACCGGAGCCTGCGGCACCCGGCGCTGGGCGGCGTCACCGGCGAGGTCGTCCGGCAGGCAGGCTGCCCGGTGCTGGCGGTGCACGCGCCGGAGGAGGCGCCCCCGGCACCGCATCCCCTGAAACGGGTGCTGGTGCCCGTGGACTTTTCAGAGCCGGCCGTCGTGGCCCTCCGGCATGCGCGGGCCCTCGCCGGGCTGTACGAGGCGTCGCTCACCCTGCTGTTCGTCGCCGAAGAGCGGGTCGTGCCGTCGTTCAGTGATACCGGCCTGCCCGTTTTCATCACCCTGCGGCTGCCGCCGGAGGTGGTGCGCCAGTCGGAAGCGGCGCTGCAACAGCTTTTCGAGACGACCCCCGGGCCCCCGGTGCCGGTAACCTGCCGGGTGCGGCACGGTCATCCGGCGCGCGAGATTCTGGCGTGCGCGCGGGAGGAAGACGCCGATCTGATCGTACTCAGCACACACGGCGCGGGGGGCGGCCGTGGCTTTCACCTGGGCAGCGTCGCCGAGCACGTGGTGCGGGCGGCCCCGCACACCGTGCTCACGCTCAACCCTTCCGGCCGGTGGCTGGTGGACTGAACCCCTTCGCACGGCCATGGAGCAGAACAACGGACGACAGGAGCCGGTCCTCACCGGCTGGCGGCGCCGGGGCCACGAGATCATCTTCGAGGCCGAGACACCCGCCGGGCGGGCGTTCGATGTGGGCCTGATCGGGGCCATCCTGGCCAGCGTCATCGTGGTGATGCTCGAAAGCGTGGCCGTCGTCCGGGCACGCCACGGGGCGTTCCTCTATGCGCTGGAGTGGGGGTTCACGATCCTGTTCACAATCGAGTACGTCCTCCGGCTGTGGTGTGTGGGCCGCCCGTGGCGCTACGCGACGAGCTTCTTCGGCATCATCGACCTGCTTGCCGTCCTCCCGACGTACCTGAGTGTGCTGCTGCCGGGCACGCAGTACCTCCTGGTGCTGCGTCTCCTGCGCATCCTGCGCGTCTTTCGCGTCCTGAAGCTGGTGCAATACCTGAGCGAGGCGCATCTGCTGGCGAAGGCGCTGCAGGCCAGCCGGCGCAAGATCACGGTGTTCCTCTTTGCCGTGTTGACCCTGGTGGTCATCTTCGGCTCGCTCATGTACCTGATCGAAGGGCCGGCGCACGGTTTCACGAGCATCCCGCGCAGCATCTACTGGGCCATCGTCACCCTCACGACCGTCGGTTATGGCGACATCGCCCCGCAGACGAACCTGGGACAGGCACTGGCGGCGATGATCATGATCCTCGGCTACGGGGTCATCGCCGTGCCCACCGGCATCGTGACCGTCGAACTCTCGCGGGCGACCCACACCGTCTCCACCCGCGCCTGCCCGGCCTGCGGGGCCGACGGCCACGACGCCGACGCTGTCTTCTGCAAGTACTGCGGCACCCACCTCTGACGGGGCGGGGCCGGAAGGCGCCGGACGCAACCGGCGTCGTTGAACCATCCGGACGACCATGGACCGTACCGACCGCCTGCTGGCCATCCTGCACGAGCTGAAAGCCTCGCGCTGGCACCGGGCCGCCGACCTGGCCGACCTGTTCGGGGTGAGCACCCGCACCATCTACCGGGACATGCAGGTCCTGGGCGAAGCCGGGGTCCCGCTACAGGCCGTCCCGGGGAAGGGCTACAGCCTCGACGAGGGCTATTTCCTGCCCCCGCTGATCTTCTCGCACGACGAGGCCGTGATGCTGTGGCTGGGGGCCGACTTTCTGGCGGATCACTTCGAAGTGCACTACCGGACCGCAGCCCGTTCCGCCGCGGTGAAGATCGAAACGGCGCTGCCCGGGACGCTGCGCGAAACGACGAAAACCCTGCGGGAGGGCATCCGTTTCGTGCCGGTCAATGCGTTCGACGATCCGGCCGAGCGCGCCGCGCTGAGCGGGCTACGCCGCGCGCTCCCGGCGGGCCGCACCGTCCGGTTCGACTACCGGGCGCGGGCAGACGACGCGGCCGTCGCCTGCCACGTCGAGCCCTACGGCCTCCTCGACCGCGAGGACGGCTGGACGCTCGTCGGGCGGGATCGCGCCACCGGGCAGGTACGATCCTACCGCCTGGCCCGGGTGCAGAACCTGGAGGTGACGGACGAGGCGTACACCCGTCCCGGAGCCTACCGCTCCGGCTATGACGGAGAGACCCCGCGCACGGTGGAGGTCCTCGTCCGCTTCGACCCGCCGGTGGCCGACCGGGTGCAGGAGGTGCCCGGCTTCTTCGTGGAAGACACCGAGCGGCGTCCCGACGGGCTCTACGTCACGTTGCGGGTGCGGCGCGCGGTGGACGTGTTGCCCTAGCTGCTCTCCTGGGGGGCCTCCGCCTGCGTGCTGTCCCCGCCGTCGCTGCGTCGCCGCCTGGCCCGCGAGGCGGAGCGGATCGCCGCCCGCTATGGCGACGACCTCCCCCGGCTGCTCTGAAGGGCCGCCGTGCCGGCGGCGTAACGCCGGGAGGAGCCGGTGCACCACAGAGGCAGAAGAAACCCGGCCGCGTGCCGGCACGTTGCTACCTGCCCGTGCCTTCAACCCTTGCCCGATCGTGTCCACGGCACCGCGCATCCTGGTCATCATCCCCGCCTTCAACGAGGCCCGCTCCATCGGGCAGGTCATCGGCGACATCCCGGCCGCGCTCGTCGAGGAGGTGGTGGTGGTCAACAATGCCTCGACGGACGAGACGGAGGCCAATGCCCGGGCCGCCGGGGCCACCGTGCTGCGCGAGCCCCGGCGCGGCTACGGCCGGGCCTGCCTGCGCGGCATCGCCTACGCCCGCGAGAAGAACCCGGACCTCGTCGTCTTCCTCGACGGCGACTACAGCGACCACCCGGAGGAGATGACGGACCTCGTGGCGCCGATCCTGCGGGGCGAGGCCGACTTCGTCGTCGGCTCCCGGATGCGAGGGCGGCGCGAGCCGGGGGCCATGCTGCCACAGGCGCTCCTGGGCAACCGCCTGGCCTGCTTCCTGATGCGGCTCCTCTGGGGGGCCCGCTACACCGACCTCGGCCCCTTCCGGGCCATCCGCTTCGCCGACCTGCTGGCCCTCGGCATGGAGGACGAAACCTTCGGCTGGACGATCGAGATGCAGATCAAGGCCGTGCTGGCCGGCCTGCGCTACACCGAGGTGCCCGTCTCCTACCGGCGGCGGGTCGGCGTCTCGAAGATCACCGGCACCGTCTCGGGCACGGTCAAGGCGTCGGCGAAGATTCTGTGGACGATTGCGAAGTATGGGATCAAGGCGCGCCGTGTGCGCCGGCCGGTGTTCGAGAAAAGCGCTTCCGGTCTTTGAAACGGCTTGACGATCCGGCCCGAACCTTTTTCCCCCGATCCCGTTTCTACCCCGTTTTCCCCGGCTTCCGCCTTCCGTCTTTTTTGCACGACATCAACCTCGGAGATCCATGGAGCACCCCATCTGGTTCAACGGCAAGCTCGTCCCCTATGAGGAAGCGACGGTGCACGTCCTCTCTCATGCCCTGCACTACGGCTCGTCGGTGTTCGAGGGCATCCGCTGTTACAAGACCGAGCAGAAAGGTTCGGCCGTCTTTCGCCTGCGTGAGCACCTGCGCCGCCTGATCGACTCGGCGAAGATCTACCGGATGGAGATCCCGTACTCGCTCGAAGAGCTGGAGGCTGCCACGATGGAGACGATCGCGCGGAGCGGGCTGGAGGCATGCTACATCCGCCCGCTGGTCTTCCGCGGGATGGGCAGCCTGGGCGTCAACCCGCTGAAGAACCGCGTCGAGACGGTGATCGCCGTGTGGGCATGGGGGGCATACCTGGGCGCCGAGGCGCTGGAGCAGGGCGTCGACGTGAAGGTCTCGTCCTGGAACCGCATGGCGCCCAACACCTTCCCGTCGCTGGCCAAGGCGGGCGGCAACTACCTCAACGCGGCCCTGGCCAAGATGGACGCCGTGCTCGGCGGCTACACCGAGGGGATCATGCTCAGCGTCGACGGCTTCATCGCCGAGGGCAGCGGGGAGAACCTGTTCCTCGTCCGTGACGGCACGCTCTACACGGCGCCGGTGGGGCTCGCGATTCTGCCCGGCATCACGCGCGACGCGGTCGTCACGCTGGCCCGCGACCTGGGCTATACGGTGGAGGAGAAGTTGATCCCGCGCGAGGCGCTCTACATCGCCGATGAGCTGTTCTTCACCGGCACGGCCGCCGAGATCACGCCGATCCGCTCGGTGGACCACTACACCATCGGCGAAGGCCGGCGCGGCCCGGTCACGAAGGCGCTGCAGGAGGCCTTCTTCGACATCGTGCACAGGGGCAACGACCCCTACGGCTGGCTCACGCCGGTCCCGGTAGCGGAGAACGTGGCGTGACGGCCGGTAGGCGACGGGCGCGGGCGGGCCTCCGGCGCTGACGACGGGCATCAGTTTCGCTCGCCTTCGAGCACGTCGTTGAGCCGGGCCAGGCGGACGAAGAGCGACTCCAGGCGGGCGTAGTACGCGGCTTCGGGCAGGCTGGCTTTCTCCCGGATGAGGTCGGCGATGGCGCGTTCGAGGTCCGCTTTCGTGCGGAGGCGTTCGGGCGTGGCGCCGGGGAGCGTGGTCCCGCCGGCGGCGAGGGGGGCCGGGCGACGGAGGTAGGTGACGGCGGCCAGGCGCCCGTCGGGGCCGGCGTCGAGGTCTTCCACGCGGGTGCCCTCGCCGTCGCCGTCGTCTTCGAGCAGGGCGTGTTCGGTGGCCAGGTGGCCGCCTTCTTCATACCAGCGGGCCGTCCGTTCGGCGGCGTAGACGAACGCCTCCCGCACGGAGAGGCTGCCGTCGCGGTCGAGGTCGGCGGCGGGGTCGGTCAGGGCTTCGACGAAGAAGGCGGGGAAGCGGGTCTCGTTGCGCTGGGTGCCCGTGCGCGTGGCGGTGACGATGATGCGGCCGGGGCCGGCCAGGGTGTGCGTGAACGGCCCGCTGGCCGGGGCGGTGTTGACGAAGACGAGGCGCCCGGCGGGCAGGGCCCGGAGCAGGGCGGCGTAGTCCGCGTCGTCGAGGTCGCGGCGGGGGATGTTCAGCCGGGCCCGCGTGCCGTCGAAGCTGCCGTGGCCGAAGAGGAAGACGTAGACGTGGTCGTCCGGCGTCACCGTGGCGGCGAGGGCGGCGAAGCGGGCCCGGATCTCCTCGGCCTGCGAGACGCCATCGACGAAGGGCAGGTCCGCCGCGGCCGGCTCGGCCAGCGTAACGACGTGGTCCTCCGGGAAGCCCAGGGGACCGGTGAGGGCGGCGTGGGCGGCGGCCAGGTAGCCTTTGAACGTCTCGGTGTGCTCCGCGCTTCCGCCCAGCCCGCCGATGAGCACGGCGTACCGCGCGCCGGGCTGTGCGCCCACTTCCTCCACCGGGCACAGGCCCGCGAGCGCAAGCAGGAGCATTGCCAGGCACGTCCGCGGCGGCCGGTGCCGCGAAGGCACGAAGGCGTGAAAGCATTTCGGAAAGCGGCGAGAGAGCATCGACGTCAGGGCAAGCCTTTGCGGCGGCGATAGAACCATTCGGCCGAGAGCAGGGCCAGGGCCAGGAGGAACACCAGGGGCATATCCCACAGGTACTCGGTGTGGAAGATGGACGTGCTCGTGCGGCGGTTGCGGAGCCGGTCGGGCAGGTCGCGCACGTCGGCGGGGGTGTAGTAGGCCCCGCCGGCGACCCCGGCCAGGCTTTCCAGGAAGCCGCGTTTGAGTGTGGCGTCGTAGTACTCGCGCCGGGAGGGGGCCACGAGGAGGCTCCGGGTGTCCGTGCCGAGCAGGGTCGTGTCTTGCCGGGCTGAGACCTCGACCTCGTAGACGCCGCTCGTTTCGGGGACGAAGGTGGCCGTGTAGGTGCCGGGCTCGCCCAGGGCGGGGCGGAACGCGAGCGGGAGGTCCGCGCCTGCCGGGCCGGTAACCTGCGCGGTGACGGTGGCTTCCGGGACCGGCTCGTAGTCCGCATCGACGACGGTGACCGCCAGCGACAGGGGGTCGCCGGGGACGAAACGGTCGCCGCCGGGGTCGAGGGCGACGCGCCCGGCGGCGGAGGCGGCCAGCCAGCGTACGAGCTGGCGCCAGAAGCGCTCGTGGCGGGTGTCGGCGGCGTCGAGGAGCATCTGCCAGCGCCAGGTGCTGGCCGTGGGCAGGGCGGCGGTGCGTCCTTTGCCGTAGCGCTGTACCACCAGCAGCGGCTCGCGCGGGCCGAAGTCGTCCCCGGGCTTTTCCGCCAGCACCGTCGCGCCGGGCTTGACGGGACCGAGCAGGTTGAGGCTCGTCATCGGCGGCATGGTGGCCCAGCGGGCCCGGTTCGTGGCGGGGTCCGGCGCGAGTTTCAGGATGGGGCTTTCGTAGCCCGTCGCGGTGGGGACGAACGCGAAGCCCTGCCGCTGTTCCGGGTGGGCGGGGTCGAAGACGGGCCGCTCGGGGTCGAAGAAGGCCGTGGGGACGACCTGGCGACGCTCCGGGTCGAGTTCGACGGGCAGCAGGTCGGCCACGGGGGTGAGGTCATAGTCGCCTTCGGTGAAGCTGTTGCGCCCGCCCAGCATGAGGAAGCCGCCGCCGCGCACGCGGACGAACCGCTCCAGCATACGTAAGGCCTCCGGGGTGAAGAAGGACGCCTCGACGTCGCCCACGAGCACCACGTCGTAGGTGTTCAGCTCGGCCTGCGTGGCGGGGAAGCCGCCGGCCAGCTCCTCCGGCGACCGCAGGCCCTGCCGGTAAAGCTTGCCCGTACCCGTGCGCACGACGGACGTGAAGGCGACGACCTGATCCCCTTCGAGGGCCCGCTTGATGAACTTGAAATCCCGCCGGAGGTTGTCGAAATGGAGCACGCGCAGGGTGTCGGTGCGCGGGTCGATGAGCACGTCGAGGGCGTTGTTCTCTCCGTTGGGTTCCCCCCGCGCCGGTTCCACCTGAAGCGTGTAGACGGCTGCCCCCGGGGCATCGGGTTCGTAGAAGAGGGCGAACTGGTCGATCCGCCCTGCTCCCTTGAGCGGGCGCCTCTCCGAGAGGACGCGCGTCTGGTCCCGGTAGAGGCTGAACGTGACCGGTTCGGGTTCGGGACCCCAGCTCCGTACCTTCACCTCGATTTCGGCGCCGGTGCCCTGTTCGACGCTCTTGCTCACCGTCGCCTCCAGCAACTCGCGCTCGACGTCGAACGCCTCGCGGCCCAGGCCGATGACGTGCAGCGGGACGTCGCGCGCGCGCAGCGCCTCGGCCCGGTTCAGCGGGACGCCGGTGCTGTTGTCGCCGCCGTCGGTGAGCAGGACGACACCGGCCAGCGGCACCCCCCGGAAGTCGGCCAGCACGCGATCCAGGGCGGCCGAGAGGTCGGTACGGTCGTCGCCGGGGCGCGGCGGCAGGCTGTCGACGCGGGCGGCGGCGCGGCCGAAGGTATAGTAGCGGAGCTTGAAAACCGTCTCGAGGGCCGGGACGAGCCCTTCCTCCGGGTCGAAGAGCAACTGCCGGGCATCGTCGAAACGGGTCTCGCCGAGCACCCCGTCGGGGATGTTCATGCTTTCGGAAGCATCCACGATCACCGCGACGAAGTTTTCGTCCGGCACCACGTCGGGGATGACGAGCACGGGCTCGAAGAGCGGGAGGAACAGGACGAGGACGGCGGCGCCCCGGAGGGTGCCGGAGACGAGCTTCGCCCGCTTCGAAGGATAACCCCGCGTGCGTGCATAGAGCACCGCCAGCCCCGCGAGCGCCAGCAGCAGCAACACCCCGACGACGTACCCCCCCGCTCCGACCTGAAAGCCGACCTCCCCTTCCGCAAACTGCACGCGGCTGAACTTGAAAAGCTCGTCGAACATGGGTGGGGGAAGGTTTCGGGGTTCGGGTTCTTTCGGGTTGCAGGCGTGGAGCGGGCGGGTTGCGGGGCTGGCGTTTCGGTTTTTTCGCGGCGTATGCCGGGCGGGCTACGCGCCAGGCGGTGCTGGGAGCAACCGGCCCGGTGTGTCTCTGCCCGTCAGTTCTTCGTTTTGGCGAGGGTTTCGTAGTACTTCTCGACCAGGCTGCGGTACCGGGGCGGGACGTCGTCCTTGCGGGCGCCGAAGAGTTTGCGGTCGAGGTCGAGGGCGTCGAGCTCGCGTTCGAGCGCCTGTTCGAGGCGGGAGAGTGGGGCGAAGACCTTTTCGTCGAAGAAGGCGCGGGCGGCGTCGCCTTCGAGGCGGATGCCGGTGTGGGAGAGGTCCGCGAGGGTGGTCTGGAGTTCGCGGAGCGGTCGTTCGAGGCCGGGGTTGCCGTCGAGGTTGCGTCCGAGGCGCTGGAGTGTTTCGCGGGCCTGTTCGAGGTGGCGCCGGATGCGGGCGGCGTCGGCGCGTCCCGGCCGGCCGTTGCCGTCCGGGTTTTGCCCGGCCTGCGGGTTGTCCTGGCCGTTCGGGCGGAGGGCGTCGAGGCGTTCGCGCAGGCGGCGCACGTCGTCGAGGGAGCGGGCGAGGCGTTCTTCGTCGGTGACCGGCAGGTGGTCTGCCAGGCGGCGGGTGTCGAGGCGGTCGAGGGCCTGCTCGATCTCGTCCTGGAGGCGGTCGGCGTAGTCGAGCCAGCCCTGTTCGAGGGCCTGCTGTGAGTTCATGAGGAGGCGGTCGAGGCCGTCGCGGCGGGCCTGGCTGGTGAGGTTGCGCAGGGCCGTGGCGAGGTCACGGTGCCGGTTGCGGCTCTGGCGTTCGAGGTCTTCGGCTTCGCGTTCGAGGCGGCCGAGGGTCTCACGGAGGGTTTGCCGCTGTTCGCGGAGCGGGTCGAGGTCGGCGTCGGTGATGCCGGCGCCGGCCTGCAGGCGGGCGCGGGTCTCGTCGAGGCGGCGGCCCAGGGTGCGTTCCTGCTGCCGGAGGTCTTCCAGGCCGCGGGCGAGGCGCTGGAGCCGTTCGCGGAGGTTTTCGTTGCCTTCCTGCCGGAGGTGGTCGCGGAGGCGGTCGAGTTCGTTGAGGGCCTGTTGCTGGCGGGCCATGGCCTGCTGCACGTCGCCCCGGCGGAGGGCGTCGTCGGCCTCGTCCATGCGTTCGAGGGCCCGTTCGAGGCTTTCCCGGGCGGCGCCCGCGCCCGGTGTTCCGTTGCGTTGCTGTTGCTGCAGGCGGGCGGCGAGTTGCCGGGTCTGCTGCTGTAGTTCGTCCTGCTCGCGCCGCAGCCGCTCGACCTCGCGCCGCCGGTCCGTCTCGGCCTGCGGTGCCTGCGTCTGGTTCATCAGCCGTTCCTGTCGCCGGGCCAGCTCCTGCACCTTGCGGAGCGTTTCGTCGAGGGCCGGGTTGCCGCCCCCGGAGGGGTTTTCCTGGCGCAGCTCATACTTGTCCTTGTCGATGTCGAGTTCGAGGTCCATCAGCTCCGTCATGCGTTCCTCGGTGGCCGCGCCGCCGGCCTGGCCGTTGCGGTTCAGGGCCACCTGGCGTTCTTCGTTCAGGGCATCGGCCTTCAGCAGGTGGTTGAGGGCCCGCTGTTCGGGCGGCAGCGCGCCCGCCGGGTCGGGTTTTTCCAGGAACGTCACGGCTTCCTTCATCGCCGTCACGGCCGCGCGCAGGTGCTCGACGATCTGGCGTCCCCGCTCGCTGGCCCGTAGTTCGAGCGAGAAGGCGGTGTTGCCGATGCGCTCCTCGATGCTGGTCTGGAGGGTGCGCTGGGCCTGCACGAGCCCGCGGGCGGCCTCGGCGAAGGCCTCATCCGTCATGGTGCCGCGGCGGCGCTGGAGGTTCCACGTGGCGGCGATGATCTGCTGCTGGCTCAGCACGATGCCGCTCTGCGGCGGTCCCGGCATGCCGCCTGCGTTGGCTGCCTGCCGGAACTGCTGGTCGAAGGGAATGATCTCGATGAAGTACAGGTCCGTCACCTCGGCTTCGCCGCCCGGGCGGCCGTCGGTGGCTTCCACGTGGTAGGCGATCACGTCGCCGGGTTCGAGCGAGAAGTCTTCGAGGAAGAACAGGTGCTCGGCCTGCACCCTGGCCGCGTCACGCGGCCCTGTGGCCTGCCGTCGTCCGGGTTCGGCGAGCGTTACCACCTGTTCCTCGCCGCCGTTGACGTGGTAGCGGAGCCGCACGGCCTGCACACCGTAGTCGTCCGTCACCGTCACGGCCACGCGCACCTCGTCGACGGCGTTGGCCCGCACGTCGCGTTGCGGGTCGGTGATGGTGATGAGGGGTTTCTCGTCGTCGAGCGGCTCGATCCGGTATTCTTCGGGAAACTTGTTCTGCTTGCCCTGCCGGTCGGTGAGGCTGATGAGGTAGGTGTCCGGGGCGTCGACGGTGAGGCGGCCCTGGTAGCGCCCGTCGCCGAGGGGGGTCAGGGGCAGCCGGTCGCCGCCGGCCCGGACCACCTCGGCCGTCTCGACGGTGCCGCTCGTGTGCACGGTGAGCGTGACGGTGGTGCCGCGCAGGGCCTCGATGTCGCCCGTGTCTTCCTCGAGCCGGGCGGGCAGGCCCGTGTAGGCGGGGTAGTCGTACCGGAGGTCGATGCGGCGTACGGCGGGGAATTCATAGAGGGCCAGGGTGTAGGTCTCCGAGCGGAGGTCGCCGTGGGTGACGAAGTACCGGATGGACGCCTGGATGTCCAGGAAGGCGTGGAGGAAGCGGGTGGCATCGGCGCCGCGCGTCATGGTGGCCTCTTGCCAGGGGCCGTCGCCCTCGCGGAAGTGGAGCACGGGCTCGCGGCCGGTCTCGCTCCGAAAGGCGACGATGACCTCCTGCGTCCCGCCCTGCTCCACCTCGGCGTTGCCGGGCGAGACGGTCATGAAGGGCACGTCGGCGGCGAAGACGGAGCGGCCCGCGCCGAGGAAGGCGAGGCGGAGGTCGTCGAGGGCGGTGTAGCCCAGGAGGAGGAAAAGGGTGGCGGCACCGGCCGCCGCGAAGGCCAGCAGGCGTGCCCGCTGCCGGTCGATGAGGGTGGCGGGCGCAATGGCCCTGACCTGTTGTGCGGCGTCGTCGACCAGGCGGTCCAGCAACGCGGGATGGGTCCGGCGCAGCGTACCGTCCGCGTTCACCTCGATGGCGCTGTTGAGCCGGTCCTGCAGGTCGGGCATCTTCTCCTCGATGAAGAGGGCGATCTGCCGGTCGGAGAGCCGCTGCAGGCCGGGGCGCACCACGAGCCGCACCACGACCGCCACCAGCGCGACCAGCCCGAGCAACGCGACGACGGCCAGCACCCCGGGCGGCGCGCCGAGCCGGGTGTGGAGCAGCAGCAACGCGGTGGCGAAGAAGAGCAGGACGAGCACGGCCACGGCGCCGCCCTGCAGGAGTGCCCGCCGCCGCCAGCGCCGGCGCACGTCATCGACCAGGGTCTGGATCCGGTAGGTGGAAGAAGGGGGCATGGCTGTCGCGTTTTCGTGCGTGGAGCATTCGCCTTGAAATATTGAACGTCAAACGTTTGGATTGTTCTGGATCCCGGCCGGGGCGACGGGTTTTTCCCCGGGGACGCCTCGCTCTGCCGTGCAGCCTCCCGGGGCTTCATCGTGGCGCCTTCAGCGCTCGACGCGCCGCGACGGCCTGCGCCGGTGGGCCAGGTAGGTCTCGGTGGCGAGGAGGGCCAGCACCAGCAGCAGCAACACGCGCCAGAGCTTCTGCCTGCGCTCGGCATCGACCGGGGATCGGGAGGCGGGGGAGGCGGCAGCGGCTCCGGGGGCCGTGGCCGGCGCCACGACGGCGGCATAGGCTTCCTCGGGATCGCGTGCCGTCAGGTCGGACTCCACCGGGTTCACGTTCACGGAGAACCGGTACGTCGTTCGCCCGAGGGCAGCCCTGTAGTGGCCCGGCACCTCCGTCTCACGGAAGAACGTGCGCCCGGTATCCCCGACCGGGTCGGTGCGCAGGAGGCGGCCGTCCGGCGTGCGGACCTCCCACACGTCGCCCGGGCGACCTTCGAGCGGCACCGGCTCCCCGACCGTGAAGGTGTGGCGCGCCGCTTCCTCCCGCACGGCGTACCGCACGAGTTCATGGACGAACGGCACGTACAGCTCGTGCACGGGGAAGTCGGTCCAGTCCGTGTTGAAGGTGGACGTGTAGGCGAGCACCACCCCGCGCCCGAGCCGCCGCTCGAGGAGCGCCGGGTCGCCGGTGTCGTACCGGGCCAGGACGACGGCGCCGGTGTCCGGCACGACCCGCAGGTAGGTGCGGAAGACAGGGCGGAAGATGACGCCGGTGTCTCCGGCGAACAGGTTGAAGATCGGGTGACGCAGGTCGACTTCGGCAAGGAGGGCATCCTGGGCCTGCACGGACCGCGCCCGTATCCGTCCGGCCGGGGTGCCGATGCCGAGCGCCTGGAGGGCCGGGACGAAGGCTTCCGGGTCGGTGGCCTCCCCGAAGGAGACGATCAGCCCGCCGCCGCCTTGGACGAAGGCCCGGAGCGCGTTGATCTGGTCGGGGGAAAGGGCCGGCACGTTCAGGAGGAGGACGGCGCCGGCGGTGGCCGGGTTCAGCTCCGTGCGGGTGAGCCGTCCCCGCGGGCCGGTGCGGAGGCGGTACGGGGCCTCGTCGCCGGGGGCCAGCGCGGCTTCGAGGAAGAAAGCGTCCCGGCGCGTGCCGCGCGGCGCCTCGTCGATGAGGAGCAGGGTGGGCCGTTCGGTTACTGCGTGGGTGAAGAAGTAACGGTCGTCGACGGGCAGGGGGTCGGCGGCGTCGAGGGCGAGCGTGCCCTGGTAGGTGCCGGGCCGGGTGAAGCGATGGCGGAAGGCGAGCTGCCCGCCGGCCGGCAGGGACAGGCGCTGCCGGTAGGTCTCGGCGCCGTCGAGCGAGAGGGTGGCGGTGAGGTCCGCCCCGGCGCGGGTCCCCCGGGCGGCCACGCGGGCGGCCAGGTGCACGTCCACCACCTCGCCGGTGCGGCGGCCGGTCAGGCGGACGGCCTCGAGATAGACGTGGTCGACCTCGCCTTCGGCCACGGACAGCGTCTCGAAGGCAAGGCCGGGGTCGAGCGACCAGTTGTCGAAGGCCGCCCCCCAGCCGTTCTGCTGGTAGTCCGAAATCAGGACGATCCGCCGCGTCTCGTGGCGGGCGTCGCGGAGCAGCTCGCCGGCCCGGCGCAGCGGCTCGTAGAAGTCGGTCGGCCGGTAGGACGGCGCCAGGCGTTCGATGACGTTGCGGACGAGGGCCCGGTCGGTGGTGAGCGGGGCGAGCACCTGCACGTCGTCCGCAAAGGCCATGACGGCCAGCTCGTCGTCCGGCCCGGCGGCGTCGAGGCGGCGGAGCGCTTCGGCCTTCGCCCGCTCGAACCGGTCCCCGTAGCGCATGCTGTACGACCGGTCGATCAACAGCACCACGGAGGCATCGGTGCGGGCGGGCAGGAACGGCAGGGCCTCCTCCGGGATGAACGGCCGGGCAAAGGCCAGCGCCAGCAGCACCAGCAGGCTTGCCCGTATCGCCATCAGCAACACGTCCTGAAACCGCCGGCGCCGGACCCGCTCCACCGGGGTGGCCCGGAGGAACATGAGGGTGCTGAACGGTACCCGCCGCACCTGCACCCGCCGCACCAGGTGCACCAGCACGGGCACCAGCACGGCACCCAGGCCCAGCAGGAACAGGGGGTTCAGGAAGGACATGGCTCCTTTGGATGGCGCGTTTCGGATCGAGGAGGCCGCCGCAACCTGCAACGCTGCGGGCGACGGACCATCGCCCCCTAGGCCAGCCCGGACGACGGCTCCGGTACGGTCTCGAGCAGGCGGTCGATGACGGCGTCGGCGTCGACGTTTTCGGACTCGGCGAAAAAGTTGGTCAGCACGCGGTGGCGGAGGACGGGCCGGGCCAGCGCCCGGATGTCCTCGACGGCGACGTTGTACCGCCCGTGGAAGACGGCCCGCACCTTGCCCCCGAGCAGCAGGTACTGGATGGCCCGCAGGCCCGCGCCCCAGCTCACCCATTGCCGGACGAAGTCGGGGGCCTCCGGCCCGGCGGGACGGGTGCTGCGCACGAGCCGCACGGCATACTCGCCCACGTTGCGGGGCACATAGACCTGCCGCACGAGCTGCTGGAAGGTGAGGATGTCTTCCCCGCTCAGGATCTTCCGGAGCGGTTCGTCGGTGCGCTCGGTCGTCGTCAGGGCCACCGCCAGCTCGTCCTCGGCCGACAGGTAGTCCAGGACGATGTTGAACATGAACCGGTCGAGCTGGGCCTCGGGCAAGGGGTAGGTGCCCTCCAGCTCGATCGGGTTCTGGGTGGCCAGGACGAAGAACGGCTTCTCGAGGGCATAGCGATCGCCGCCGGCGGTCACCTGGTATTCCTGCATGGCCTCGAGCAGGGCGGCCTGCGTCTTGGGCGGGGTGCGGTTGATCTCGTCGGCCAGCAGGATGTTGGCGAAGATGGGGCCTTTGACGAACTGAAGCGTGCGTCGTCCCGTGGCACGGTCCTCTTCGAGGATATCGATGCCGGTGATGTCGGCGGGCATCAGGTCCGGCGTGAACTGGATGCGCCGGTAGGACAGGTCGAGGATCTCGCCGAGGGAGCGGATGAGCAGCGTCTTGGCCAGGCCCGGCACGCCGGTGAGCAGGACGTGCCCGCCGGCGAACAGGGCCACGAGCACCAGCTCGATCACGTCGTCCTGCCCGACGATGCGGCGGCGCAGCTCGCGCTCGATCTCGGCCCGGCCTTCCTGCAGGCGGGCCAGCAGGGCTTCTTCAGGGTGGGTGCCGGCGGCCCCGGAGGACGCCGGCGTACGGGTGGGCGTGGGTTTTCCGGTCACGGGCTTGCGGTTTGCGGGTGGAAAAAACGGTCCCGGTGCGGTCAATGGGTCAGGGCATACATGACGAAGTTGATCCCCATCTGGAAGCTGATCGTCGAGGCCTGGTCGAAGTTCTGCTCCGGCCATTCCCAGCCGTCGCCGATGTCCTGGTTGCGGTTGGCCAGGGCCACCATGCGCCCCTCGTCGTCGAAGAGGGCCAGGTAGCGGTCTTCGTACTTCGAGAAGCCGCCGCTGACGAGCGAGGGGGCCTCGACGGGGTCGATGTCGAAGTAGATCCGCCAGACGGGGTGTTCGGGCGGGAGCTCGATGAAGTCGCGGTCGGGGTAGACGCGCTTCATCTGCCGGACCAGGTTGATCCATTCGTACTCGCCCCGGAAGTCGTCGAAGAGGATGAAGCCGCCCCGGTCGAGGTACTGGCGCAGGCGGGCGGCCTGTTCGTCCGTCATCTCCCAGTAGCCGGGTTCGCACAGGTAGAGCACCGGATACTCGAAGAGGCGGGGGTCGTCGAGGGTGAGCACGAGCGGCGGGCCTTCGAGGTAGATCCGGGTGGTGCGGTTGAGGGCTTCGTAGAAGTTGAGCTCGGCCGTCGGGTAGTCGTGGGCCCAGGCGGCCCCGCCGAAGCGCCGTCCCTCGCCGCGCACGTCCTCGTACCGGATGCGGACGAACCGGAAGCCGTGGTCTCCCTGGGCCGCCGCCACGTTCGGTCCGAGCAGCAGCAACACGGCCAGAAGCCGCCACGCGGGATGGAGTTCTGGTTTCACGGTTCGGGTTGAGCAGGGGGAGGTTGCAGGTTCGGGTTTATGATCGTCACGGGTGCCTGGCCCATCCGGTCGGCGTGTGCACGCCGCGTTTCCATCCGTCGCTTTTGAACGTCGTCGTGTCTTCATGGCGACCGGGCTTCGCTTATCGCAGGGAGCGCCGGCGGGCGGCCAGGTAGTTGAACAGGGCGTAGTCGAGCGGCTGATCGGTCGTCAGCAGCGTGTAGTCGACGCCGAGGCGCGCGCAGCCGTGCCGGAGCCGGTCGAGGTAGGCGTGCAGGCGGGCGAGGTAGTCGGTTCTCGCTGCGTCCGCCTGCACCAGGCGTCGCTCGCCCGTCTCCAGGTCTTCGAACTCGACCAGGTCTCCGAAGGCGAAATCGACCTCGCGCGGGTCGAGGACGTGGAAGACGATGACCTCGTGCCCGTTGAACCGGAAGTGGCGGAGGCCGTCGAGGATCGTCTCCGGGGCGTCGAGCAGGTCGGAGACGAGCACCACGAAGCCGCGCCGGCGCCATCGCTCGGCGAGTTCGTGCAGGGGCTTGCCGAAGGCGCTCCGGGCGCCGGGGCCGGCCTGCTCGAGGTGACGGAGCAGGGCCCGCAGATGGCTCGTGGTGCTGCGCGGCGCCAGGCCGCCGACGACCCGTTCGTCGAACAGCGTCAGCCCCACGGCGTCGCGCTGCCGGATGACGAAATAGGCCAGCGAGGCGGCCAGCATGAAGGCGTAGTCGCGCTTGCGCACCGCCCCGGAGGCGTAGTCCATCGACGCGCTCACATCGACGGCCAGGTGCAGCCGTGTGTTCGTCTCGTCTTCGAACTCCTTCACGTAGTACCGGTCCGAGCGGGCAAAGAGCTTCCAGTCGATCCGCAACGGGTCGTCGCCGGGGATGTAGGGCCGGTATTCCATGAACTCGACCGAGAAGCCGCGGTACGGGCTCCGGTGCAGCCCGGCCACGAAGCCCTCGACCACCCCGCGCGCCAGCAGTTCCAGCCCGGCGATGCGTGCGAGCACCTCGGGCCGGAGAAAACGGGGCGCGTTCTGGGTGGGACGACGCATCGGGATTTCGGATTGCGGGGGAGGGCCGGGAATGGGGATCCGCCTGCCGGCCGCCTATTCCCGTTTCTCGGTGCCGGTTTTTTCGCCGGCTTCGACGCATTGGAGCAGCAGCCGCTGTGCGTCGCGGAAGCCGGGGGCGAGTTCGAGGGCCTGGAGGACGGTACGGCGGGCGGCATCGTGTTCGCGGTTCCGGTAGAGGGCTTCGGCCAACAGGTAGAGGGCCCGGGCCCGGTCCACGGGGTCGAGGGCGACGACGGCGCGCCGGGCGCGGACGGCGCGTTCCAGGTCGCCGGCTTCGGTGTAGAGCTCGGCCAGCGCCGCGTGTGTGGGGGCGTCGAGGGGTTCGACGTCGAGGGTGCGCTCGAGGTAGCGGCGGGCGGCCTCCGTGCGGCCGGCGGCGCGGTGGAGGGCAGCCAGTTCGCGGGCTTCGGCCGCGCCGGCGTCGCTCACGTCGAGGAAGCGGGTGAGGATGTCGACGAGGGCGGCGGTGTCGGCCCGGGCGCGGTAGACGGCGGCGAGTCCGTGGTAGGGGCTGGCGTCGCGGGCGTAGTCCGGGTAGAGGGTCAGGGCCTGCCGGAAGCGGGTTTCGGCCTCGTCGAGGCGCCCGGTTCGCAGGGCGTCGTGGCCGGCCCGGAGGGCCCGGAAGAAGGGGTTGTCCGGCGCGCCGGCAAAGTCGGGGGCCGTCGCATCGCCGGGCAGGGTCTCGAGCAGGGCCGCCAGGCGGGACCGCTCCCGGCGCAGGTGCGCACGGAAGGCGGCGTCGAGGGCGTCGAGCGGCTGCCCGGTGGCGGCCCGGACGGCCTCGTCCATGGACCGCCCCGCTCCCAGGTCCTGCAGGATGGCGGCCACGGCTTCGAAGCCGTGGTGCTCGACGAGGAAGCCGACGACCTGCCCGGCATGGTAGTAGCTGAGCATGACCTGCCCCGGGAAGGTGGGACGGGTGAACCCCCGGTCGATCTCGTGTAGCGACAGGAGCTGCCCCCGGTCGAAGGCGGCCAGCAGTTCGAGGTCCATGTCGCGGCCCCAGGCCGGGCGGAAGCGCTGTTCCTCGTAGACCGACAGGCCTTCGGTGAACCAGCGCGGCACGCGGTGCTTCGAGGCGCCGATGGAGAAGGTGTGGGCGAGCTCGTGCCGGAGCGTCCGGGCCCAGTTGTAGGCTTCCCCGGCTCGGGCACGGGGCGAGTCCATCGCCACGATGTCGCCGAAGCTGACCCCGAGCAGCCCGGCGTGCGGCAGCCCGGCCACGCGCACGGCAAAGTCGCTGTGCTCGTCGTAGAGTTCGAGGACGATCTTGCCCGGCGGGCGGTAGGGGTAGCGGGCGACCAGGTCGGCGAAGGCGGCCTCGGCCTGTTCGAGCACCAGCGGGCCGAGGACCCCGGCATCGTTTCGGTGGAGGAGCAGGGTGAAGTGGGGGCTTTCGAGGCGCGTGAAGTGCTCGTCCACCATGTCGAGCATCGTCAGCGTGTTGGCGACGAACAGGTTGAACGGGTCGCGTTCGTAGGCGATCTCGAGGTGGCGACGGGCTTCGTGGAAGGAGCCGGTGCGCAGGAGCGCGGTGCCGAGCATGGCGTGGGTCGCCGCGTCGTCCGGTGCCACCGTCACGGCCCGGCGGGCGAAGGCGGCGGCATCGTCGTAGCGGAAGCGGAGCTCGGCGTCGCGGGCGAGGGTCAGGTAGAAGGGAGCAGGAGCCGGATGGGTGACCCGTGCCGCTGTGGCCGCGAAGGCCGCCGAGTCGCCCCGGAGGTAGTACGTGGCGGCCAGGTGGCCGAGGGCCGTCAGGTCGTGGGGGTTGACGGCGAGCGCCTCACGGGCCCGGGCGGCGGCCGCGTCGTCGTCGCCGTCGAGCAGGTGCAGGCCGGCAAGCAGGCTCAGGGCCTCCACGTGGCGCGGGTTCGCGGCGAGCGCCTTCCGGGCGAGGGCCTCCTGCCGGTCGAAGGCGTCGAAGGTGCGGGCATAGCCGGTGAGCAGGTCGGCGTCCTGCGGGCGGAGGGCCAGCGCTTCCTCGTACGTCCGCCGGGCGTCGGCCGGGTTGTATTTTTCCCGGAAGAGATCGGCCCACCAGCCCAGGAGGGCGGCGTGCTTCGGGTCGATGCGGTAGGCGGTACGGAAGGCTTCGTTGGCGTCGCGGAAGGCACCGAGGCGGGCGGCGGCCCGGCCGGCCTGGGCCAGGTCATCGGCCGTGTGCAGGGCGTTCTCTTCAAAGCGGCGGTAGACGGCCGCATACAGCCGCAGGGCTTCCCGGCGGCGCCCGGTGCGCTCGAGCAGGAGCCCCAGCTCGACCGTGTTCCGCCAGAAGTCGGGCCTGCGCCCGAGTGCCTCGCGGAAGGCTTGCTCGGCCTCGTCGTAGCGACCGAGCATGGCCAGCAGCCGTCCCCTGGCGTGCAGCAGGTAGGGGTCGCGCTCCCGTCGCTGGAGATAGGCCTCGACGGCCCGGAGGCCTTCCTCGTAGGCCCCCGTCTTGAGGAACGTCTCGGCGAAGGCGGGGGCGTGTTCGGTGGCGCCGTCGTCGAGGTGACGGGCGAGCAGGGTGCGTGCCGCCGCGTAGTCACCGGCCTGCAGCGCCGCACCGGCCGGGTCCGGTTCCTGGGCCGGGGCGGGGACCACGACGAGCATCAGGCAGGCGGCAAGAACGAGCAGGCGACACCTTCTCATGGGAGACCGGGCAGGGTGAGCGAAGGCCGTGGCGGCCGGGCACGGAACCGGCGGCGTTCTCCGGCTAACGAACGTAAACGCCGGGAGTTGCGGGGATCCTTTCCCGGCGAGGGCGCAGGACGCCGCCGGAAGGTTTTCCCCTGACCCTATCAGAACGGAGTACGGCTTCGTCCGTTTCAAGAGGGAACCCTTCTGAAAAAGCACTGATCCCAGGGAGCAGACGCCATGACGAACGATCGGAAGAGACCCGTCGATGAGGGGAACGGGGGAGCGCAGGACCCGCTCACCCGGGATCCCGTGGAGGAAGCCTGCGCGGAGTCGTTTCCCGCGAGCGATCCGCCGGCGTGGACCACCGGGTCCGAGGATCCGGTACCCGCCGGCGCGGCGCCGACCGTACCCGCTCCGGAAAGCACCGCCGATCCGGTTCAGACGGCGGGAGAAGGCTCTTTTCCGGCCAGCGATGCCCCTCCCTGGCCGTCCGGTGTCCGCTCGTCGCGCCGGCCTTCGGACGACGAGACGCCGGCCCCGATCGATCCGGTCGACGAGGCCGGTGAAGAGTCGTTTCCCGCAAGTGATCCGCCGGGGTGGACCGGCTCCACCGCGATGCCCGACGAGGAGCACGGCCGGTGAGGCCGCGCCGGTGGCTTCCTCGCGTTTCGACCGTCTTTTGTCCCCCTGTCTTCATCGATTCGGCGTCATCATGCGCCTCGCCTTACGGTCTCTGCCGGTTTTCATGCTTCTGTGCATGGGCGTCGCCGCGGCTGCGCTTGCGCAGGATCTGGCGGTGCCGGTCACCGGGAACGTCATCGACCCGGAGCGCCTGGTCCGGGTCGATTCGGTGCTCGAGCGGTACGTGCGTGAGGGCCGGGTGGCCGGGGCGGTGGGGCTGGTGCTGCACGACGGCGAGGTCGTCTACGAGCGGGCCGTGGGCTGGGCCGACCGTGAGGCGGGGCGTCCGATGACGACGGACACCATCTTCCGCATCGCCTCGCAGACCAAGGCCCTCACCAGTACGGCCATCCTGATGCTGGTGGAGGAAGGCCGGATCAACCTCGAGGATCCGGTGAGCCGCTGGATGCCGACGTTCGAGCGGACGATGGTCGCCGTCCGCTCGGATACGGGCCTGGTGCTGGAGCCGGCGCGCCGGGCCATCACCATCCGGGACCTGCTCACCCACACGGCCGGCATCTCCTACGGCGGCGAGCCGTGGGTGGCGGCGCGCTACCGGGCGCAGGGCCTGGGCTACGGAGAAGCCTACGGCTGGTACACGGCCCACCTGGACGAACCCATCTGTGAGACGATGGACCGGCTCGGCACGCTGCCGTTCGTCGAACAGCCGGGGGTCCGCTGGGTCTACGGCTACGCCACCGACATCCTGGGGTGCGTCGTCGAGCGCGTCAGCGGCCGCCCCCTCGATGCCTTCTTCCGGGAACGCCTGACCGGACCGCTGGGCATGACCGACACGTATTTCTACCTCCCCCCCGCGCAACGGGATCGCCTGGCGGCCGTGTACACACCGGGCGACGACGGGCGGGTGGTGCGGGCGCCGGACGGCCCGCGCGGCCAGGGCGATTACGTCGACGGGCCGCGCCGCAGCTTCTCCGGGGGCGCCGGCCTCCTCTCGACGGCGCGCGACTATGCCCGTTTCCTGGAGATGATCCGCAACGGCGGCATCCTGGACGGCGTGCGTATCCTGGCCCCGCATACCGTCGCGGTCATGACGTCCAACCAGGTCGGCACCCGCTACAGCGAGGACGGGCTGGGCTTCGGCCTCGGGTTCCAGACGACGGACCGGCTCGGGGCGAACGGCTTCAGCTCGGTGGGGACGTTCGGCTGGAGCGGGGCGTATGGATCCGCTTACGAGGTCGACCCGAAGGAACGGCTGGTGCTGGTGTTGATGATCCAGGTGGTCCCCTACTACGGGAGCGGCCTCCGCGAGGCGTTCAAGGCCGCCGTCTACCAGGCCCTCGTCCCGCCGCCCGTGGAGTGACCCGGCCGGGCAGGGCGCCCACCGCCGCGAGGTTCAGCGCTGCGTGCGGCTGTCGATGGTGCAGACGGTGTGGATGCCGCCGCGCACGTTGTAGTCGGTCGTGAGCACCAGGTAGGCGGGATCCTCGAGGTGGCGCATCAGGTCCTCGTACATGATTGCCGTGATGTCCTCCTGGGCCGCCCCGATGTTACGCCAGGAGATAAGGTAGTATTTCAGGCTTTTCAGCTCCAGGATCCAGCTTCCCGGCACGTATTCGATGCGGACGGTGCCGTAGTCCGGCAGGCCGGAGAAGGGGCAAAGGGCGGAGAACTCGCCGGGTGCCGTCTCGTAGACGACCACCTGCCGGGCGGTGTGCTCGTAGGGCAGGCGGTGGATCTCCTGCCGGCGCGTCTCGGGCGGCAGAAACAGCCCGAAGCGGCCTTCGGGGCGGATGCCGTGGCGTGCCATGTGTTCGAGCGAGCGGCGCGTGTATTCGAGCGCCTGCGCCTGGAGCGCTTCGAGGGCTTCCTGCAGCGCGTGGTCCGTCGTGCCCATGGATCTTTTGGCCTGCGATGGTCGGTACAAACCGGGCCTCTAACCCGTCCCGGTCCCCGAAGTTCGGGGGTGCCGCGATGGCCGGTTTCTTCTCCTGCCGATTCTCGTTATGTCCGAAACCCTGAAACGCCCGGCCCTGGTGCTGTTCTCCGGCGGCCAGGACTCGACCACCTGCCTGTTCTGGGCCCAAAAGCATTTTGCCCGCGTCGAAACCCTGGGGTTCGACTACGGGCAACGGCACCGCGTCGAGCTGGAGCAGGCCCGCCTCATCGCCGAACGGGCGGGGGTGCCGTTCACGGTGGTCGACCTGCGGGGCATGCTTCACGGCTCGGCGCTGACCGAACACGAGAAAGACGTCTCGGCCCGGCACGAGCGCAACCCGGACCTGCCGGCCTCTTTCGTACCCGGGCGCAACGCCGTCTTCCTCTCCGTCGCCGCCGCACACGCCTACAACCGGGGTATCCGCGACCTCGTCGGCGGCATGTGCCAGACCGACTACGCCGGCTATCCGGATTGCCGCCGCGCCTTCATCGACGCCATGGAGACGGCCCTCGCCCGCGCCCTCGACGTCGACCTGCGCATCCATACCCCGCTGATGTATCTGACGAAGGCGGAGACGTGGAAGCTGGCCGCCGACCTGGGCGTGCTCGACATCGTCCGCGACCTCTCGCATACGGACTACCACGGCGACCGGACCACCTACAACGAATGGGGCTACGGACGCCTCGACAACCCGGCCTCCATCCTCCGTGCAAAGGGCTACGAAGAAGCGAAGGCGAAGGGGTGGATCTGACGGGGTGCGTGCAGCTACCGCCGGACCGCGCTCGCCGGGTGCACCTTGCGGGGGGGCGTGCGCGGGAGGGGGGTATCGTGCCATGCGGTCGTTTAAGCGGCGTCGCCGGGGGTCGATATTTTCCATAAAGCCGCCTGATTTTGAAAAAGTTATGGCGTCACCTGATAAGATAGCATCGACCACCGGGGTCACGTGGGTGCCGGCCGAGCCCGACCGCCGGCAGCGCGAGCGTCCGCCGCGTCGCGAGCCCCGCAGGCGCCGGCGGGTTCCGAAGGAGACGCCGGAGCCCGTCACCTATCGTCCCGGCGGCCGGTTGTCTCCCGCGTTGCCCGGCCCGAAGCATATCGACATCGTGGTGTGAAGCAGGGCGGCTTTTCCGGCAGGTCGTTCGGGGGTGCGGCGGGCAGGGGGGCGCGGGCAGGCCTTGCCGCATGAATCCTTCCTGCCCGGCGTACGTTAATCCCCCACTTTTCTTCTCCTTCCCGCGCTTCCGATGGACGAGCATCACCCCGACGCCCGGTCCCCACGGGCCGGTGAGACCGGTATATCCCGGGTGTCCGGCGAAGGGGACACGTCCGATGCCGCCGGGCCGGAACGCCGTGTTTCCCGGGCGCGTCGTCTCGCTTCCCGCTTCCGTGCCGGCAGGGCTTCGGAGCAGCGGGGGCTCGGGACGTTTCAGGGGGTTTTCCGGCCCACGGTGCTGACGATCCTCGGCGTGATCATGTATCTACGCGAGGGGTGGGTCGTCGGGCAGGCCGGTCTGGGGGGAGCCGTGCTGATCATTCTGCTGACGTTTCTCATCACCGGTACGGCGGCTCTTTCGCTCTCGTCCATCACGACCAACATCCGCATGGGGGCCGGCGGGGTTTTCTACATCATCAGCCAGTCGCTCGGGCTCGAGCCGGGGGGCAGCATCGGCATTCCGCTCTATCTCGGCCAGGCCCTCTCGGCGGCGCTCTACATTTACGGCTTCAGCGAGGCCTGGCTGTACCTTTTTCCCGATCACCCGCAGTTGCTGGTGGCCTATGGCGTCTTTGCGGTGGTTTTCACGGCGACCCTCATCTCGACACGGCTGGCCTTCCGGCTGCAGGGGCTGGTGATGTTCGTCATCCTGGTTTCGCTCGGCTCCATCGTCCTGGGGCTGACAGGTATCGGGCGGCAGGAGCCCCTGCACAACCCGCAGCTCTGGGGTCCTTTCGATGCCGGGGGGTTCTGGGTGCTCTTTGCGATCTTCTTTCCGGCCGGAACCGGCATCAAGGTGGGGGCCAGCATGTCGGGGGCGCTGGCCGATCCGCGGCGAAGCATTCCGCGCGGGACCCTGGCCGCCGTGGGCACGGCGCTCGTGGTTTACCTGTTCATGGCCCTCTGGTACAGCCTGGTCGCGACGCCCGAGGAGCTCCGGAGCAACTACCTGGTCGTCGTCGAGCGGGCGGCCCGGGGGGAGCTCGTGCTGGCGGGGATCCTGGCGTCCACCTTCACCGCGACGCTCAGTTCGCTCGTGGCGGCGCCCCGCGTCCTGCACGCGCTGGGCGAACAGGGGATCATCCCCCGGCGGGATTTCTTCGGCCGGCTGACCCCCGGCGGCGAGCCGCGCAACGCCGCGCTCGTGACGGGGGGGCTCGTCGGCCTGGCGCTGCTGCTCGGCAGCCTGGACCGGATTGCGGTCTTGATCACGATGTTCTACCTGCTGACCTATCTGACGATCGATCTGGTCATCCTCGTCGAGCAGGGGCTCGGCATGATCTCGTTCCGGCCCCTGTTTCGCATCCCGCTCTGGGTGCCGATGCTCGGGATCGCCGCCTGCCTGCTGGCCATCTTCGTCATCAGTCCCGCGTTTGCCCTCATCGCCCTCACCCTGGTGGCCGGCATCTACGTCTACCTGACCAACCGGAAGCTCCAGACGCCGTGGCAGACCGTCCGGAGCAGCATCTTCGTCTCGCTGGCGGACTGGGCGGCCAAGCGCATCGCCCGCACGCCCGAAGAGGCCAACGAGCGTTCCTGGAAGCCGGACCTGCTGGTGCCGGTGACCTCGCGCAGCCAGCTCGACGGTACCTTCCGCTTCCTGCGTGTGCTCACCGAGCCCAAGGGCTCGCTCAAGATCGTGGGCGTCCGCTGCCTGGAGGAGGCACCCGAAACGTTGCCTGCCGCCCGGACGCCGGAAAGCTCCCCGGGCACGCCCGCCGGAACCACCCGGCCGGACGATCTCGATACGCTGCCCGAGGTGGCCCGGATGTTTCAACAGGAGGGGGTCTATGCGACGGCAACGGTGATCGAAGCCCCGTCGCTGGCCAAAGGGGTGCAGATGAGCGCGGCCGTCCTGCGGGGCAGCTACTTCCGTCCCAACGTGCTTTTTGGACTGGCCCACCTCTACGCCCCCCCGACGTTGCAGCACTTCGTCGACACGGCGGCGGCGCACCAGATGGGCGTGGCCCTGCTCTACCTGCACCCGGAGGCCGGCCTGGGCTACGAGCACCGCCTCAACGTCTGGGTGCGGGACCAGAGCCCGACCTGGCAGCTCGGGTTACGGCTGGCCAACCTAGATCTGACGGTGCTGCTGGCCTATCAGATCTTCCGAAACTGGCGGGGGCGCGAGTTGCGCCTGCTCACCGTCTGCGAGGACCCGCAGGAGGTGCCGAATGCCCGGGCCTATCTGCGGCGGCTCGTCGAGGATGCCCGCCTGCCGCCGGGGGCCGTATGCCGGGTGTACACCGGCCGGTTTCTGGAACGGCTGGCCGAAGCACCCCGCGCCGATGTACAACTCCTCGGGCTGCCGCGCGAGGTCGATCCCGCCTTTCTGAAGACGGTCGTGTTCCGCACGCGCAGCTCCTGCCTGTTCGTGCGCGATTCGGGCCGCGAAAGTGCGCTGGCCTGACCGGGATGATGGATTCCGGCCGCAAAGAACGCTATTATGTTGTAAGGTCAAAGGATTTAGCGGTGTCGCGGTGCTGCGTTTCCAGTCCCTGAACCCGAACGAACCATGTCGGAGCAGTTACAGGATGCGTCGCGGTCGGTGGCGGACCGCCTGCGGGTCGTCTCCGCAGCGGCGGCCGGTGTGATCGGTGCCCGCTCGCGGGAGGCCCTGCGGTCCGTGCTGGAGGAGGCCTGCCGCCAGGTGCTTCCGTCCGACGCGTTCATGCTCCTGGGCTACGACGCCGCCACGCACACCTTTCAGGATTTTGCCGGCCGCGATGCGACGCCGGCAGCCGGTACACCGGGGGAACGCGTGGTGCACGAGCGCCGGTCCGTGCTGGTGCACCGGACGGACGATGCCGGAGCGCCGGACGGCCCGCTCTCCGGCATCGGTTACCCGTTCGGTTCGGCCATCCACACGCCGGTTCTGGCCGGGGACGAAGTACTGGGCGTCCTCGCCGTTCACAGCTTCACCCCCGACCGGTACACGGACGCGGACGTGGGGGTGGTGGAGGTGCTTGCTTCGCTGGCGGCCACCGCGCTCGTGAACATGCGCCTGGCGGAGTCACGGCAGGAGGCCATGGAGGCGCTGCGCGAACGCGAGCGGCAGCTCAGCGAAGCCGAACGCCTGGCACGCCTCGGTAGCTGGCGCTGGACTATCGGCAGCGACCACGTCATCTGGTCGGACGAGCTCTTTCGCATCTACGGCTTGCCGCCGAACAAAGGGCGGATCGCCTTCTCGGTGTTCATTGCTCACCTGCATCCGGAAGACCGGGCCCGGGTGCTCGCCCGGATCGAGGAAGCACGGCGCGGCGGCAAGCCCTACGACTTCCTGCACCGGATCGTCCGCCCGGACGGGACGGTCCGGGTGCTGCATGCCCGCGGGGCGGTGGTCCACGGCCCCGACGGTCGCCCCCACCAGATGATCGGCACGGGACAGGACGTGACCGACCTGACGGCGGCCGAGGCGGCCCTGCGGGCCAGCGAGGAGAGCTACCGCACGATCTTTGAGCTGGCCAGCGACGCCATCTTCGTCCACGACCTGGAAACCGGGGCGATCCTTGACGCCAACCGCAAGGCCTGTGAGTTGCACGGCTGTACCCTCGACGAATTGAAGGCGCTCGGCGTCGGCGGGATCAGCGACGGCCGCCCGCCCTTCGATGCCGGGCATGCCTGGGACCGCATCCGGCGTGCCGCCGGGGGCGAGCCGCAGCGCTTCGAGTGGCTCGTCCGGCGCAAGACGGACGAACGCTTCTGGGTGGAGGTGAGCCTGCACCGGGTGCGCATCCGGGGCGAAGACCGGATCCTGGCCAGCGTTCGCAACATCGACGAGCGCAAGCAGGCCGAGGCGGCGCTGAAACGGGCCTACGAGGAACTCGAACAACGCGTCGCGGCCCGCACCGCCGAGCTGGCCGAGCGAACGGCAGCCCTGGAACAGGCCGAGCAGCGCTTCCGTGCCATCGTCGAGGCCAGTCCCACGCCGCTGCTGCTGAGCCGGCTCGACGACGGGGTCATCCTCTATGCCAACGACCGGCTCGAAACGCTCATCGGGGCGGAACCCGGCAGTCTGGTGGGCAAGAAGACACCGGACTTCTACACCGACCCGGCCGACCGCCCGCGCGTGCTCGAGACCGTGCGCCGGCAGGGGTACGTGCGCGACCTGGAACTGTGCATCAGGCGGGCCGACGGCTCCCCCTGCTGGGTTTCCCTCTCGGCGCAGCGCCTCGTCTTCGACGGCGCCCCGACGGTGGCGACCGCGCTCATCGACATCACCGAACGCAAACAGGCCGAGGCCGCCCTGCGTGCCAGTGAGGCGAGCTACCGTAGCCTCTTCGACAACCTGACCGAACTCGTCTACGTTCAGGACCTCGACGGTCGCTTCCTGAACGTGAACGAAGCCGTCGTGCAGGCCTACGGGTATCGACGCGACGAGATCATCGGCCAGACGCCTGCCCTCCTGGCCGCTTCCGATCGCGTGGACGTCGAGGAGACGATGCGATGCTTCCGCCTGGCCGTCGCGGGTGAGCCCCAGCGCTTCGACTGGTGGGGACGCCGCAAGGACGGCAGTTGCTTCCCGAAAACGGCAGTTGCTTCCCGAAAGAGGTGGTGCTCCAGCGCTCGACCTACTTCGGCCAGGACGTGGTCATCGCCGTCGCCCGCGACATCTCGGATCGGGTGGAGGCCGAAGCCGCGCTGCGGCGCAGCGAAGAGCACTTCCGGCGGCTCATCGAGAATGCCTCGGACCTGATCTCCATCCTGGATGCCGGGGGCGTCGTCCGCTATCAGAGTCCGGCCGTCACCCGGATGCTGGGGTATCTCCCGGAAGAGATGATCGGCCAGAATGTCTTCGACTACCTCTCCCCGGACGAAGAGCCCGCCACCCGGACCCTTTTCCAGCAGGTGCTCACACGGCCGGGGGTACCGGTCACCGCTGAATTTCGGTTCCGGCACCAGGACGGCTCCTGGCGCATCATCGAATCCGTCGGTACGGCGCTCTTGGCGGACGCGCCCGGCGAGGGGATGGTCGTCAACTCCCGGGACGTCACCGAGCGCAAGCGGGCCGAGGCCACGCTGCGCCTGCAGAAGACGCTGCTCGAAGCGCAGGGCGAGGCTTCCATCGACGGCATCCTGGTGGTTTCCGACCAGGGACGGATCCTCTCGTACAACCAGCGCTTCGTCGAGATGTGGGGGCTGTCGCCGGACGTTATGACCACCCGCTCGGACGAAGCGGCGATTGCGGCCGTGCTGGATCAACTCCAGGATCCGGAGACGTTCCGGGCCCGGGTCGAACACCTGTACCGGCACCCCGGGGAAAAAGCCCGGGACGAGATCCTCCTGCGTGACGGGCGGGTCTTCGACCGCTACACGGCCCCCGTCGTCAGCAGCGAGGGCGACCACTACGGGCGCATCTGGTTCTTCCGCGACGTGACCGAACAGAAGCGGCATGCCGAGGAACTGGAGCAGGCCCGGCAGGAGGCCGAGCAGGCGCGGGTCCGGGCCAGCCACTATGCCCGGAGCCTGGAGCGCGAGCTCGAGTTCGGGCGCCGGATCCAGCGGAGCCTGCTACCGGCCGACTTGCCGCAGCCGCCGGGCTGGGAACTCGCCGTTCGCTTCCATCCCGTCTGGCGCGTGGCCGGCGATTTTTACGACGCCTTCGAGCTGCCAAACGGCCACCTCGCGTTCCTCATCGCGGACGTCTCCGGCAAGGGCGTGGGCGCGGCGCTTTTCATGGCCCTTTTCCAGAGCCTGCTCCGGGCGGCCGCCGAACGAGCCGGGGACGCCGCCCGGTCCGACGAGGCCGTCCTGACCGAGGTGTTTACCTCCACCAACGGTTACATCACCCGTGTCCACAAGAAAGCCCACATGTTCGCCTCGGTCTTCTTCGGGGTGCTTGACTCCGTTTCCGGTGTGTTGCAGTACGTCAATGCCGGGCACGAGCCGCCCGTGGTGCTCGGGGCCGACGGGGGCCTCCGGCGCCTGGCGCCGACCGGCCCGGCGCTGGGCCTGATCGGCGGCGCCCCGTTCAACGTGGAGGGCACGATCCTGGCCGCCGGCGAGTCCGTCCTGGCCTATACGGACGGGGTTACGGAGGCCCGCAACGAGGCCCGGGACTTCTTCACGGAAGAGCGCCTGCTGGCGCTGCTCCTCCCGCCGGCTCCGGCCGCCGCCGGTCTGCTCGACCAGATCGAACGGGCCGTCCACGCGTTCGCCGGGCGGGCACCCCTCGCCGACGACCTGACGTTGCTGGCCCTGCGGCGTTGTTCCGCCTGAACCGCACCATGCCGTTTCCCGGCATCCCCCTTCCCCCCCCGAGCTTGGAAAAGAGACGGCCAGGGGCTATCATGCCGCCCGGCATGTGGCCTGCAGAAGAACCGTATCGATGGAGTCTGGATTGATCGATCTCCTCCGGGTGGGAGGGGCCGTGGTCTCGTTGCTGGGGCTGGCACGGGCGAACGCCGGTTCGCTCGCGGCACCGACCTACCGGGAACGCTACCGGCCCCAGTTCCATTTCTCCCCGGCCACGAACTGGATGAACGATCCCAACGGCCTCGTCTACTACGACGGCGAGTACCACCTTTTCTACCAGTACAATCCTTTCGGCCTCCAGTGGGGGCACCTGAGCTGGGGCCACGCCGTCAGCCCGGACCTGGTGCACTGGCACCACCTGCCCGTGGCCATCCCCGAAGCCGACGGCGTGATGGCCTTCTCGGGCAGCGCCGTCGTCGACCGGGAGAACACCAGCGGCTTCGGCCGCGACGGCAAGCCGCCGCTGGTGGCCATCTACACGGGACACCATCCGGCGCCGGACCCCGCCGCCGAACGACAGGCCCAGCACCTGGCCTACAGCACCGACCGGGGCCGCACCTGGGTTCCCTACGAGGACAATCCGATCCTCGACATCGGCACGGCCCATTTCCGGGATCCGAAGGTGTTCTGGTATGCGCCGGAAAAGAAGTGGGTGATGGTGGTGGCGCTCTCGCTGGAGCGCAAGGTGCACTTTTACGCCTCGCCGGACCTGAAGCGGTGGACGTTCCTGAGCGCCTTCGGGCCCGCCGGTGCCGTCGGCGGCTTCTGGGAATGCCCGGACCTTTTCGAACTGCCGGTCGATGGAGACCCGAACGACACCCGCTGGGTGTTGCAGGTGGATGTGGGAGACGGGGGCGTGGCTCAGGGCTCCGGCGCCCAGTATTTCGTCGGGCACTTCGACGGGACCACCTTCACCGTGGAAACCGGCGACCCGGCCGGGCCGCTGCCCCCCGGCTTCGAGGACCGCCTCCCTCCGGAGTGGGCCGCCGGGGAGGGCGGGCTCGCCTCCCGTAACGTGGTCTTCGGCTTCCTGGATCGCCACGTCGCCGGCACGGTCTCCGGCCGGGAAGGCATGACGGGCACCCTCGTCTCGCCCCCGTTCGAACTCACCCATGCCTACCTGAACTTCCTGCTCGCCGGCGGCCATCGCCATGATGAAACCCGCGTCGAACTGCTCGTCGACGACCGGGTCGTGCGGACGGCCCGGGGCACCGGAAGCGAGACCCCCGACTGGGTCTGCTGGGACGTGCGCGACCTCAGGGGCCGCACCGCCCGCCTCCGCCTCGTCGACCGGCCCGCCGGGCCCGGCGGGCGCATCCTCATCGATCACGTCGAGCGCAGCGATACGCCGGTGACGGCCTGGCCCGGACCGGTCCGATGGGTCGACTACGGCGCGGATTTCTACGCCGCCATCACCTGGGCCGGCCTGCCCGAGCACGACGGGCGGCGCATCTGGGTCGGGTGGATGAACAACTGGCATTATGCCCAGAACCTCCCGACGGAACCCTGGCGCGGGGCCCTGTCTCTGCCCCGCCGGCTCGGCCTGCGTACCCTCGACGGTGCAATCCGGCTCGTGCAGGAACCCGTGGCCGAACTCGCCCGCCTGCGCGGGCCGCGCCGCCACCTCACGGATCGCTCCCTGCCCCCGGGACGCACCCCGCTCGACGCCCACGGCATCGCCGGCGCCACGCTCGAGCTCCTCGCCACCTTCGATCCCGGGCAGGCCCGCGAAGTCGGACTGCTGGTGCGCGTGGGCGAGGACGAGGAAACACGCATCGGCTATGACGTGGCCGCGGCCGAAGTGTTCGTGGACCGGCGGCGTTCGGGGCAGGATGACTTTCATCCGGGCTTTGCCGCGCGTCATGCAGGACCGCTGCCGTTGCGGGAAGGGCACCTCCGGCTGCACATCTTCGTGGACTGGTCGTCGGTCGAAGTGTTGGCCGGCGAAGGGGAGACGGTGCTGACGGAGCGGATTTTCCCGTCTCCGGAGAGTACGGGGGTGGCCCTGTATGCATCGGGGGGACCGGCGCATCTGGTGTCGCTGGAGGTGTGGCCGCTGGCCTCGATCTGGGAAGAGGCCGGGCCGGAGACGCCCGGCAGCCCGTGACGCGCCGCCCGCTTTCGCTTTCTTTAACCGGAGGGAACCATGCCATCGCGCCGGACGGTCTTCTTCAGCACCATCGTGGCGGCCCTGGGCGGGCTGCTCTTCGGCTTCGACACCGCCGTCATCTCCGGCACCACCGAGGCGCGCTCGAACGGGTCTTCGACCTCGACGGGTTCTGGCTCGGCTTCACCGTGGCGGTGGCCCTGATCGGCACCATCGTCGGGGCTTTCGCCGCCGGCCGGCCGGCCGACCGCTTCGGCCGCCGGCGGGTGCTTTTCGTGCTGGCGGCCCTCTACTTCGTCTCGGCCGTCGGCAGCGCGCTGGCGCAGACCTGGTTCACATTCCTCTTCTATCGCTTCCTGGGGGGGCTGGCCGTCGGCGGGTCCTCGGTCGTTGCCCCGATGTACATCGCCGAGATCGCCCCGGCGCACCTGCGGGGGCGGCTCGTGGCCGTCAACCAGCTCAACGTGGTCACGGGGATCCTGCTGGCTTTCTTCTCCAACTACGTCATCGCGCAGCTCCTCGACCCCGGTGTGGCGTGGCGATGGATGCTCGGCGTGGAGGCCTTTCCGGCGGCTTTCTTCTTCGTCCTGCTCTTCTTCATCCCGTTCAGCCCGCGCTGGCTGGTCCGGCAGGGGCGGGTGGACGAGGCCCGGGCCGTGCTGGAGCGACTGGGCGAGCCGGACGTCGAGCGCGAGATGGCCGAGATCGTGACCTCGCTCAAGGAGGAGACCGGCCGGCAGGAGGCCCGGCTCTTCCAGCGCCGCTATGCCTTCCCGATCTTTCTGGCCTGGGCCATTGCCATGTTCAACCAGCTCTCGGGCATCAACGCGCTCATGTACTACGCGCCTCGCATCTTTCGGATGGCCGGGGCGGCGGCCGACGATGCACTGCTGCAGGCCGTGGCCGTGGGGGGGACGAACCTGCTCTTCACCATCGTGGCCCTGTTCATCATCGACCGGTTCGGCCGGCGGCCGCTGATGCTCGCCGGCTCGGTGGGCACGGCGGCCTGCCTGGCCCTGGTGGCCTGGGCTTTTCATACCGGCGGCGCCATGGGCACGCCGGTCCTGGCCGGGCTGCTCGGCTTCATCGCCTTTTTCGCTTTTTCCCAGGGGGCGGTCATCTGGGTCTACATCTCGGAGGTTTTTCCGAACCGGGTGCGCTCGAAGGGGCAGTCGCTGGGGAGTTTCACCCACTGGTTCATGGCCGCGGCGGTGTCGTGGACGTTCCCGGTGGTGGCCGAGGCCTCCGGCGCCCTGGCCTTCGCCTTCTTCAGCGCGATGATGGTGTTGCAGTTCTTCTTTGCCTGGAAGGTGATGCCGGAGACGAAAGGGCTCTCGCTCGAGGCGCTGGAGGTCCGGCTGGGGGCCGGCACGGCCGAACTGGAGGCGCTGGAACGGCAGTTGCACGATACGCGGGCACGCCCGTAGCGAGCACCCCGCAGAGGGGGCGGCTAGGCGGGCACGGCCACCTTCCCGGCCACGGCTTCGATCTCTTCGAGGAAACGGGCTTCGGCCTCGGCCACCCAGGGGCGGAAGTGCGGGGCGACGCGCCGGTAGTGCGGGAGGAAGTCGAGGAGCCGGTCCAGGTCGAAGTGGGGGCTGTAGCGGCCGGCTCCCGCCGCCTCGGCGTCGCGTGCGTTGCAGTACTGTTCGAAGTGTCCTTCGACGGGAACCATGAGCACCGGCTTGCCCAGGTACATCGCCTCGCAGACGGATTCGAACCCGGCGGTACAGACCAGTCCCCGGCACCGGGCCATCAGGGCGAGGAATTTTTCGTCGTCGAGCCGGTGGAAGGTGAGGGTGTCGTCGTAATGCAGCACCTCGTCCGCGTCCGGCCGGTCCCAGAAGCAGTGCAGTCGCACGTCCTTGCGCCGTTCGTGCCAGCGGACGATGGCCTCGGCGTAGCCGCTGTTGAGGACGTAGATCAGGAAAAAGGGTTCTTCGAGGCCGTCGGGTTGCCGGAAGAGTTCGGGTCGTAGCAGCGGCGGCATGACTTTCAGGCGCCGGGCCGGCAGGTCTTCGGCGGGATAGAAGGAGAGGGCCAGCCGGCGGGCCGCCCCGGCGGCGGTCAGGTCCGTATAGTGCCGGGCCAGGGACCGTTGCACCGCCCGCCCCGGCGGGAACGGGTAGGCGGGGTGATGGAACATGTACTGGTGCCCGATGCACACCACCGGCACGCCCGGGCGATACAGCCGGGTGTAGAGGGCGACGAGCGGCTCGAAGAAGTTGAGGATCACGTCGGGGCGAAGCCGTTGCACCGTACGGTGGATGTGCTCCAGGCCGGCGCGAAAGCCCGGCAGGCGGCACAGGTTCTGCCACACGGTTGCCCCCGTTCGGATGCCGCGTCGGTGTGCATCGAAGGCGAAGTTGGGGCTGTCGAAGCAGGAGACCGGTGCGTCGATCTTGTCCAGGAAGAACCGGGGCAGGGTGCGCTGGGCGTTGCGCCCGACGAGGACGCCGCCGACGGTGTGCCCGGCCTTGCGGAGCAGGGCGCGCAGGGCCAGCGCCTGCGTCAGGTGTCCCCGCCCTTCGCCCTGTACGACGAAAAGACAGTTGAGGGAATCCATGCCGGCTTGTGTGGGGATCAGACGGACGGTGTTACGCAGGATGGGGGCGCGGTTCCGCCGGGTTCGGGTGCGGGTGCAGCGTGAGGTGACTTTCGTCCTCGACGAAGCCGTCGCCGCCGGGGGGCCTCCGGCGGGGCGGATACCCGACGAGGGCCCAGGGGATGATCTCCAGGCGCCCGTCCAGGTGTTCGACCAGCGCCGTGCAACTCTCGACCCAGTCGCCGCAGTTGGCGTAGAGCACCGGGCCGATGCGTCGCTGTTCGGCGTGGTGGATGTGCCCGCAGACGACGCCGTCGACGTCCCAGCGGGCGGCCTCCTCGGCCACGACCCGTTCGAAGCGGGCCACGAACTGGACGGCCCGTTTGGCTTTCAGCTTCAGGTAGGCCGCGAGCGACCAGTAGGGCAGGTTCAGCCGGCGGCGTGCGTGGTTGAACCAGCGGTTCAGCTTGAGGATCACGAGATAGGCCCAGGCGCCCAGCAGCGAGAGCCAGCGCGCATGCCGGATGACGCCGTCGAACTCGTCCCCGTGGAGCACCAGCAATTGCCGCCCGTCGGCGGTGGTGTGCACGGCCCGGGGCTTCACCACGATGTCCCCGAACTTCAGGTGCAGGAAGTGGCGGGCGAACTCGTCGTGGTTGCCCGGGATGTAGGTGACCTGGGTGCCTTTGCGGGCTTTTCGCAACAGCTTTTGCACGACGTCGTTGTGCAGCTGAGGCCAGTACCAGGAGCGGCGCAGGGCCCAGCCGTCGAAAATGTCGCCGACGAGGAAGAGGTAGTCCGACTCGGTCCGGCGCAGGAAGTCGAGCAGGAACTCGGCCTTGCATTCCCGGGTGCCCAGGTGGAAGTCGGAGAGCCAGATGGTGCGGTACCGGTAGGGGCTTTCCATGACAACACACGTGTGCCCTTCAAAAGACGATGCAAGCTAGGAGCCGGGTGTTAGGGAGGCATTACGGAGGGGTTAAGGGATCATTGGGGATGCGTGTCCGGCCATGCCGGAACGTTTCAGGCCGGGCGGCGCCCGAAACCTTTTCCCGAAAGCCGCTGTTCCAACAGCCTTTGAAACCGCTCCGTCCTCTTTGAGGCGTGTTGCCTTGTGCCGTCGCGTTCCTCGAATCCGTATCTGATCCTCTTCGCCCTCTGGCTGATGGTCTTTTCGGCCAGCAGCCAGGTGATCATCGTCTCACCCATCTTGCCCCGTATCGGTGAGGCGCTCGGGATCCCGGAGGTGTTGCAGGGCTGGTTGATCAYCTCGTATGCCGTCTTCTGCTYGRWRWMWWWGCGCTGATCACGGGGCCGATCTCGGACAAGGTGGGGCGGCGGCGTATCCTGCTGGTGGGGTGCGGTTCGATGGCCGGGGCGCTGTTTTTGCACGGCATTGCGGACAGCTTCGCCGCGCTGGTGACCGTGCGGGCCGTGGCCGGTGCCGCCGGGGGCATGCTCAGCGGTGCGGCCGTCGCCTACGTGGGGGACTACTTTCCCTATGAACGGCGGGGCTGGGCCAACGGCTGGGTCATGAGCGGCATTGCCTTCGGGCAGATCATCGGCATCCCCATCGGGACCCTGCTGGCCGACCTGTTCGGTTTCCGCTGGGCCTTTCTGATGTTTGCCTTCACCATGACGCTGGCCACGTTCCTGATCTGGCGCTTCGTGCCGCAGCCCGACGTGGCGCGCGATCTCGGGCCGCTTTCGATCCGGCGGGCCCTGGCCAACTACCGGGACCTGCTGCGCCGGCCCGTGGTGGTGGCGGTCTCGGCCGTCTACTTCCTGATGTTTTTCAGCATCGGGCTCTACGTCATCTACCTGCCGACGTGGCTCGAACGGGCGCTGAACGTGCCGGGGACGGCCATTGCGTCCCTCTTCCTCGTCGGTGGCATCGCCAACGTGCTGACCGGTCCCCTGGCCGGTTGGCTCTCGGACCTGCTCGGGCGCAAGCCGCTGATTGTCACCTCCTGCGCCGGGCTGGGGGTGGTCATGGTGGCGACGACGTACCTCGTCACGAGCATGTGGGTGGCCTACGTCCTGTTCGCCCTGGCGATGGTGATGGTGGCCATGCGGATCAGCCCGTTGCAGTCGCTCCTGACGGCGCTCGTTGGCGGGAACCGGCGCGGGGTGCTGATGAGCCTGGCCGTGGCCATCGGGCAGGTCGGCATCGGTCTCGGCGGGGCCGTGGCCGGCGTCGCGTATACGCGCTTCGGTTATGCCAGCAACACCTTCATTGCGGCCGTGGCGATCGGGTTGATGGCCGTGCTGGTGCAGCGCTTCCTGCCGGAGCCCCGGGCAGAGACGACGACCTCGACGCCGCCGGTCTGAAGGTCCCGGTGCCGGAAACAAATCCCGCCGTTGCGACCTGAACGGAGGACCGGCCGTCCCATCCATTCCGTGTGAGCCCGTTGCGTACACCCGTCCGAGAGCCGGAGGAGATCCGTCGCCCGCCGGTGGCGTTGTGGAAGGCGCTGCGGCGTATGCTGCGGCTGGCCCGCCCGTATCGTGCCCGCCTGCTGGCGGCCGTCCTGCTGACGGTGCTGGGCTCGCTCGTGTGGCTCGTCGTGCCGCTGGGCCTGCGGCAACTGCTCGACGCCGTCTTTCAGGAAGCCGACCGGCACATGCTGAACCTGCTGGCGCTGGGGCTGCTGGGGCTCTTTCTCGTTCAGGGCTTCTTCTCTTTCGCCGGCAACTACCTGCTCGGATGGACGGGCGAGCGGGTGGTGGCGGACCTGCGCCGACTCGTCTTCGAACACCTCAACCGCCTCGGCCTCCGGTTCTTCGCCAACCAGCGCACGGGCGACCTGACCTCCCGCCTGACCAACGACGTCGGTACCCTCAAGGACGCCGTCACGTATACGCTGGTCGACCTGCTGACCCAGTCGCTTTCCCTCGTCGGCTCGGTGGTGCTGATGGCGGTGCTCAACTGGCGGCTGACGGCCGTCGTCTTTCTGGTGGTGCCTGCCGTGACGGTGCTGGCCCGCTACTTCGGGCGGAGGATCCGGGCGATTGCACGGGACGTGCAGGATCGCCTCGCCGAGACGACGGCGCTCGCGGAAGAGTCCCTGCTGGCGATTCGCGTCGTCAAGGCGTTCGTGCGGGAGCCGTATGAGACGCGGCGCTACAACGAAGCCGTCGAAGACCTCTTCGCCTCCAGCCGGCATCGCGTGTGGATCACCGCGCTCTTCGGCACCCTCGCCGGCATCCTCTTTCTGTCGGCGCTGGTGGGCATCTTCTGGTACGGCGGCACCGAGGTGCTGGCCGGCCGGCTCACCGCGGGCGACCTGGTGGCGTTCATTTTCTATGCCTTCAACATCGCGCGGAGCGTCGGGGGCATGACGCGCCTCTACGGCGTCTTCAACAGCGCCGCCGGGGCCACGGAACGGCTCTTTCAGCTCCTCGACCAGACCCCCGAGCCGCTCGACGATCCGAAGGCCCGGCCGCTGCCGCCCGTCCGGGGCGCCGTACGCTTCGCCCGCGTCCGCTTCCGCTACGACGACGGCCCGTTCGTCCTCCACGACATCGACTTCGCCATCGAGCCGGGCCGGACCGTCGCGCTGGTGGGGCCGAGCGGGGCCGGCAAGACAACCCTGCTCAACCTCATCCCGCGCTTCTACGATCCTTCCGAAGGGCATATCTACCTCGACGGGTACGACCTGCGCACCGTACGCCTGCGATCGCTCCGGGAACAGATCGCCGTGGTGCCGCAGGAGGTGCACCTGTTCAACACGACCATCCGGCAGAACATCCGCTACGGGCGGCTGGAAGCCTCCGACGCCGAGGTGGAGGCGGCGGCACGGGCCGCCAACGCCCACGTGTTCATCGAGGGACTGCCGCAGGGGTACGAAACCCCGGTAGGGGAGCGCGGGATCAAGCTCAGCGGCGGCCAGCGCCAGCGCATCGCCATTGCCCGGGCCCTGCTCAAAGACGCCCGCATCCTGCTGCTGGACGAGGCCACCTCGTCGCTCGACTCGGCCTCGGAGGCCCTCGTGCAGGAAGCCCTCGAACGGCTCATGAAGGGGCGCACGACGTTCATCATCGCGCACCGGCTCGCCACCGTCCAGCACGCCGATTGCATCCTGGTGCTGGACCAGGGGCGCATCGTGGAGACCGGTACGCACGAGGAGCTGATCGCCCGGGACGGGCTCTATCGCCGCCTGGCCGCCATGCAGTTCCGCGAGGTCGTAACGCTCGAGTGATGCATGCCTGGCTCTTCGAACAAACGGCCGTGGCGCCGGGGATGGAGGCGCCTGCCGGTGACGGTGGTCTTCGCCGCACTGGCCGCGCTGGGCACGGCCGGGCTCGGCGGCGTGCTGGTGCTGGGCAAGCCGATGGCCGTCGTCTCACTCGGTCTCTGCGGGCTGATCGTGTGGGCGCTCGTCGTCAACGATGCCGGCGGGTTCTCGCGCTCGAAGCACCTGCGCCGCGCCCACGAGCCCCGGCATCATTTCAACGTGCTGGAGGTCGTCTTCCTCTTTGGCCTGGTGCTCCTGAACCTTCTGGTGGTGGCCTATGTCCTCGTGTCGCGTTGAAGGCTGGCCCTGCCTGCTGCAGCAGGGCTGTCAGCGTACCATGAAGACGGCATTGGCGAAGAGCAGCTTGCCGCCATACCAGAAGGCGCGGAAGAGGGGATCGTCGATCAGGTAGACGACCTGCCCGCGTCCCAGGGGCTGCACCCCGAAGACGAGCGTGTCCCGGAGGCGACGGCGGGCGCGGTACCCGGCGAAGCCCGTCACATGGGCGTCCGCCTCCAGGCGACCGACGTTCCAGCCGTCTCCCTGCTTGAAGAGGGTATAGGCCTCGGCGCCCCGCTTGAGGCTGTAATACGTCGTGTCATAGCCGAAGGCGAGGGGATGGGTGGGATCGAGCGTGACGCGGAAGATGGCGCCGGGCACGTCGTCCGAGAGGGCCGCGCGCTCCCGGTCGGCAAAGCGGCGCCGGGTCGTGTCGGCCGGCTCGGTGTTCTCGCCCTCCTCCCGCTTTTTCTGCCGGAGGGTGAAGCTGTCCTTGCCGGCGAAGAAGGCGGCCGCCCGTTCGAGCGCGATGAGCCGCCCGCCCCGGCGGATCCAGGCCCGCAGGTCGGCCAGGCGGCTTTCGGGAAGCACTTCGGTGTAGGTACCGGACGGCAGGATGAGCACGTCGTAGTCGTCCAGGTCGATGCCGGCGAAGTCGTCCGGGTCGATCAGGGTGACGGGGTAGCCGAGTTGCCGGTCGAAGAAGTGCCATACTTCGCCGACGGCGCCGGGGGAGAGGCCCGCGCCGGCGAGGACGGCCACGCGGGGCGGCTCGAGGTAGGCCACGTCCTCCGAGCCGAAGTCGGGGCCGCGGGCGACGAAGCCGGTGGCGACGGGGTGGAGCACCCGCCCGTGCGTCCGGGCCGCCTCCCGGACGGTGTCGTCGAAGCGGTCGCCCAGGGCCTCGTTGCCGCGCCGGGTCAGGATGAGGGTGCCGGGGTCGTAGGCGCGGCCGTCAATCTCGAAGGGCCGCATGGCATAGCGGGCGCGGACGCCGGCCCGGAGCACCTCGGCCAGGAACTGCGCGTCGGCGAAGCTCTTCCACGGCAGGAGGTAGGCGTAGGGGCGTTCGAGGGCGGCGGGCGCCGGCGGCGGCGCGGGCGGCGTGGCCGTGTCGGGTTCGAGGCGTTCGGTGAGGGCGAAGGCGGGGAGGCCGTAGGCGTAGGGGAGGGCCCAGGCCGTCACGTCGTACGTGAGCGAGTCGGCCAGCGCGGGGCGCGGCTCCAGCAGCACGCGGGCCAGCACGCCGCGGGGCTGGTAGGCGCTCACGACGAGGTCGCCCGGCCGGACGGTCACGGGGCCGGTCTGGCCGGTGGCGTAGTTGAAGCCCCGCCGCCGGTGCTCGCGCGTGGCGTAGCCGTAGGCGATGCCCTGCGCGTCGAGGTGCGCGGCCAGCGCGGCCAGCCGGTCCGGGGCGTCACCGGGGCGGACGACGTAGGCGGCATACGGTCCCTGCGGGCGGGTACGGGCCTGCACGTAGTAGTCGCGGAACGCCGCCAGCACGCGCGTCCGGTGCCGGGCCGTGGCCTCGACGGTCGAGAGGCCGGTGGTGTGGTGGTGGGCGATGCGCTCGGCCAGCGTGAGCGTGTCCCCCTCGGCGGTGCGGATGGCCAGGCCGGCGCGGCCGCTGCCGCCCTGCTCGTACGTCATCCCGACGGCGCCGTTGAACGTCGGCCAGGTGTCGCCATAGCCGGGGTAGAAGAGGTCGAAGACCTGCCGGGTGAAGTAGAGCCAGCCGCGCTCGTCGAAGTAGCGGGCGTGGTTCTGCCCGATGATCGTCTGCAGCTCGCGTTGCCAGGGCGTGATGGCGTCGTGGAACGGCTCGGCTGCCGGGGCGAAGTAGTAGGGCTCGTCGACGCCCTGCTCGTGGAAGTCGACGTGGACGTGGGGCAGCCAGCGCTGGTAGAGGGGCAGGCGGTGGCGCGTCTCCTGCTGCGTGGCCCAGGCCCAGTCGCGGTTCAGGTCGAAATAATAGTGGTTGGTGCGCCCGCCGGGCCAGGGTTCGTGATGCTCGCGGGCGTCCGGGTTCGGGTCGGGGAAGCGGCCGACGGTCTGGTTGTACCAGTGGACATAGCGGTCCCGCCCGTCGGGGTTGATGCACGGGTCGATGATGACGACGGTGCTGTCGAGCCAGGCCTGGGTGCGGGCGTCGTCCGGGTTGGCCAGGTCGTAGAGGGTCAGCAGGGCCGCCTCGGTGCTGACGGCCTCGTTGCCGTGCACGTTGTAGCTGAGCCAGACGAGGGCGGCCGTCGGGCCGTCCACCGCGCCTTCGGCCAGCCCGGCCAGGCGGAGGTTGTTCGTGCGGATCGCGTCGAGCCGGGCCAGGTAGTCGGGGCGGGCCACGTAGGCCACCAGCAGCGGCCGCCCCTCGTACGTCTCGCCGTAGTATTCGAGGCGGACGTTCGGCGAGGCGGCGGCCACGTGCTCGAAGTAGGCGACCACGCGGTGGTGCGGCGTGAAGCGCGTGCCGGGCTCGTAGCCGAGAAAGTCGGCCGGCGAGAGGAGGCGGTCCTGGCCGGGGGCGGGCAGGACCAGCAGACACAGGAAGGCAAGGGCGGAAAGGCGTCGCAGCGGCATGGCACGGACGGGTCAATGAAGGCGGGGCACGGGCCGCCGCGCCCGGCGGCCGCCGGAAAGGTACAGACGCGCCATGCCTTCCGCAACGCGCCCGCTCAGCCGATGCCCAGCGCGTCGATGGCCGCACGCAGGGTGCGGGCGCTGTGCTCCAGGGCCGCCTGCTCGTCCGGGGAGAGCGTCAGCGGGAGCGTGTCGAGCAGGCCGCTGCCGCCCACGACGCGGGGCAGCGCCAGCGTCACCCGCTCCACGGAGCCGACGGCCCCGGTGGGGGCGCAGACGGTCAGGATGGCCCGCTGGTCGTCCCGGATGGCCTGCACGATGCGGGCAAGTGCCGCGCCGATGCCGTAGTACGTCGCCCCCTTGCCCTCGATGATCCGGTAGGCGGCGTTCCGCACGCCCTCGTCGATGCGGCGGCGTGTCGCTTCGTCGAGCACGTGGCCACGCATCCGGCAGAAGTCGTCCAGCGGGATTGCGCCGATGTTCGTCACGGACCAGGCGAGCACCTCGGTGTCGCCGTGCTCGCCCAGCACGTAGGCGTGCACGTGGTGCGGGTCGACCCCCAGGTGGCGGGCCAGCAGCGTGCGGAAGCGCGCCGTGTCCAGCGTCGTGCCGGAGCCGAGGACGCGGTGCGTCGGCACCCCGTGCTCGGCGGCGAAGTGGGCCGTCAGGTGGGTCATGATGTCGACCGGGTTGGTGGCCACCACGATGACGGCCTCGGGCGCGTGCGCCAGCACCTGCGGCACGATGCCGCGGAAGACCTCTGCGTTGCGCGAGAGCAGTTGCAGGCGCGTCTCCCCCGGTCGCTGGGCCACGCCCGCCGCGATGACCACGACCCGCGCCCCGGCCAGGTCGGCATACCGGCCGGCCCGCACGATCAGCGGGTGGGCGAAGGGCGCCGCGTGCGAGAGGTCCTCGGCCTCGGCCACGGCCCGCTGCTCGTTGAGGTCGACGAGGACGATCTCCCGGCCGATCCCGCGCAGGATGAACGCGTAGGCCGCCGTGGCGCCCACGTATCCGGCTCCGATGATTCCGATCTTCATGCTTCCATGGGCCTTCGTTCTTCGGAACGGCTCCGTTGCCTCCGGTGCCCGGAGTCGTTCCCGCCGGCGAACGCAACCGGGGTGCTGGTATGGGTGTTGAGAATATAGATCGGACGGGATATACTGCCAGGGCCCCTGTCTTATTTTTTCTTCAAGCCGAGCTTTTGCATGCGTACGCTCTTGCGGTTCACGGCGCTGCTCGCGGGAGCGGCCGTCGCGTGTCTCCTCGTCTTCCTCCCGTTCCGATCTCCCTCTCCTGCGCCCGCTCCCGCCTATGACACGCCCCGGGATCTGCCGGCTGTGGACGACGGGGAACGGCGTTCGGAGAAGTCGCGGCGCATGGCCGGGGACGCCATGGGCTACCCCGATTACTTCGCCGCGTACCACGCCGGCATCCGCACGCGCCCGGACGGGACGACTTACCCGCCCAACTACCGGCAGGAGGCGCTGTGGAAGGCGCGGGCGGCGGCCAAAGGGCGGGCGCGACGGGCACTGCCCTGGCGGGAACGGGGCCCCGGCAACGTGAGCGGCCGCACCCGTGCCCTCGCCGTCGACCCGGAGGACCCGACGCACCGCACCTGGATCGCGGGCAGCGTGGGCGGCGGCCTCTGGAAGACGACCGATGCCGGGCAGACCTGGCAGGCGCTCGGCACCGACATGCCCAACCTGGCCATCAGCGCGCTCGTGCAGGCGCCCTCCAACCCGGACGTCCTCTATGCCGGCACCGGCGAGGGTTTCTTCAACGTCGACGCCGTCAGCGGTGCCGGCATCTTCAAGACGACGGATCGGGGGCAGACGTGGGTGCAACTGCCCGCCACCGCCACGGACCCCGACTTCCGGTGGGTCAACCGCCTCATCATCGATCCGGCCCGTGAAGACGTGGTGCTCGCGGCCACGAATGAAGGCATCTTCCGGACGGAAGACGGCGGAATCACATGGGCGACCGTCTACCGGCGCGGGCAGGCCACGGGCGGCTCGGGCGGTCGTCTCCAGCAGATCGTCGCCACGCCCGGCAACTTCGCCGTGCAGTATGCCACGGAGAACGGCGTCGGCGTGCTCAAGTCCACCGACGGCGGCCGTACCTGGGCGTTGTCCTCGCAGGGCCTGCCCGACGGTGTGGGGCGGATCGAGCTGGCGATTGCACCCTCGAAGCCGTCCCGCCTCTATGCAGCCCTGGAAGGGAGCACGTCGATGCTTTTCCTTTCCGACGATGCCGGCGGGCAGTGGCGGCCCGTCATCGAAGCCGACCCGGCCGGGGAGCCGGACTGGCTCGGCGCGCAGGGCTGGTACGACAACGCCCTTGCGGTGCATCCCTTCTCTCCCGACACCCTGTTCGTCGGCGGGATCAACCTCTGGAAGATGTCCCTTGCCCCGGGCACCCGTCAGATGGAAGACTTCACCGGTCTCGACGAAGAGGGCACCACGGCCTTCATGTCGTTCGTCCGCTTCAGCAGCGGCACCCAGTTCGGCGGGCGGCTGGCCACCGGGCCCGATGTCGGGGCCACGGGCGTCTCCCGGGCCGACTTCGTCTCGGTCGAGCTACGCTTCGGGCCGGGCCGCAGCCAGCGGGCCCACCGCTTTACCGTCTCCCCCACGGCCGGCACCAACGGCGACGGCGGCGCGGGCATCCCCTTCAGCCAGTACCGGTATGGCGGTTACGTGGAGGTTCCGTTCGAGGTGTGGGACATCACCAACGGCCGCCAGCTCATGCTCTCCTTCCGCGACCAGGCGGACAACGGCGTCTTCGACCTCATCGGGAACAACACCTCGGGCCCGCGCGACACCCAGAGCCGGGAGTACTTCTTCGTCCACGCCCTCCCGTATACCGCCGACGCACCGGCGCCACAGATCGCCCAGAACGGCGGGCTCACCTACCGGATGCTCTACTTCATGTGGCCTTTCCTCCAGAGCGGGGCCGCCTGGAATCCGGAGGCCCTGCCGCCCGCCACGCTTCGCATCCGGTTCGAGTCGTTCGAGGCCCATCTCCGCACCTCCGCGCGGACCGACCTCAACGGCGGGCCGCACGTCGATCACCACGTCCTGCAACTGATTCCAATCGATGCCGGAACCGGTGCCTTCATGATCCTCAACGGCAACGACGGCGGCGTGTACTACTCCGAGGACGGCGGCCGGAGCTGGCAGCACACGCGCAACGGGTACAACACCACCCAGTTCTACGGTGCCGACAAGAAGCCGGGCGCCGATGTCTACATCGGAGGGATGCAGGACAACGGCACCTGGCGCTCCTTCAACGATCCGAACGCCGCCGCGCCCTGGAGCTTTGCCGTGGGCGGGGACGGCTTCGACGTGGTCTGGCATCCGGTAGACGGGGAGAAGATCGTCGCCTCCTACCAGTTCAACGGCATCGTCCGCACCATCAACGGCGGCCTCACCTGGGCTTCGGCGACGACGGGGCTGGGCGATACCGGGGCCTCCGGCGGCGGGCAGTTCATCACCAGCATCGCCCGGACCCGTGCCGACCCCGACCTGCTCTTCACCATCGGGCAGCGCGGCGTCTGGCGCTCCACCGACTTTGCCGCGTCCTGGCAGGCGGCCACCATCGAGACGGACAAGTGGGGCGCCAGCGGCTCGGGCAAGGTCCGCATCTCCCTGGCCGACCCGAACGTCGTCTGGGCCGGATACCGGATGGACGCCACGGGCCGCCTGCAGGTCTCCACGGACCGGGGACGGACGTTCTCGGCGGTCAAAAACCCGGCGGGCGTGAGCGGGCGCTTCTCCGGCCTCGCCACCCATCCCCGTGAACCCCACACGGCCTACGTGCTCTTCTCACAGTTCGGCCTGCCCAAGATCTACCGGACGACCGACCTGGGGCAGACCTGGGAGGATCTCTCCGGCTTCGAGGGATCCCCGGGCGGGCAGAGCACCAACGGCTTCCCCGACGTGGCCGTCTACGACCTGCTCGTGCTGCCGCATGAGCCGCGGGTGCTCTGGGCCGGCACCGAGATCGGCCTGTTCGTCTCGTTCGACGACGGGGCTACCTGGACGTTCGAGGACAGCTTCCCGGCGGTCTCCATCTGGCAGATGCGCGTGGTCGACGACGAGATCGTCCTGGCCACACACGGGCGCGGGATCTGGACGGTGGACCTGGCCGCCGTCCCGACCGGCGTGGAGCCCGTCGCCGGCGCCGTGCTGCCGGCCGCATTCACGCTTGGAGCGAACTATCCGAACCCCTTCGGGCCGGAGACGACCATCCCCTTTGCGCTGCCCCGGCACGCGACGGTGCGCCTGGCCGTCTACGACCTGGCCGGCCGGCGGGTGGCCACCCTCGCCGACGGCGACTTCCCGCCGGGCTTCCATGAAGTGACCTGGGACGCGCGTGCCCTCGCCAGCGGCGTCTATCTCGTCCGCCTCGAAGCGGGCGACTTCGTGCAGAGCCGCAAGCTGACGCTGGTTCGTTGAGCGCCCGGGTCGTCCAAACCACCGGGGCCCGCACGCCATGAAAACCGCTGCCATGATCCGACGCCTGATGACGGGATGCTGCGTGCTCGGGCTCTTCGCCTGTGCCACGCAACGCACCGAGGACGCCGTGCCGCCCCCCCTCGCCTACGAAACGCTGGCCGCCGAAAAGTACGGCGAGGCCGCCGAGATCCTCATGAACGAGGACGAGACCTACGTGCTTGTCCGCAGCCGGGCGGCCTTCGACGCGGCCGCCCCGCTTCCGAAGACCCGCTTCTTCGTCTACGACCTGCAGGCCGGAACGGTGGTCTACGAGGCCGAGGTACAGGGCGACGTGGCCTGGGCCGATGCCCGCCACCTCGACGTCCGTCTGACGCCGGGCACCGTGCAGGCCGATGCTCCCCCGGCCGGCTATCGCCTCGACGTCCGCACCGGGGCCCGGCAGCCGCTCGGCGGAGCGCCCGACGGGTAGGCGTGGAAAAAGAAAAAGGATAGACCCTGCACGGGGCCTATCCTCAATCACCCGGGCGGGTGAAGGTCATTCTTCCAGCTCGGCCAGCGGATCGCGGAAGTAGATCTCGCCGTTGAGCATTTCATTGATGGCCAGCTCGGTCGGCTCGGGCATCATCTCGTATTCGAGCGAGATGCGGGCCTGCTCTTCCTGAAAGCGCGGATCTTCCGTCTCCTCCCCGAAGCCCTCGAAGTAGGCAAGTTTCTCGTCCAGCTCCTGCTTGATGTTCGAAGCGATCTGCCGCGAGCGCTTCGCCAGAATGGCGACCGTTTCGTACAGGTTGCCCGTCTGCTGGGCCAGCAGATCCACGTCCAGGGTTTTCAGTGCCATGGTATGCCGTGACTTTGCTCGTAAGGGCGGGGTGTCGGGTTCCGGCGCATCCTATGCACAGGAGGCGGGCGGGTTCCCCGGCGTGGGGCGGTCGCCCGCGTCAAAGTTCCATGATTTCGCGAAAGGTTCGGGCACGCCGGCGGGACATTTCGACCTCGTGCCCGTCGTCGAGCCGCACCAGCAGGCCGCCGTTGAACCACGGGGTGAGGGTGACGACATGGGTCAGGTTCAGGATGTGCCGGCGGCTGGCCCGGAAGAACGTCTTCGGGTCGAGGCGGGCCTCGAGCGCGTTGAGGGAGCGGTGGATGAGGGGGCGTTCGTTTCCGAAGTAGAGGCGTGTGTAGTTGCCTTCGGATTCGAACAGGCGCACGTCGCCCAGGCGGACGAACCAGCAGTGGTCTCCCTCTTTGACGAAGACGCGATCGGCGGCGGTGAGGTGATCGGCCGGGGCGGTGCCCGGCACCGGCAGGCGCGTGCGGACCTTTTCCAGGGCGGTGGCCAGCCGCTCCGGCTCGACGGGTTTGAGGAGGTAGTCCAGGGCGCTGACCTCGAAGGCGCGCAGGGCATACCGGTCGTAGGCCGTTGTGAAGATGACCGCCGGCACGGGGTCGAGTGCTTCGAGCAGGTCGAAACCGGAGCGGCCGGGCATCTGCACGTCGAGGAAGAGCAGGTCCGGACGGAGCCGTGCAACCGCGGCCTCGGCGGCGTCGGCCTCGGCGGCCTCGCCCACGACGTCGACGTCCGGGTGCGCCCGGAGCAGCCGCCGCAGTTCGTTCCGGGCCAGCCGTTCATCGTCGATGATCAGGGCGTTCATGGGCCGGCTGCGGGTTGGGTTGCGGGGATGGTGGCCGGGAGCGCGACCTCCGCGACGACGACCTCGGGGCCGCCGGGAGCGAGCCGGAGCGTGGCTGCCTCACCGTAGAGCAGGCGCAGCCGCTCGCGGGTGTTGCGCAGCCCGACGCCCGCGGTGGCCCCGGCATCGAGGTGGCCGGTGTTCTCTACCCGCAGGGACAGCCGTTCGCCGTCGCGCCGGGCGGTGATGCGCAGGCAACCGCCGCCGGGCCGCCGGGCCACGCCGTGCTTGATCCCGTTCTCGACGAGGGTCTGCACGAGCAGGGGAGGTACCGGCACGGGCCATGCCGCCGCCTCGACCTCGATGGTGTAGCGCAGACGCGCTTCCAGGCGGACCGCCTCGAGCGCCAGGTACGAGCGGACGACGTGCAGCTCCTCTTCGAGCGACACGGTGGTCCGGGCACCGGCCTGCAGGGTGTAGCGGAGCAGCCCCGCCAGCCGCGTGACGACCTCCTGCGCCCGGACCGGGTCCTCGGCAATGAGCGCCCGCACGCTGTTGAGGCTGTTGAACAGGAAGTGCGGGTTGAGTTGCGTCCTGAGCGTCTCCAGCTCGAGCTCCTTCAACACGGCGGCCAGGCGCCACCGCGCCACCTCGGCCTCCCGGTAGCTCCAGAAGTAGTGGAGCCCGATGTAGACGAGCGACCAGAGTAGCATCGTCGCGCTCAGGTTGAAGAGCATGACGAAGGCGATCCCCGTTCGGAAGCCCGCCGGCGTTGCGGGGCCGGAGGCGAGGGCGGCGATCCCTCCCATCGTGGCCGTCAGCACGGCGGCGAGTGCGAGGCTGGCCAGGAGCACGCGCGGGACCACCTGGGGCAGCGGCCGCTGCAGCCATCTGCGCCGGCGTATAAAACTGCGATAGGCGTGTGTCAGGCCGAGCCCCAGCGTCCCCAGTAACACGTTCGACAGGACGATTGCCGGCGTCGGGGGTTGAAACAGCCCGGCGACCACGATGTTGACGGCCGTGTAGCAACTCCACCCGCCCACCTGGCAGCTCCAGTAGGCTCGGCGACGAGCGGGCGTGGGAAACGCTTCTTTCGGGACCATCTCCTCCGCGGTCTAGGGGGACCGTTTGCGGCGCACGTACCGGTCGAAGAGGCCCCACGCCAGCCCGAAGGCCAGGCCGAGCGCCAGGCCGGCCTCCAGCTCCCCCGCGGCCACCCCCAGGGCGGTCCCCACCCCGGCCCCGACGGAAATCCGTGCCGTCATCGTCCAGCCTGAAGCGGACCGGGGCCTTTGCTCGTTGTGCTGCGTTTCAGGTTCGCGCATGTCAGGGGGAGGCGAGGTTCGAGAGGAAGGCATCCATCTCGGCGAGCATGCCGTCGGGGTCGTCGTACATGACGAAGTGGCGGGCTGTTTCCGACAGGACGATCCGGCCGTTCGGAAGTCGGGCATATTGCGCCCGGAAGCGTTCTTGCACCTGTTCTCGGGTGAGGTAGGGACGGTAGCCGGTCCACGTGCCGATGACGAGCACCGGCGCGGTGATGCGGGCAAGGTCTTCGCGCAGGTCCGTCGTGTACAGTTCATAGAAGGCCTGTGCCACGGTCTTCGGGTCCGAGCGGGCGACGGACTCGAGCACCTCGGCCACGTTGTCGGGGGCGGTGATCATCGTCGGGAGGACCTGGGCCTGGTAGGCCCGGAACTGTTCCGGGGTCTGGGCGGCGAGCATGGCCCGCATCTGCTCGGCCAGGGGCCGGACCGTCTCCGGGGTGGCGTCCGGCTGCCGGGTCGCGGCCAGGAAGGGCAGGGCGTCCAGGATGATAAGTGCCCCGGCAAGGTCCGGCTCGGTGGCGGCCACCCAGAGCGCCAGAAAACCTCCCAGGCTGTGGCCTACCAGCACCGGCTTCTCGAGGTGGTTGCGGCGTATGTATTCGATCAGGGCATCCCGGACGGCCGGCAGGAAAGGGGTCCGGTCGACGGGGGACACCCCGGCAAAGCCAGCCAGGGTGAGCACATGACAGCGATACCGGTTGCGATAGTGGGCCACCGTGCTGTCCCAGACGTCGCCGCCGCTGGCAAGGCCGGGGAGGAAGATCAGGGGCGGGCCCTCCCCCGTCACGGTGACTTCGAAGAGCCCGTTGGCCGGTGGGTCGGCGGGCTGGGCCGCCAGGGAGACCGGTCCGGCGATCGCCAGAAGGAGCGCCGGAAGCATCCGGCAGGCGTTCATCGACGAAAAGGGAAGCATGCGTTGCATGAGAAAAGCGGTTTGGTACGACGGGTGTTCGACTCCGAGCCTACGCGCGGAGGCGCCGGCGTGCCACCTTTTTTTGATGAGCGGTTTCCCGGCTTGATGGGCGGTCGCGGCGGTTGGCGCCGGGGGCGGGCACCGGTGTACAATGCCCCCGGCGTGTCCTATTTTGGGGCGCAGGGCGGCATCCATGCCGCGGACCGGCGCTTCAACCCTTTGCTGCATGCGACTCGGCACTTCCTCGCTCGTGGTGGCGGCCTTCGTGGGGCCGGGGACCGTGCTCACGTGCGCGTCGGCAGGGCTTCGTTTCGGCTACGCGCTCGGGTGGGTGTTGCTGTTCTCGGTCGCCTCGGTCTTTGTGCTGCAATCGCTCACGGCAGGGACGGGCATCCTGGCACGGAAGGGGCTGGGGGAGGCGCTTCGGGAAGTGGCCGTGACACCATGGCGACGGGGGGTGCTCTTCGGCCTGGTTGTGCTCGGCCTCTGGGCCGGGTGTGCGGCCTTCGAGGCGGGCAACCTGGCGGGAGCGGCCGCAGGTGTGCAGACGGTCCTGGGGTCCGGTGTGGAGCATCGGTGGGTGGTGGCGGGGATGGCCGGGGTGGCGGCGCTGTTGCTGACGCTCCGGCTCCAGGCACTCACCCGGATCCTGACGGCTCTGGTGGCCCTGATGGGTTTCCTCTTCGTGGCCACCCTGTTCATCGCGCCGGTGGACTGGCCCGCGGTGCTGGACGGGCTTCTCACACCCCGTGTGCCGGAAGGGAGCCTGGTCACGGTCGTTGCGCTCATCGGCACCACCATCGTCACGTACAACCTGTTTCTTCATGCCTCGGCCACGAAGGCTTACTGGAGGGACGAGGTGCCGGTGCGTGCATGGCGGCGCGAGCTGGTGGGGATGGCCGTCTTTCTTCCGGTCGGCGGGTTGATCTCCTTCGCCATCCTGGCGGCGGGAGCCACGTTGCACGGGCAGGGGGCCGAGCCGGCGACGGTACCGGCCTTTGCCGTGCTGCTCGAACCGGTGGCGGGTCCGGCGGCCCGCTATCTCTTCGGCCTCGGGCTCTTCGCGGCCGGCATCACCTCGGCCGTGACGGCACCGCTGGCGGCGGCCTCCGGCATCCGCGAGCTCTTCGGCTGGCGCGACCCCGACAGCGGGGGTCGGGGCGATGCGCCGGGCTTCCGGCTGGTGTGGGCTTCGGTGGTGCTGACGGGGCTCGTCTTCGGTCTGGCCGGCCTCTCACCGCTGACGATCATCGTCGCGGCCCAGGCGGCCAACGGGTTGCTGTTGCCCCTCATCGCCGCGTTCGTGCTCTACCTTGCCTTTCGCCAGCGTACCCTTGCCCTGCCCCGGTGGTATCTGGCCGCCGGCGGCATCGTCATGCTCGTCTGTGCCGTGCTCGGCGCCCGCACCCTGGCCTGGGTATGGACCCACCTCTGACGGAAGACTTCGCGGCCCCGAGGCCCGGATGCAACAGCTTTCCGCCCCGTGGCGTATCTTTCGCGCACCGCATGGTCCTTTTATGCACTTGAAACGACTGAACCATGGCTGCCTGGATCTGGGTTCTCATCCCCCTGGCCGTGCTCTTGCTGGGAGGCTTCAGCGAATGGCTCAAGTTCAAAGCCAAACAGCAGCAGCTCGGGGCGTCCACCGGTGAACTGGAGGCGTCCGTCGCATCGCTGGAAACGCAGCTTGCCGCCGCCGAACGCCGCCTCCGTAACCTGGAAGCCATCGTCACCAGCCAGCTCTGGGATGTGCTGCACGACGGGTCGTTGTCCGGGCCGGAGAAAGAGCGGGCGCTGGCGGCCGCCCGGGCCGAACTGCATCTTCCGGACGAGGAATCCGATGCCGACAGGGTGGAGCAGATGGCTCGCCGGCTCCGGGTCTGAGGGTTCGTTCCGGTCACATCGGCGGCAGGTGTTTCGTCCTTCTGGAGGCTCCTGTCCGGAGGGTATCCCTGTCCTTTTCAAGCCTTGCCTGACCGTTCCATGAACCGTACCGATCCCAGGCCGCGCGTCGTGATCGTCGGGGCGGGCTTCGGCGGGCTGACGCTGGCCCGGCGCCTGCGGAAGGCCCCGGTGGAGCTCCTGCTCATCGACCGGCACAACTACCATACCTTCCAGCCGCTCCTCTATCAGGTGGCCACCGCCGGGCTCGAACCCGAGGAGATCGCCCATGCCGTGCGCGGCATCTTCCAGCGACAGCACAACTTCCACTTTCTGCTGGGCACGGTGACCGGGGTGGATCTGGCGGCCCGCCGCGTCCGCCTGGCCGACGGCACCGCGATCGGGTACGACTACCTGGTGCTGGCCGCCGGGGCCTCGACCAACTACTTCGGCACCGAGGGCGCCGAAACACACGCCTTCCCGCTCAAGAGCCTGCCCGACGCCGTCGCCCTCCGGTGTCACATCATCCGGCAGTTCGAGGCCGCCGACCGCGACCCCGCGCTGATCGACGCGGGGGGGTTGACGTTCGTCGTCGTCGGCGGCGGCCCGACGGGCGTCGAGACGGCGGGGGCGCTGGTGGAGCTGTTCGAGCTGGTCTTTTCGAAGGACTATCCCCACCTCCCGGTGGAGAAGGCCCGGGTGGTGCTCGTCGAGGCGACGGACCACCTGCTCGGCGGCTTCCATCCCGACTCGCAGGCGCATGCACGGCGGACGCTCGAACGGCGGGGCGTGGAGGTCCGCACGGGGGACCCGGTCGTCCGTGTGACGGCGGAGGCCGTGCACCTGCGCAGCGGCGACGTGATCCCGACGCGCACGCTCATCTGGGCGGCCGGCGTCCGGGCCAGTCCGCTGGCCGACCGGCTCGGCCTCGAGCAGACCGGCGGTGGTCGCCTGGTTGTCGAACCCGACCTGAGCGTGCCCGGTCATCCGGAGGTGTTTGTCCTCGGCGACCTGGCCGGGAGCCGGGACGAAGACGGCAACCTGCACCCGCAGCTGGCCCCGGTGGCCCTGCAGGGTGCCCGGCACGTCGCCCGGCAGATCCGGCGACGCCTGGCCGGAGTCCCGGGCGAGCCGTTCCGCTACCGCGACAAGGGCATCATGGCCACCATCGGCCGTAATGCCGCCGTGGCCGAGCTCGGCTTCGGCCTGCGCACACGCGGTTTCCTGGCCTGGGTGATGTGGCTTTTCCTCCACCTGGTCATGCTCATCGGCTTCCGCAACCGGCTCAACGTGCTCGTCAACTGGGCGTGGAACTACCTCACCTACGATCGCAGCGCCCGCCTCATCCTGGACCTGCCGGTTTCCCGTGAAGCCGTCGCCCGCCACGACGCGGCACCGGGACCGGATCTTCTCACCGGCAAGACCGTTTCCGAAACCGACTTGTCCGCCCGCCGTGTCTGACCCGGTCATGAAACGCGTCTCGCCTTTTTCGTGCCTGCCGCTGCTGTGTCTGCTGGTCGCCTGTGGCACGTCCCCGGGCGAGCGTTCCCCGGCTTCCTCCTCCGCCGTACCCGCCTTTCTCAACCACGCGCCCGAGGCCGCCTATGTGGGCAAGGAAGTCTGCGGCACGTGCCACCCGGACAAGTACGAGACGTTCGTCCGCTCCCAGATGGGCCGTTCCTTCAAGCCGGCCACGCTCCAGAACAGCGCCGCCGACTTCGAGAACGCCCGCCCGGTCTACGATCCCCACAACGACCTCTACTACCGGCCCTTCCACCGGGGGGACTCGCTCTACATCATGGAGTACCGGCTGGCCGGGCGGGACACGGTCCACAAGCGCATCGAAAAGATCGACTACATCATCGGGTCCGGGCAGCACACGAACTCCCATATCATGGAGGTCAATGGCTACCTCTACCAGATGCCGCTGACGTGGTACGCGCAGGACGGCAAGTGGGACCTGCCGCCCAAGTTCGCCGGGGGGAACAACGCCCGCTTCTCCCGCCCGATCCCCGTACAGTGCATGACGTGCCACAACGCCATGCCCGGCTTCGTGGAGGGCTCCGAGAACCGGTTCTCGCACGTGCCCGACGGGATCGACTGTGAGCGGTGCCACGGCCCGGGTTCGGTGCATGTGGAGGCCATGCGGGCCGGCCGGGCCGTCGACGTGACGCGGGAGATCGACCGCACCATCGTCAACCCGGCCAAGCTGCCCGTCGAGCGGCAGTTCGACGTGTGCCAGCGCTGCCACATGCAGGGCGCCGCCGTCTGGAAGCAGTCGCCGATGGCCTTCCGTCCCGGCATGCGCCTGGCCGACTTCGAGAACGTCTTCTGGCCCCGCTTCGCCGACAGCACGCACCAGTTCATCATGGCCTCCCACCCGGACCGGCTCAAGATGAGCGAATGCTTCATCCAGACGCAACGCCAGCCCGATCCCGACCGCGGCAGCCTGACGTGCATCACCTGCCACGACCCGCACGTGCCCATCGAGACGATGGAGGCCGACCACTACAACCAGGTGTGCCAGTCGTGCCACACGGCTCCGAAGGCGGCCACCTGCTCCGAGGACGCGGCCGTGCGGGCCCGGGCCGCCGACAACTGCGCCGGCTGCCACATGCCCGTCTCGGGCTCCATCGACATCCCGCACGTGCGGATCACGGACCACTTCATCCGTGCGGTGCGGCAGGACGAGGTCGAGATCCTCTCAGCGGAAGAAGACCTCGACCGGCGGCGGCTCGTCCGGATGGCGGGCCTCATCGACCCCGCACCGCCGCCGGAAGAGGTGGCCGAGGGGTTTCTGACCTATTATGAGGAGATCACGAACCACCCCGGCTTTCCGGACTCGGCGGCGGCCTATCTGGAGAAGGCATTGCGCACGAAATCGCCCCGCGAGCTGGCCGGTCCGCTGATCCGGGCGTGGTTCTGGCAGAAAAGGTTCGACGAGATCAAGCGCCTCGGGCCGACGCTCCGGCCCGGCGACGTGGACGATGCCTGGACGTGGTACCGCATCGGGGAGGCTTTCCTCTCCACCGGGCAGCCGGACGCCGCGGTGACCTACTTCGAGCGGGCCGTGGACCGGGCCCCCGAGCACCTGCGCTTTCTCAACAAGCTCGGCGTCGCCTACAGCCAGGCGGGCCGGCTCAGCGAGGCCCTCGCCACGTTCGACGCCGTCCTGCGGGCCAACCCGAAGTTCGAGGAGGCCTACAACAACCGGGGGTTCACCCGGGTGCTTCAGGGCGACGCCACCGGTGCCGAGGCCGACTTCAAGGCCGCCCTCGCCCTCGACCCCGACGCCGTGATGCCGCTGGCGAACCTGGCCTCACTCTACTACAACCTGGGACGGAAGGCGGAAGCACGGCCGTACGTGCAACGCCTGATCGAGCTCGATCCGCGCAATGCCGATTACCACCGGTTCCTGCGCCTGCTCGATTCGCCATGAGGCCGGTGTGCCCGGGCGCGTATCCAGACGCCATCCGTTAAACAGCCACCATGTTGCCCCTCTACATGGTTCAAGCCCTTCGCAGGGTACTCCGGCGGATGTTCCGGCGTGCGCCCACGCCCGCGCCGCCGTCCGACCGCCGGGCGGTGATCGAGCGGATCGTCGGCACGGCGGTGCAGGACCCGGCGCTCTACGAACGGGCGCTCACGCACCGCTCCGTCTCGCGCGGCCGCCCGGACAGTCATCTCTACTCGAACGAACGCCTTGAATTTCTCGGGGATGCCGTGCTGGGGTTCGTCACGGCCGAACACCTCTATCACCATTTCCCCGACCGGGACGAAGGCTTCCTGACGCGCCTGCGGGCCAAGCTCGTCAACGGCCAGTCGCTGGCCCGCCTGGCCCGGCAGATCGACCTGGGATCGGTGATCCGCATGAGCGACAACATGGCGCAGGGCGGGGGCCGCAACAACCCGAGCATCCTGGCCGATGCCTTCGAAGCCCTCATCGGCGCGCTCTATCTGGACCTGGGGCCGGCGGCGGCGCGTGCCTTCATCCACCGCGTCATGCTCGACCAGGTGGACCTCGACGCGCTGGCCCGGCAGCGGGACAATTTCAAGAGCCTGCTGCTCGAATACGTGCAGGCCCACGGCTGGCCCCAGCCGCGCTACCGGGTCACCGACGAGGAGGGACCCAGCCACGAACGCATCTTTACCGTCGAGGTGCTCCTGGGTGACCGGCCCTACGGCTACGGCACGGCCGGCAGCAAGAAGAAAGCCGAGCAGGAGGCCGCCGGCATGGCCCTCGAACGCCTGCGCGCCGAGGAACGCGCCGGCACGTGAATTTCCCTTGCACCCCCCCGCCTTCAGAACTGGAACCGCTTTCGGGCGGTTCAAGCCCGCGCTCGAAAAACCCGCGACCGCGAGCCCGGCTCGCCTGACCGTTTAACCGCGAACATGGCCATCGACCTGAACTTCACCGATCGCTTCCTCCACCGTCACCTCGGCCCTTCCGACGAAGAAATCCGCCAGATGCTCGACGCGCTCGGGCTGCCCTCACTGGACGCCCTCGTGCAGGAGGCCGTACCGGAGCCGGTCCGCACGCGCCGGCCGCTCGACCTGCCGCCGGCCCGCACCGAGCACGAACTGCTCGACGACCTGCGCCGGATCGCGGCGAAGAACCAGGTCTGGCGCTCGTTCATCGGCCTGGGCTACCACGACACCGTCACGCCGCCGGTCATCCGGCGTCATGTGCTCGAGAATCCGTCGTGGTATACCCAGTACACCCCCTATCAGGCCGAGATCTCGCAGGGCCGGCTCGAAGCGCTGCTCAACTTCCAGACGATGGTCATCGACCTGACGGGGTTCGAGATCGCCAACGCCTCGCTCCTGGATGAGGGCACGGCGGCGGCCGAGGCCATGATGATGTTCCACCGGTCGGCCCGCGGCCGGGAGCGCAACGTGTTCTTCGTCTCGGAGGCCTGCCACCCGCAGACCATCGCCGTGGTGCAGACGCGGGCCGAGCCGCTGGGCATCGAGGTGGTGGTGGGCGACCACCGCGCCTTCACGTTCACGGAGCGGGTCTTCGGGGCGCTGGTACAGTACCCGGCCACCGACGGGGCGATCTACGACTACGAGGACTTCTGCGCGGCGGCGCACGCGGCGGGCGCCTACGTGGTGGTGGCCGCCGACCCGATGAGCCTGGTGCTGCTGAAGCCGCCGGCCGCCTTCGGCGCGGACGCCGCCGTGGGCAGCACGCAGCGCTTCGGCGTGCCGCTCGGCTACGGCGGGCCCCATGCCGCCTACTTCGCCACGCACGAGGCCTTCAAGCGGCAGGTGCCCGGCCGCATCATCGGCGTCTCGGTGGACGCCGACGGCAACCCGGCGCTGCGCATGGCGCTCCAGACCCGCGAGCAGCACATCCGCCGGGAAAGGGCCACCTCCAACATCTGCACGGCCCAGGTGCTGCTGGCCGTCATGGCCGGCATGTACGCCGTCTACCACGGCCCGGACGGGCTGCGCCGCATCGCCACCCGCCTGCACAACCTGACGCGCGTGCTGGCCCGCGGCCTCGAGCACCTGGGCCACACGATTCGCCACGACCACTTCTTCGACACCCTGCGCGTGGACCTGGCCCCCGGCCTGACCGCCGGGCGCCTTCGTGAACGAGCCGCCGCCCGGCGGATCAACCTGCGCTACTACGACGACGGCTCCGTCGGCATCGCGCTCAACGAGACCACCCGCGCCGAAGACCTCGACGACCTCTTCGCCGTCTTCGCCGGGGACCGCGACTTCGACTTCACCGCCGCCGAGCTGGCGGGTCGCATGGAATCCGGCTACGACGGCCCGCTGGCCCGCACCACGCCCTACCTGACGCATCCCGTCTTCAACCGCTATCACTCGGAGACGGAGATGATGCGCTACCTGCACCACCTGGCCGGGCGCGACCTCTCGCTCACGACGAGCATGATCCCGCTCGGCTCATGCACCATGAAGCTCAACGCCGTCGCCGAGCTGGCGCCGGTCTCCTGGGAGGCTTTCAGCCGGATCCATCCGTTTGTTCCGCCGGAGCAGGCCGAAGGCTACCGCCTCATCGTCGAGCAACTGGCGACGTGGCTCGGCGAGATCACCGGCTTCCCGGGTGTCTCGCTCCAGCCCAACTCGGGTGCCTCGGGCGAGTACGCGGGGCTGCTCGTCATCCGTGCCTACCACGCCAGCCGGGGCGAGGGACATCGCAACGTGTGCCTGATCCCGTCGTCGGCCCACGGCACCAACCCCGCCAGCGCCGTCATGGCCGGCATGGAGGTCGTCGTCGTGCAGTGCGACGACCACGGCAACATCGACCTGGACGACCTGCGGGCCAAGGCCGAACGGCACGCCGACCGCCTGGCCGCGCTGATGATCACCTACCCGTCCACGCACGGCGTCTTCGAGACGGGCATGCGGGACATCTGCCGGATCATCCACGAGCACGGCGGGCAGGTGTACATGGACGGGGCGAACATGAACGCGCAGGTGGGCCTGTGCCGCCCCGCCGAGTTCGGCGCGGACGTGTGCCACCTCAACCTGCACAAGACGTTCGCCATCCCGCACGGCGGCGGCGGGCCGGGCGTGGGGCCGATCTGCTGCGCCGAGCACCTGAAGCCGTTCCTGCCGGGCCACCCGCTGGCCGAGACGGGCGGCGAACGGGCCATCGGGCCGGTGGCGGCGGCGCCCTACGGCAGTGCCAGCATCCTGGTCATCTCCTGGGCCTACATCGCCCTGCTCGGCGCCGAGGGGCTCACGCGGGCCTCGCAGGTGGCCATCCTCAACGCCAACTACATGGCCCACCGCCTGCGCGGCGCCTACGACATCCTCTACACCGGGCGCAACGGCCGCGTGGCCCACGAGTTCATCCTCGACCTGCGCCACCTGCGCCAGCGCACCCCGCTGACCGAGGTGGACGTGGCCAAGCGGCTGATGGACTACGGCTTCCACGCCCCCACCATGTCGTGGCCCGTCGTCGGGACGATGATGGTCGAGCCCACCGAGAGCGAGTCGAAGGAGGAGCTGGACCGGTTCTGCGACGCCATGATCGCCATCCGCGAGGAGATCCGGGCGGTGGAGACGGGGGCGGCGGACCCCGAGCAGAACGTCCTCAAGAACGCCCCGCACACGGCCGCCCTGGTCGCCGCCGACACGTGGACGCTGCCCTACGGGCGCGAGCAGGCCGCCTTCCCCGCCCCCTGGACGCGCACACACAAGTTCTGGCCGAGCGTCCGCCGCGTCAACGACGCCTACGGGGACCGCAACCTGGTCTGCGCCTGCCCGCCGATGGAGGCCTACGCCACGGTGGGCTGAGACGTGTGTACCCTCCGATCATGGCACACGGATGAGCACGGATCGGGGGCGGATTTTGGCCACGAAGGCACGAAGACACGAAGGAGGGCCGGTCCCCCATCTTCAACGTGCAACGTGGAACCTGCAACGTGGAACCTGCAACGTGGAACCTGCAACGTGGAACCCGTCATCCCTTCACCCGCCGGCCTCTTCGGCCAGGCACGCCGGGATGCCCTCGCGGAAGGTGGGATAGCGCATCGTCACCCCCAGCTTTTCCCAGACGGCGCGGGCGTCGATGAACCGGTTCTGGCGTTGCGTCTCGTGCACGTCGTCGAGCGGGACGGAGGGGGGCAGGGGGAGGCCGAGCAGGTCGGCGGCGAAGGCGGCCCGCTCGCGGCGGGTGGCGGGGCCGGCGTCGGCCACGGGGTAGGCGCCGGTGAGGTCGGCGTCGAGGGCGGCCACGGCCAGGGCCGCCAGGTCGTCCACGTGCACCGAGCCGCTGTAGGCGGCGCCGTCGCCCGGGAGGCGGTAGCGCCCTTCGCGGAGGGCCACATGCAGGCCGCGCCCCGGCCCGTAGATGGCCGCCGGGCGCAGGATGAGCGTGGACCAGGGGCCTGCGCGGAGCTGCCGTTCGGCGGCCAGGCGGAGGCGCTGCCGTTCGGTGGCCGGGCGCGGCGGCGTAGTCTCGTCTATGTGTCCCTGCGTGCCGTAGACGCCGGTGGTGGAGAGGTAGACGAGCCGGGCCGGGCGGTCGCCCAGGGCGTCGAGGACCCAGGGCGTCGGGTCGAAGGGCCGGCCGTCGCGGCGGAGGGTGGGGATGCTGTGGAGCACACGCACGCCGGCGGGCAGGCGCGCCCGCAGTGCCGCCCGGGCCTGCGCGTCGGCCAGGTCGAGGGGCACCACGGTGACCCCGGCCTCGGCGAGCGATTCTAGGCGGCCGGGGTGGCGCGTCGTCGCCAGGACAGCCTCGCCGCGCGCCGCAAGCCGCCGGGCCACGCGGGCGCCGGTGTAGCCCGCCCCGAGGATGAGGTACGTCGCGGCCATGGCGTCAGGAGGCGGGCGCCTCGGCCGGGGCGACGAGCCGGTGCATCTTGCCGGGGAGGCGTTTGCCCAGGAACGCCTCCAGCCGCCGGGTGCACGCCGCCACCTTCGCCAGGTCCACGCCCGTCGGCACGCCCAGGGCGTCGAGCAGGTACACCGTGTCCTCCGTGGCGATGTTGCCCGTGGCGCCGGGGATGAAGGGGCAGCCGCCCATCCCGCCAAGGGAGGTGTCGAACCGGGCGACGCCGCATGCGAGCGCCGCCACCACGTTGGCCAGCCCCAGCCCGCGCGTGTCGTGCAGGTGCAGCACCAGCGGCGTGTCGCCGATGACTTCCTGCACGGCCGTCACACGCTCGCGGATCATCACCGGGTTGGCCATGCCGGTCGAGTCGGCCAGCGAGATCGACTCGACGCCGAGGGCGGCGAAGCGGGCGCACAGGTCCACCACGAAGGGCAGCGGCGTGTCGCCGGGGGCGGCATAGCCGAAGACCGTCTGCAGGCCCAGCTGCGGCTGCATCCCGTAGGCGTGGGCGCGGCGGATCATCTCCTCGGCCTGGCGCACGCCCTCGGCCACCGTCATGTTGGCGTTGTCGCGGCTGTGCGTCTCGTTGGTGGCGATGGACAGGTCGACGTGCGTGAGGCCGGCGGCGTGGGCGCGTTCGAGGCCCCGCAGGTTGAGCGCCAGCCCCGTGTAGACGATCCCCTCGCGGGCGGGCAGCCGGGCCACCACCTCCTCGGCGTCGGCCATCTGCGGCACCCACTTCGGATGCACGAACGAGGTCACCTGGATACGGCGCAGCCCCGCCGCCACCAGCCCCTCGATGATCGCCACCTTCAGGTCCGTGGGGATGGGCTTCTCCTCGAACTGGAAACCATCCCGCGGGCCCACCTCGCACAGTTCGACGAAAGCAGGGTAGGGCATAGGATGTTGCGGTTGGATGAACGGGCTCCGTGCCTTACGGCCCGACGCCGCCCCGGGTTCTCCGGCCAGGGCACACGGGCGTACGCGGTCCCCGGGGCGACCCCTCTGGGTGCATCTACGTCTTTCGAAGGAGAACATCATATTGTGGGCGAAAAAATGTAAAATTGCTGCGTGTTATATATGCGTGGGGAATAAAGTCCTGCAATGAGAGGTCATATAGTCACCCCCGACCCTGTACACAAGAATAGATGCCTCCCTCCGACGAACTGCTGGCATCGTTCCGCCATAGCCTGCCACCGCCCGATCCCGCCTGGCCGCCCGAGGTGCGTGCCCTCGTGACCTACCTGCACCATCACCTCTTCGACCCGGCGCTGCGGGCCGCCACCGCGCGGCAGGCCCTCGGCCTCCGGGACCACAACGTGACGAGCCTGTTCGCGGCGTGCCTCGGCTGCGGGATACGGGCCTACGTGAACCGGCGGCGGGTGGAGGCGGCGCAGGTGCTGCTACGGCAGACCCCGGCCGCTGTCACGGAGATCGCCCTGGCGGTGGGATATGCCAGCCTTTCGACCTTTCACCGCGTCTTCCGCCGCGAGACCGGCCTGACCCCGGCGGCCTATAGCGGAGGTCATTGTTATTGAGGGCATGGCTGCCCTTAGCGAATCGAACCCATCGCGTAGCCGCGGGCTTTAGCCCGGGCTCTCCTGCGGGCCAAGAGCCGCACCCGTGAAGGGTGCGGCTACATCGCGCCTGCCATCGGTGCCTCAATGCCATTGACCCACGCTATACCGGCAGGCGCAGAAGAAATGAAAGAATAAATGCGTAGCATATAGAAATACAATCCGTTATGGTAACGGAGGGGTGCTCTCCCTGCGATGTTCCTGCTATCAAACCGCTCTGCCCCATGAGACGACGCATCGTATCGTTCACGGCCGCCGGGCTGCTGGCGCTGGCCCTGCTCTCGGGCGGGGGGTGCAGCCTCCTCGACCAGGATGCCCAGGACGGCCCCTTCGACGTCGAGGTTGTCTTCCGCGCCGACGACACACTCGACCCCAAGGGCCAACTCTTCGTCTTTTTTCCCTGGTCCATCTCACCCGACGGGCAGTTCGTGACCGCCATCGAGAACTTCGGGACGGACTTCGAGCACGTGGTGCTGATTGCCACCGACGGCCGGGGGGTGCTGCGGCGGCTCACGGCCGACTTCGGGGCCTACAGTCACGCCGGGCTCTCCCCCGACGGACGCTATGCCTTCTACAGTTTCGCCACCGGCGGGGTGAATGAGGAGAACCTGCCGCTCACGGACATCATGGTGGTGGACCTCGAGACGGGCACGCAGCGGCGGCTGGGACGCCTGGATCGTCTCGAAGCGCCTTACGCCATGTCGCCGGACAATCGCTACCTGCTGGGTACGGAGTGGATGGGCTTTGGTGTGGGTGCGCAGCTTCGGGTGTGGGATCTGACGCAGGAGCAGCGTGCGGGGAAGCCGCTCGGCGGCGGGCGGGCGCTCTACCCATCAGCACGCTTCACGCCGGACAGCAAAGCCGTCTATGCCAATGAGGGAATTCCCGGGCAATCATTAGTCCGGGTGAACCTCGAAACGGACTCCGTACACACGATTTTACAGGAAGCTGCAACGCTAATAGACATCACACAGGACGGCCGGCATCTGCTCGTCGGTGCCGGGGGGCCTGGACCCGGAGGAACTGCCTGGCTCGACGTAGAGACAGGTACGTTACAATACCTCGAGCGAGATGAATTTGAAGCCACCTGGGATTTGAGTCCTAACGAGCAGTATTTACTCACATACCGATTTGTGTACAAGGACGGATGGGAATATCCCGATATTGAACGCGTCTTCATTGTTTCGGTAGACGGCACGGAGCGCTACGAACTGCCGCTGAAGGAGGTCGGGCTGATAGGATTTCTCTCCAACGACAGCGTGCTCTTGTCGCGGCTGAGGAACGATCGGTCGGAACTCCTCGTGGCCCGGCTGCGGCCAACCACCCCGTGATCGTGCGGGGTACCAATTCATTTCAAGCCATGAAAACCAGATCGGGTGCCCCTTGTTGGCGTGACCCTCCTCAGACGGCTAACAATGCGAATTAAGGGTAGAACGCGAGGATCCACATCGCAGCGGCCAGGCGCCCAAAGACGTGCACCAACAAGCCCTCGAACGACCGCACTTTAGAGGCGGCCTCGATCCCGGTCTTCTGTTCGATCCAATTGAACAGCGACTCGATCGGCTGCCGGCGCTGACTGACCCGCCGCGAGTACACTTTGTCGGTCAGCCGTATATCAGCCTGCCCCTTGCCCTTCTTCACCGGCGTGCACAGGTGCAGGTTTTGCTCGGCAGCCAGGCGCTCGCCTGGCTCACGATCCGCGTAGATCTTGTCGGCAAACAGGCGCCCCTGGTGCAGGCACGGTAGGATCTGTCGGGCCACGGTCAGGTCATTGGCCGGGCCGGGAGCCAGTCCGATGTAGAGCGGCAGCGGCATCGTGCCGGGACGCCGCCGTGCGACGACATGTACCTTCACGCCGTAGAAATACAGGTTCTTCGAGGCGCAGAAGCCTTTGCCGGCGATGTGCGGAGCGACCCTGGCCCAGGCCGAGCGCTTCTGCTGGGCCATCACGACCGGAAAAGAGTCGATGATGTAATCGGTTGGTTCACCAGNNNNCNCNNCAGGTCGCTCACCAGAGGACTGGCGCGGRCATGCCTSCAGSGCYGCYTCGACCAGCAGGGGGAAGGCATCRGCCAGCCGGTTGAGGCGCTGCACGAAGGCGACGTAGGAGGGCAGTYTGGGGAAGAAGGCCATCAGGTGGTCGCGGGTGTAGGCGTAGATGTCGGTCAGCGTGCGGCGCTGCTGCATGAGCCCGAAGAGGTAGACGGTGAGGACTTCTTCATCGGAGAAGGCCGGCGCGTGGTTGTTGCTCAGGCGCTGGGCAACGACGCAGAGGCGGCGCTGATACTGCTCACAGACGTGGAGGAACAGATGAATGAGCGTATATTGCCAGTCCATGGGGTTCTCGGGCGTTTGGTTGGAGGTGAGGGGTCATCTCCTTCTAAACGCTCGGGACACCATGGAGTCAACTCTTAATTCGCATTATCACGTAGACACCTATCGGGCGGGCTATCTGGCCGACCTGGGCTTTAATCGAAAGATCGGCAGCGACTATGACATGGAGGCTTATACTGACTTTTACTTTGGTCAGATTCCCAATGCTGCTTGGGACCCCGATCGAGAGCGTATTATTTTCTGGCCCGCGCTTGCACTCTCCGACAAGATCATCTATCACGAATTCAACCACGGGGTTACCTACTATCTCAACGGCGGAATAACCAGTTCTTTCGATGAGGAAGGTGCCATCAGCGAAGGAAATGCAGACTATTTTGCCGGTGCAAAAACAGGGCGAAGCCTCATTGGCGATTGGTACATTAGAGCCTATCCAAGTTATGCTGATCCCGATGGAGATGATAACGATGTTAGGAGAGACATGTCCAATCCGATCATCGCCACCTATACCGACTACTTAAACAGAAACCCTGGACCTCACGATGGGGGAGAGTTCTGGTCGGCAGTCCTGTGGGATCTGCGCAACGACCCTGGCATCAGCACAGCGCAGGCAGACCACCTCGTTTATGCTTCAATCGCTCGCGTGGACGGCAATCCAACGTTTGCCGAGTACCGCAGCGCCATGATCGCGGAAGACCAGGCCGTCTACGGGGGAACGCATGTCTGTACCATCAAGAACGTTTTTGCCAGTCGGGGAATCGGCACACCGGGTTTTACAGCCTACATCAATGGTCCGGGTGTCGTCAACCCGGGTGAAACAAACACCTGGACGGCGGTGACATCCTGTGCCAGCGGTACGGTTACCTATCAGTGGGACTATCAGCCCGAAGGCTCCTCAACGTGGTACAGCCTCGGCACTTCCCAGAACGTTACAACGAGCTTCTGGGATCCAGTTTACCTCCGTATTCAAGCCACCAGTGGTGGTCAAATAGCCACGAGCACTATGTACGTCTATGTCAATCCAGACGGGTGCAGCGAGATTCTTTGCAATCAGGAATCAGAGACAGACATTACTTTGTTTGATACGAAAGTTCATAAGCCAGGGGTGCCAGAGGCCTACCAAATATTTGGCAACTACCCCAACCCTTTCAACCACGTAACAGAAATTCGCTATGGCTTACCAGAGGAGGCGCAAGTGCGCCTTGTGATCTTTGACATGATGGGTCGTGAGGTTTCTCGTCTGGTGGAGGAGCGACAGGCTGCAGGCTACCACATCGCGCGGTGGCAGGCGGAAGGAATGCCCAGCGGAGTCTACCTGTACCGGCTGGAGGCAAATGGTTTCGTTGCCACCGGCCGCCTCGTCCTGCTCAAGTAAGATCCACCCCAAACCCCATCATGAAGGGGGCACCCTGTGGGGTGCTCCCTTTTTTTGCCCTGGTCGGTTCCGCTGCTCCCCAGACCATTAGCACAGGGCTCGTCACCACCTCCTCGGCGTCGGCCATCTGCGGTACCCACTTCGGGTGCACGAACGAGGTCACCTGGATACGGCGCAGCCCCGCCGCCACCAGCCCCTCGATGATCGCCACCTTCAGGTCCGTGGGGATGGGCTTCTCCTCGAACTGGAAACCATCCCGCGGGCCCACCTCGCACAGTTCGACGAAAGCAGGGTAGGGCATAGGACGTTGCGGTTGGATGAACGGGCTCCGTGCCTTACGGCCCGACGCCGCCCCGGGTTCTCCGGCCAGGGCACGTGAGCCGGGGAGGGAAAACTACCCGGCCCTCCCGGCGCAAATTTCCCGTTTTTCTTCGTACTCCTAGAGTAGACGAACCCGCCCCGGCCGACCATGCCCACCCTCGATGAACACCTGAGGACCTTTCGCCGGAGCCTGCCACCGCCCGATCCCGCCTGGCCGCCCGAGGTGCGTGCCCTCGTGGCCTACCTGCACCGGCATCTCTTCGACCCGGCGCTGCGGGCCGCCACCGCGCGGCAGGCCCTCGGCCTCCGGGACCACAACGTGACGAGCCTGTTCGCGGCGTGCCTCGGCTGCGGGATACGGGCCTACGTGAACCGGCGGCGGGTGGAGGCGGCGCAGGTGCTGCTACGGCAGACCCCGGCCGCTGTCACGGAGATCGCCCTGGCGGTGGGATATGCCAGCCTTTCGACCTTTCACCGCGTCTTCCGCCGCGCGACCGGCCTGACCCCGGCGGCCTACCGGCAGGCGCAGAAGAAATGAAAGAAGAACGAACAGAAGAAATGCGTAGCGCGATTAAAAGAAAGGGGGTATAATAGTTCTAGCCGTAGATCGGCCCGGTGATACCCTTTCCAAACCAACAAGAGAGGTACATTATGAAGCGCCAATTGATTAACGCCATAGCCTTGGTTGTAATTCTGCTCGGCGGGCTCTATCTGACGACAACGCCATATGAGGCGAAGGCGAAACCTGTTGAATGCTCGATAACCGTGAGGTGCTCCAACGGTTCGACAGCGACGTGTAGCGCATCTGGAAACGGAGCATCGTGCTACGAATCCGGGGGGCGGGGTATCTGCGAGCAAGGTGGTGAGGTAGCATACGCATGCTAATGGCGAATTACCTAACCAGATGATGTCCAAACGGCCAACGCATTTATTTTCTGAATAGGTAAAATAGATGCGTTGGCCGTGAGTACTTCTAAGTTATATGTATGACAATGTAAAATATTATTTGATATTGATAGCAATATTGGTGTGCAGTATCTGTGTTGGTTGCAGCTCGCAGGATGATGCCAATACGAATACTGTGTTCCAAATCGAACGAACTAAGATTCCTGTGGATACGATCTCTCAGATTTTGGCTGTAGAATCGATTGGAGATTCTTTGTATTTCGATGTTGTGATTGGGATGCATCATGTGCCCGGTAAGGGGTTCTTTGTCAGCATGTTAGGAGAAAGAAAAATATTACATTTGGGCGACGATTTGAAGCCAGTAAATATCATTGGAAAGCCTGGGGAAGGCCCTGGTGAATTGTCTTATCCCGCACATATAATTTCTCATTTTGACTCACTGTACGTGGCTGATGGTAGGATAATAGAAGTTTATACATTATTGGGCAAATATATTCGTTCGTTTAATATGCCAATGTATGATGAGGTATTTGGGGTAATGGAGAATTATGTTTATGCAGGAACAAAAAGTGAGAGAAACCCCATTTCTAAAATCGGATTGAATGGGGAGGTAATTTTCGGTTTTGGGGAATGGAGACATTCTGACAAAGAGGGTTATTACAGGGTGTTGAATTCTCGTTTTGTAAAACCGTTGATTAGTGAGACCCTAGTTTCTGTAATCATGACTGAACCGATCATAGAAATCTATTCTCCTCAAGGTCAATTATAGCGCTACTCAGGGACTTTGACCCAAATAACCACAGTGTTTGAACCACCCCACGGCATCGGAGGGCCTAACCGCGGCCACCCCCTGCTCCACGGACGCCTCCAACGCCTGCGCCGTCTCTGCACGCGCGCGTTTGACCACATGCTTGATTTTGTTCCAGGCCAACTCGATCGGGCTCAGATCCGGACTATAACGCGGCAGCGGCAATACCTCCGCCCCGGCCGCCTCGATCAGGTCCTTGATCCCCTCGACACCATGAATCGTGGCATTGTCCCAGATGACGACGTCTCCCTGCCTCAGATACGGGACCAGGTGCCGGCGCACAAACCCGCGAAAGGTCCACCCACGCACCGTGCCTGCGTGCGTGGCCACGACCCCCGACCCATCGAATCCCATCCAGCCGATCAAGCTACGCCGAATCGGACTGCGCAGCGGCGCGCGCTCATGGCAGCGCGCACCGCGAACACTGTAGCCGTAGGGGAGCCGCATGCCCACCTCCACCCGGCTCTCATCGACCACCTTGATCCGCTCAGGGGCGATCTCGGACAGACGCTGCCTGAAAGCCATGCGCTCGGCTTGAACCGCTGGACGATCTTGTTGGGAAGGTCTCAAGGTCTTTTTTTTCGTGTGATCCCCAGGCGCTTAAGGGCCCGGCTGACGGTCTGTTGGCTGACCGGACGTCCGGCTTCGGTGAGGCGATGGGCCAGTTGCTCCTGCGTCAGATCCGGGTTTTCCTTGAACAGTTGCAGCAGCCATTGTCGGTCTTGTGGGCCGAGGATGGGGCTACGGCCATTGAAGCGCGTACGGGGTAAGAGCGAACCGGTGCTTCGGTAGAGTTTGACCAGACGTCTGACGGTGCGTTGAGAGACGGAAAAGCGCTGGGCGATGTGTTTTTGTGAGCCTTCCCCGTTGAGGTAGGCCTTCACGATACGTTCTCTGAGATCAGGGGAGAGGGCTTTCATGAGCACTGGAGCAAGCGGAGCGGAGACGAGCTACTAATAACTTGAAGCAACCACAATTGTTGCGGACCATGTTACTGCGTAGCGCTATAATTAAGGAGGTGAATCTATCTGGATTGAATATAATGAAAGATATTTATGCGAAGGTTAGGGAGAAAAATAATGAATATTACATGAGTGGAAAATTTAACAATTATAGTTCATTATACAGAGATATATATGTATCTAATGACCGGATATATCTTGTGTGTCCAGGTCCGAAGAATGAGTCGGGAGACTACATCCTTGTTCTCAAGTATCTTGAAGGTAACTTGGTGACCGAAAGGTGGCTTTATCCCTTGAAAGATGGCAATAGAACGATACTGATGAGCATAGCCGTTACCAGTGATGGCAGGATGCTGGTCTACGACAGTATTAGCGGTGCACTACTTCTCTACGACCTGAACAGACAAGCTTCATAAACCAAACCATGACCGTAAGCACCGAACGCCTCTCGCTGGTCTTCACGGGGATCCTCGTTACCTGTGCCCTCGTCATTACAGCATTAGTATTACGGCGCGAGTTGAGTGACCTGCTTGCAAATGCTGCGACGGGTGCCCCTCCGCGCACTATCGCAAACTGGCACCATCTCAGTCAGGATGGTGAACGGGTAGGCTTGGCAGATGCTCCTGTGCGTATCGTCGTGTACTCCGACTATCAGTGTCCCTTTTGTCGGCAACAGCATACCATCCTGCAGGATATACGCGCCCGCTTCGCAGATCGAGTTGCGATCACCTTCAAACACGTGCCGCTGATGTCCATCCATCCACTGGCACGGCAGGCTGCCCTAGCGGCTGAGTGTGCGGCCAGGCAAGCTCGTTTCGAAGCGTACCACAACCTGTTGTTCGAGCACCAAAGTCGACTTCACCCCGGGTACTGGGACAGCCTAGCTATAGAGGCAAGGTTGCCGAACCTTGAGGCCTTTCGAGATTGTATGGAACGGGAACTTCCGGCAGCTCGCATCGACCGGCACGTCATGCAGGCTGATTCGCTCGGTATTCGCTCGGTTCCCACCCTCGTCATCAGCGATCGTATCCTGCAGGGCATGCGGCCGGCGCAAGAGCTGGAGCGTCAGATCCTGGAGGTAATGAACCGGCAAGGGCACAGGTAGGTTGTACAAAAGCGGTTGCAAATGAACGTTTTCCCTACCTCTATTGCATATCGGGCAACTGTGGCAGATGTACAGAAGATGGTGAAGCAGGCGCAAACTAGTGCAGCTTCACAGTATGTCTGACGGGTAGAGGCGCTTCAGCTTCACCCGCGCATCGGCCGTCGTGAACTGCCAGTCTACGCCACGCTGCTTCGCCGTGCGGACTCGTGCCCACGCGCTCGGGCAACTCCTCCCAGGGGATGTCCGTTCGGGCCACGTAGAGCACGGCGTCAATGAAGAGGCGGTTGTCCCTGGCATTGCGCCCAGGCTTGCCGGGCTGCCCGGGCAGCAGGTCTTTGATGCGTTCGTAGTCTCGGTCGGAGATGGCGTAACGGTACATAGGAGGCTATGAGGGTTGACTTTGAAAGCGAAGCCAAACGCCCGGACCTGCCCGCCGGTGCCGCCATTTGTGAACTCTTCATTTGTCCATACCACCTAACCCGTGCGTCTGGAAGCAGGAAAACTTCCTGCTTCCAGACGCATAGACCATTCATGCTTATGAAACAATGCCTTCCTGATAGGGAAACGCGAACCCTGCTCATCCTGGCCCTTATCCTGCTGGTTGCCGTCCCCGGATGCGCGGGACAGGCCGAGGATACCCGGGCCGGCAACAGAACGGAAACGACGGCTCTGCCCCGCGATCCCGAACCGGCTACGTTCGACGAGGTTTTTGCCCTGCAGCGAACCACCGTGCTCGAAGGCTCCGCCGAAGAACCCCTCTTCGACATGGGCCACTTCGCCGTCTCCGAAGACCACTTCGTCATCCCCGACCCGCAGAACCACCGCGTGCTGCGCTTCCGGCGCGACGGCACCTTCGTCGACGCCTGGGGACGCAACGGCCAGGGACCCGGCGAGTTCACCGAACCGGACTGGGTGGGCCTCGACCGCCAGGGACGCATCTTCGTCCGGGAGAACACGCCCAACTTCCGGGTGCAGTTCTTCGATGCGGCCGGGCAGTACCTCGACACGTTCCCGCTCTACACCTTCGGCCCGCTGACGCAGTCCTTCCTCGTGGAAGAGGCCGGGGCGGTGCGCTTCGTCACGGTGACGCACATCTACTGCGACGAGGAGCGGCGGGAGCAGGGGTTCTGCACGGTGCAGGAGCAGGACCTGGAGGGGGAGGTGCTGCGCCGCTACGCCCCCGAACGCGAGATCCAGCCAGACTTCAGGGGGCTGCCCTTCATCGCGGGGCGGGATGCCTCGGGGCGGATGTACCTGGCGCATCGGAGGGGGGACCGGGTGGCGGTCTACGACGCGGCGGGCCGGCTGGAGCGGGTCATCGACCTGAAGCCCTCCCCCGACGTGGTCCCGCTCGACATGGCCGCGCTCCCGCGTGATCCTGTAAAGAGCGCGAGGCAATCCGATAAGATGAAGTATACCCTGGTCCGGAATATCTACCCGGTGGGGGACTACGTGGTGATCGACTTCTGGCGGGCCAACTTTCCGGGAGACGGGCCGCGTGTGGTGATCAACGTGTTCGACCGCGAGGGGCGGCTGCTCTACCACGGGATCGAGCACGAGCGGGGGATCACGCAGGGGGCCGGGGATCGGTTCTACATCGTCACCCAGGACGAGGCGTATGACTTCGGGCGGTACGAGATCCGCGAATACACGCTGCGCCTGCCTTGAGAGGAAAAGCGATGACAAAGGATCTGCTCTTGCATGGTGCCTACCTGCTGATGGTGGGCCTGCTCGCCTGGAACGTCTATGAGCTTCGTTCCCGAAGCGCAATGCTTCAGGCCTCCGTGGACCAGTACGAAGCCTATAGAAAAGGGGTGGTCTGAAGGGGCGATAGTTCAGCAGGGTGGATAAGGCGATGCGGCGTGTATGGACGCGTCACGCGTCCTACGCCGCGATACATCGCTCCTGGACCCCTCCAGTCCCAGCTTGCGTGTTCACATACGAGCAAAGCGGCGTGTACGCGCCGCAATGGGAACTGCTACAGGAACAGTGGCTAAAAACATCCTGGCGGTCGGAGCGACCGTAGCCGAACGATCGTTCGGCAAAGCCTGTGGAGACCTGAGTAAGACCAGATCAGCTGTTCAGGCGATGCTATATCGCCGGTTGCATGGCGTCGGTCTATTTGGACGCGTTCCGCGTCCAGAAGCAGGAATCTCCCGTCTTTAGACGGGGGAGGCTCAACTGGAAAACCCCGTGTACCAGGACCCGGCCCTGCCCGCACTACCGGACTCGACCTTGCCCGCCTTCCGATTTCCTTTCACGAGCGGGGAGGGTGCATTCTCCACGGAACAACTCGGCGAAAAGCCCCACCTTTTGATCGTATTTACCCCGGAGGACTGCTCGGTCTGCTTCAGCGAAATCCCTTTCTGGGAGCGGCTGCAGGCTACGTTCGGAGATCGGGTCAACGTCGTGGGCATTGTGTCGGGCCACCCGGCGGAAAAGAGCACAGCATTCCTGAAAAGGCGAAAAATCAACATTCCGGTTGCTGTGGATCCGGAGGGTCGTATGCTCGATTTTTTACAACTCAGGAACACGGGCTTGACGCCGGTAAAAGTCTTCGTTGATCCGTCAGGGCGTGTGTGGCATGTGGCACGTACCACGTATGCCAATGCGCTGGCACAATTACGTTACGCCCGGGCGCTCCATACCCTCCTCGGACAATCTGAAACCCGGGACAGGCGTTACAGAGCACGTTTACCTGAGTAGAAGGTATCTGGACCGGGGAAACAGTTCCTTTTCAACGGCCCGTCGCACGCAGGGGTGGCGGGCCGTTTCCTCGGGTGGTGGGCATCGGGCGGAAGAAACCGTATCTTCCCCCGTCCCGTAGAGGCGACGGGCCGGCACGCCGCTCGGGCGTCCGGTCCGTGCCTTTCCGCGTAACCCACCCTGCAGATCCATGAGAGCCCTGCTTATCGCCGGCCTGGTGTGGCTCGGGTCGGTGGCCCCGGTGGCGGCGCAGCAGGTGGCGCCGGCGCCCCGGCCGACCATCGCCGACGGGCCGCTGAGCGAGCGCCGCGTCAGCTACACGATGGACGTCACGCTCGACCCCGAGGCCCGCACCGTGCGCGGCACCGAGCGCGTCACCTGGCGCAACCCGGACCGCGTGCCCGTCGACGAGCTGCAGTTCCACCTCTACCTGAACGCCTTCAAGAACGAGCGCTCAACGTTCATGCGCGAGAGCGGCGGGCGGCACCGGGGCTTCTCGGCCGGGGGCGACGACGCCTGGGGCGGCATCACCGTGGACCGCATGGCCCTCGCCCCGGCCTCGGACGTGCTGCCGCAGCCGCTCTACACGGCGCCCCAGACCGACCTCACCGGTGCCATTACCTTCATCCGCCCGGACGACGGCAACCCGGACGACGAGACGGTCATCGCGGTGAAGCTGCCCCGCCCCGTGGCCCCCGGCGAGACCATCGCCCTGGACATCGACTTCACGGCGAAGCTGCCCCGCATCTTCGCCCGCACGGGCTGGGCCGAGACGGAGCAGGGCAACCTCTTCTTCATGGTCGCCCAGTGGTTCCCCAAGCTCGGCGTCTACGAGGTGCCGGGCCAGCGGTACGTGCCGGCGGACGCCCCCCGCGGCCGGTGGAACACCCACCAGTTCCACGCCAACAGCGAGTTCTACGCCGACTTCGGGACGTACGACGTGACGATGACCGTGCCCGAGGGCTACGTCGTCGGCGCCACGGGCGTGCAGGTGGCCGAGGAGACCGCCGGCGGCCAGACGAGGCTCACCTATCGCGCCGAAGACGTGCACGACTTCGCCTGGACCGCCTCGCCCGACTTCCTCGAATTCACGGACACGTGGCGGCACGTGCAGCTACGCCTGCTCATCCAGCCCCACCACGCCGGCCAGGTCCAGCGCCACTTCGATGCCGCGAAGGCCGCCCTCGAACGCTTCGACGCCTGGGTGGGCGAATACCCATACACGACCCTCACCCTGGTCGACGGCATCGGCGGGAGCAACGGCATGGAGTACCCGACGCTCATCACCTGCGGCACCACGTACATGCTCCCTTCGTGGCTGCGTCTGGTGGAGGTGGTCACCGTGCACGAGTTCGGCCACCAGTACTTCTACGGGATGCTGGCCAGCAACGAGGCCGAGGAGGCCTGGCTGGACGAGGGGATCAACTCGTACATGGAGGCCCGCATCATGGACGAGGCATACGGCCCCGGCGCCGTCATCGACCTGCCCTTCCTCAAGGTGAGCGATGCGGGCATGCAGCGGCTCATGTACACGAAGAACGCGCCCGGGCGCGGCGCCATCTACACCCGCTCGTGGGAATATGCTTTCCCGGGTGACTACAGCAAGGCGTCGTATGCCAAGCCGGCCACGGTTCTGTTCACGCTGGAGAACTACCTGGGGTGGGAGCGCATGCAGGAGGTCCTGCGCACGTACTATGCCCGCTGGCGCTTCCGCCACCCCACCACGCGCGACTTCATCGCCGTCGTGGAAGAAGTCGCCGGGGAGGACATGGACTGGTTCTTCGAGCCGTACGTCTACGGCACGGCCGTGGTGGACTATGCCGTCGCCTCGATCGGCAGCCGCCGTACCGACCCGCCCGGCGGCGCGGCGGACACGGCGGAGACGTGGTACCGGAATGAGGTCACCCTGGAACGACGGCGCGACGGCACCTTCCCGCAGACGCTCTACGTTCGCTTCTCCGACGGCACCGAGGAAACCGTCTCCTGGGACGGCACGGCGGCCTGGGAACGCTTCACCTTCAACCGCCCGGCCCGCCTCGTCGAAGCCTTCCTCGACCCCGAGGACCACGTGCGCCTCGACGTCAACCGGCTCGACAACCGCCGCGTGAGCCGGCCCGACCATACCCTCGCCCGCAGGGAGCAGCTGCGCTTCACCACGCGGCTGCAACAGCTCCTCTACCTCGCTGCCGCCCTCTTCTAACCCGAACGATCATGGTACGCAAGAGCATGGTTGCCGGTCTCGTGGCCGTGCAGCGACGCCCGGGGCTCGTCGCCCTGACCTACGGCGTCAACCTCGCCCTGGCCTTCATCCTGGCCGTGCCCGTCTACGTCGTCCTGGCCGACGTCGTCGGCCCGACCGGCTTCGGCGACGACCTCGTGCACCGGTTCGACATCGTTCTCTGGGCCGACATCCTGGAGAAAGCCGGACCGCTGCTGGGCGCCCTCTGGTCACAGCTCCTGTGGATGATCCCGCTCTATGTGGTCTGGAAGGTGCTGCTCAGCGTCGGGCTGTTCCACGCGCTGCGCGACGGCGCCGCCCGCCCGTTCTGGACGGGCGTGGGCCGCTACGGCGGGCGTGGCCTCCTGGTCTCGGCGATCTACGGCGTGCTGGGGCTCGTCTGGGCCGGCTTCTCGGCGCTGGTGACCGCGGGCATCGTGCTGGGCTGGGGCGGCGAGGTGGGCGCCTTCTGGGGCGGCTTCGTCGTCGGACCGGCGCTGGCCGCGCTGGGCCTGGCCGTCCTCGACCTGATGCACGACTATGCCCTGATCGCCGTGGTGACCGACGAACGCCGCGTGTGGGCGGCGTTGCTGGCGGGTATCCGGTGGCCGCTCCGGCACGCGGCCGCGCCGGCTTTGTACGCGCTCTGGCTCCTTCCGGCGGCGCTGCTCCTCCTGCTCCCCACCCTGGTCGAGTTCAACCTGGGGGGCGTCTGGGGCGTGTTCCTGCTGCAACAACTCTTCCTCGTCGCCCGCGCGGCCGTGACGGTGGCCTGGTACGGCAGCGAAGTGGCCCTGTATGAGGCGGTCCGGCAGCAGGAGACGCCGCTCCTGGCCGGGACGGACGCCCCCGTACCTTTCGCTTCCGGTGAGGTGGCCTCCGGCCGGAGCGGCTGACGCCCGTTCCCCGGCAGGGAGCGACTCGCACGGGGGCGGGTCATCCACGCCCGGGTGTTCGGAGGAGGCGGCCCGCCCTTTTCGCCGAGGTATCCGGGAAAAAATACAGGCCGGACGTGCGCGGTTCGTCCGGCCTGCATGGCCTCATCGGAAGACGCTCCTTCTCGTATCGGCCTGGTGCACGGGAAGGAGGCCGCAACAGACAGGAGGTAGCAGGTGCCTGTTGCGGGAAGAAAGGGGCGGTGTCGTCCTGATAACGTTTGGGTGGTCCGGGCTATAGAAAAGGGGTGGTCTGAAGGGGCGATAGGACTCCCTGCTTCAGCAGGGTGCATAAGGCGATGTCCCATCGCCCCTGGACCCCTCCAGTCCCAGCTTGCGTGTTCACATACGAGCAAAGCGGCGTGTACGCGCCGCAATGGGAACTGCTACAGGAACAGCGGCTAAAAACATCCTGGCGGTCGGAGCGACCGTAGCCGAACGATCGTTCGGCAAAGCCTGTGGAGACCTGAGTAAGACCAGAGCAGCTGTTCAGGCGATGCTATATCGCCGGTTGCATGGCGTCGGTCGATGAAGCAGGAATCTCCCGTCTAAAGACGCTTACCTTTACCCACAAGTGCCGTGAGATTAGCAGAAGGATGCTGATCAAATAACCTTTTACCCCATCGAAGCCATTGAAGAGGAGCCCCCCGATGGATACGGAAGCAATCCCAGACCTCCCTGAGGTCGATGAACTCTCCACCTGGCTTGTGCATGAATTGCACGACATGGCGCTGGGCGACAAGCGCCTGGACCGGCGACTGCTCGACACCGGCGCCAAACTGGCGGCCAGGCCTTCGGTGTCGATCAATCAGGCCTGTGCGGATTGGGCCGACACCAAGGCCGCCTACCGGCTCTTCGACAATGCCAAAACGACCGCCGAGAAGATCCGGGCGCCCCATTATCGCCGTACGCGGGAGCGGGCCCAGGGGCACAAACGGCTCTTTGCCATTCAGGATACGACCTACCTGAACTATACCCATCATCCCAGTACAAAGGGGCTCGGACCCATCGGCACCGCGCAGCAGAACCTGTCCGGCATAGTCATGCACACCAGCCTGCTCATGACCGAGCAGGGCCTTCCGCTCGGATTGGCCGGTCAGGCCATCTGGGTGCGCCCCCCCACGATGCACCAGCGCACCGCAGACGAACGACGCAAGCTGCCCATCGAAGAGAAGGAAAGTTCCAAGTGGCTCCAGGCCCTGCAACAGACCCAGGCCGTCGTTCCCCCCGAGGCCCAGCTCATCACCATCGGCGACAGCGAGTCCGACCTTTTTGAGCTTTTTCACCAGGCCCGCACCCTGGAGACCGACCTGCTGGTGCGAGCCGCCCAGAACCGCTCCGTCTGTGCACCCGAAGTGGGGCGGCTCTGGGAGGTGATGGGCCGGCAAGCGGCGTGCGGGCAGTTGCAGGTGCTCGTCCCCGCCCGCAAAGGGAAGCCGAAACGCCAGGCCTCGGTCACGGTGCGCTTTGCGCCTGTGAGCTTGAAAGCCCCTCGGCACCTGCGCAAAAAGATGGGCGATATGCCGCTCTATGCGGTGCTGGTGCAAGAGGAGGCCCCGCCCGCGGAGGACCCGCCTTTGTGCTGGCTTCTTTTGAGCACGGTGCCGGTGCATCGTTTTGCCGACGCCGTGGAGCGGATCCGGTGGTACGGCCTGCGCTGGCAGATTGAGGTCTATCACAAGGTGCTCAAATCGGGATGCCGTGTGGAAAAAGCCCAGTTGGCCAGCGTGGAGCGTCTGATGCCCTATCTGGCCCTGTTCAGCATCATAGCCTGGCGTCTTTTCTGGATGACCCTGGTGGCCCGTCATGCGCCTGATGCGCCCTGCACGCTGGTGCTGGCCGAGCATGAGTGGCGGGCTCTGTATGCCTTCCACCACAAGACGCAGCAGGTGCCTGCCCGGCCGCCCACGGTGGGCCAGGTGGTCCTGTGGATCGCCCGGCTGGGCGGCTTTCTGGCTCGCAAAAGCGATGGGCCTCCGGGTGTCACTGTGCTCTGGCGCGGCTGGCAACGTCTCACCGATATCGCCTCCGCCTGGCTCGTCTTTCACCCCTCCTGATTTGTGGGTAAAGGTAAGCTAAAGACGGGGGAGGCTCAATGTGTGGACGGGCAGCCGGGGAGCGGGGTGGTGCACGGAGAATCCGCGCTCGGCCGCTCAACCCGTCCGCGTCTCCGCCAGCAGGTCCCGGATCTCTTCGGGGCGAGGCATCTGGAAGATCCGGCCCTGTTCCACGAGCAAATCGTTCACGAATTTGGCCAGGGCCAGGCGTTCCGGCACGGTGAGGTCTTCGGCGTCAAAGACGTGCATCAGGTTGTGCCAGGCCGGTTCCGCGATCTGACCGCGCACGTAGCGGGCCAGCAACAGCGGAAGAGCCGATGACGAGGCAGCATTCGGGGGGGACATCGTTTCCATGGGAAACCGGGGCAGGCATTGGGGACAACCATTTCTTTGTCGTACTTTCACAAAATCCAGACCAACTCCGGCGCCGGGAGCCCGCTGCGCCGGATGAAAAAGCGGGCAGCCGGCGGTACGGGTCTTCCTCCTTCGAAAAAACCCCTGAAACAGGCTGGAAAGGCGGGTGAAGTATCACGCTGTTTCTGCGGGAGATGGAGCGGCCCGTGTGGAGGGCGCAGGGCAAGACGGCGGGCATGCCGAGAAAAGTGCACATCCGGCACCGCCGGTGGCAGAACTTTCCCCGTGCCGGGAGCGGGCGGCCGGTGCGGGCGGTGTGCAGGCGAGGGGACAGCCGTGTCCACTCCGTGGAGGGCCCGTCAGACGAGGTTGTCCCGGAGCCAGGCATCCACCTCGCGTTCGAGGTCGAAGGCGTCGTGGGGGCGGAAGCGGAAGGAGACGTGCCGGAAGTCGCCGCTGCCGTCGGGGACGGGGACGTAGTGCGGGGCGTAGTCTTCGGCGTGCCCGGCGATGTGGCGGAGGGCCTCGGCGGCGGCGTCCACGTCCGCGCGCGTGTTGTAGAGGCCGAAGGAGACACGCACCATGCCGGGCTTCTCGGTGGCGTCGTGCACGCGGGTCATGCAGGCGTCCGGTGCCACGCCGTGCTCGTCGGCGATGCCCAGGAGCTGGCGCACGAAGGGTTGGGCGCAGAAGCACTCGTTCCGCACGGCGATGCCGAAGTAGTCGTTCAGCACGGCCGTGACGAAGCCGTGGGGCAGCCCCTCGATGTTGAACGTGATGACGCCGATGCGGTCGGCCACTTCGAGCCGGTGCGAGCCGTAGAGGTGCAGGCCCGGGATGGCTTCGAAGCGGTCCAGAGCGTACTGCGTCAGCTGCCGTTCGTCCGCCTCGATCACATCCATACCGATGCGGCCCATCAGGTAGAGCGTGGCGGCCAGCGCCAGCGCGCCGGGGATGTTCGGCGTGCCGGTCTCCTCACGGTCGGGCAGCCGGTCGGTGATGGTATAGCGCCTGGCGTCGACGAAGGTGACCACGCCGCCGCCGATCTCCTCCGGCTCCAGCCCCAGGAACAGGTCTTTCCGGGCCACGATGACGCCGGGGCTGCCGGGCGCGTAGATCTTGTGCCCGCTCATCACGAGCACGTCGAGGTTTTCGGCGGGGTCTTCGGCCACCACCGAGAGGGGCAGGTGGGCGGCCGACTGGGCGGCGTCGACGAGCACCAGAGCCCCGGCCGCGTGGGCCATGCGGGCGATCTCGTGCACCGGGTTGATGATGCCCGTCACGTTCGAGGCGCAGGTGATGGCCACGTAGTTGAGCCGGTCGGCGTGGGCCTCGATGGCTTCGGCCAGGGCTTCCAGGTCGACGCGCCCCGCCTCACCGTCGGGGTCGTGCTCGAGCGGCACGTGCACCACCTTCCCGGCGTGCTTGCGGTGGGGCAGGTCGTTGGCGTGGTGCTCCATCAGCGTGGTGATGACCACGTCGCGCTCGGGTCGTTTGTGCGCCAGCACCCGTGCCATCCGGTTGATGCAGCCCGTGACCCCGTTGCCGTGGAAGACGGCGGTGTAGGCGTCGTCGGCCCCCACGAAGTCGAGCACGATCCGGTGGGCCTGGTGGTAGAGCGCCGTCATGATGCGGGCGCCGAAGTGGAGCTGCGAGTGCGTGTTGGCGTAGTGGGCCAGCGCCCGGTGCACGATGGCGTCGGCGACCTTCAGGCGCAGGTTGGAGGCGGCGCTGTCCAGGTAGATGCGGCGGGCGCGCCGGCCGTCGGCCAGTTCGTACTCGGTGTCGAGCCCGTAGAATTCGGGCCGGAGCCGTTCGAGCAGGGCTTCCCGCTGCGAGCGCGGGCCGAAGGGTTGCAGGCGCGGGGCGTGCAGCAGGTCCATCGGGTCACCTCCCGGAGCGTGGTTTGACGGGCATTTCGGAAGCGGACCGAAGCGCTTCCATGCGTCAAGGTACGGTGCCGGCCGGGCAATCCCAACGTGCCGGCGCCGCGCTTCCCCCTATTTCCCGGAAGATTCGAGGGGCAGGCTGAAGCAGACCGTCGTGCCCCGTCCCCGTCCCGCCGACTCGATCCAGATGCGGCCGCCGTGGGCCTCGACGATGCGCCGGGCCAGGGCCAGGCCCGCCCCGGCTCCCTCGTGGGTGGCCTCCAGCCGCTCGAACAGATCGAAGACCCGCTCGTGATAGACGGGTTCGATGCCGGTGCCGTTGTCTTTCACGAAGCAAACGGGGTGCGGGTTGGCCGGCCGGGCGCCGATCTCGATCCGGGGCGCTTCCGAGGGTTTGGTGAACTTGAGGGCATTGTCGAGCAGAATGGTCAGCACCTCGCGCAGGCGCTGGGGATCGCCCCGGACGGTGGGCAGGTCGTCGGCCACGAGGATGGTGGCGCCCTTCTGTTCGATGCGTGCGGCGACGGTCGCCAGGGCGTCGTCGACGAGGTCGCGCAGGCGGACGCGCCGGGGGGCGCCTATGGGTCGCCCCAGGCGGGTCAGCTCGAGCAGGTGATCGAGGGACTGCTGCATCGTCCGGGCGGCCTGTTCGATGATCGAGAGGTCGTCTTCGGCCCGCACGGTGTCGGCACGGGCCAGGTCGTCGCGGATCAGCCCGGCAAAGCCGGTGATCGTGACGAGCGGCGTCTTCAGCTCGTGCGAGATGGTGTAGGCGAAGCGCTCCAGCTCGGCTTTCTGGCTTTCCAGGGTGTGGATGAGCCGTTCCCGTTCCACCGCGCTCCGGCGCAGGGCCGTGACGATCACGGCGACGAGGAGCGACGGCGCGGCGATGGAGGTGAGGAAAAGTTGCAGGAGGTGCGCCTGCAGGGCCGGTGCGGCGCCGGTCGCGGCGATGGGGCCGTGACCGGCATACGTCCATGCCAGCGCAGCGGTGGTGAGGAGCAGCGCGGTCAGGCTGTGGCCGGCCGGTCCGAAGCGCAGCGCACCCCAGATCAGCAGCGGCAGCAGCAGGAACAGCAGGGGGGTGAAGGGGCGAGTGAAGACGAAGGTCGTCGTCGCCAGGAGGAGCAGGACGAGGCCCGCCGCTTCGAGCGCGGCGTGGCGCCGGCGGAAGACGGCCCCGGCCGCGGGCGTCCAGGTCAGCAGGACCGGTGCCACGATGATCATCGCCAGCGCCGTCGAGGCCCACCAGATGCGCAGGGCCTCCAGCCAGGGGGCTCCCAGGGCCGCGTGGAGGACCGTCGCACCGAGGAGGGCGCCCGGCAGGGGCGTCAGGCAGGCCACCAGCAGGAAGCCCAGCGCCGCGGGCAGGGTCGTCAGGCGGAAGGGCCGCCCGAAGTGCCGCTGCAGCAGCCAGGCACCCGGCAACACCTCCGCCAGGCTGCCCGCGGCCAGCCCCAGCGTCGCGGGCAGGGTCCCGCCCAGGAGCAGGTTGGCGGCCACGTCGGCGACGAAACAGGCTCCCAGGAACAGCGGCCACCGGGCCGGTGTGCTCCGCAGCAACACCCCCAGCAGGACGGCCACGGGCGGCCAGATGAACGCCACATACCCGGCACGCGTCGCCAGCGTGATCGACAGAAGCGCCAGCAGAAAGTAGACCAGCGCCAGCGCCGCAGCACTTCGTGCCGGAAGCGAAAAGGTCATGCGTCGGACAACGCCGGTGAAAAGAATGCCCGTGGCGCCTTCTTACTGCAGCACGATCTCTTTGCGAAGCCGTGCCACGGGAATGCCCAGTTGCTCGCGGTATTTCGTCACCGTCCGGCGGGCAATCTTGAAGCCCCGCTTCTCCAGCATCTTGGCGATCTTCTGGTCCGAAAGGGGTTTCTTCTTGTCTTCGCCGGCGATGATGCTCTCGATGATCGCCTTGACCTCCTTGTTCGACACCTCCTCGCCGCTCTCGGTCGTCAGGCCCTCGGAGAAGAAGTACTTGAGTTCATAGACCCCGAAGTCGCACTGCACGTATTTGCCGTTGACGACGCGGCTGACGGTCGAGATGTCCATGTCGATCAACTCGGCGACGTCCTTGAGGATCATCGGCTTGAGGTACCCTTCCCCGAACTTGAAGAAGTCTTCCTGCAGTTGCACGATGGCGTGCATCACCTTGAGCATCGTCTGGCGCCGCTGGTTGATGGAGTTGATGAACCAGCGGGCGGATTCGAGTTTGCTTTTGAGGAAGGCTTTCGTCTCGGCGTCGATACCGTTTTCGCGGTGCCCCTTTTTCTGGGCGGCGGAGAGCTTTTCGAGCATCTGGCGGTATTGCCGGGAGATGCGCAGCTGCGGGGCGTTGCCGCTGTTGAGCGAGATGATGAATTCCCCGTCGATGTAGCGGACGGTGAAGTCGGGTGTGATGTAGTTCTGCGTGGGGGTGAACTCGCCTTCGCCGGGTTTGGGGTTGAGCCGCTGGATGAGGTCGTAGGCTTCCTTGAGCTCTTCGCCCGAGACGCCGAGCTTCTTCATGATGGCGTCGAAGTGCTTCATGGTGAAGGCTTTGTACGCCTCTTGCAGCATGCGGCGGGCGACGTCGCGGCCGGGGGTGTCTTCGTCCATCAGTTCGAGCTGCACGAGGAGGCATTCGCGCAGGTCGCGTGCGGCGATGCCGGGGGGATCGAGCCGCTGGATGCGCCGGAGCACGCGCTCGACGTCGTCCTCCGTGGGCAGGACGCCGTGGTTGAAGGCAATGTCGTCGATGATGGATTCGAGGGGGCGGCGGAGGTACCCGTCCTCGTCGATGGAGCCGATGATCTGTTCGGCGATGAGGGTGTCGGTTTCGTCCAGATCGAGAAAGAGGAGCTGGTCCATGAGGTGCTCGGTCATGCTGACGCGGGCGGGCATGGGCAACTCGCGCCGGTCCTCCTCGTCCGGCTGGTCGACGCGGGCCTTGTAGCCGTAGAGGTCGTCTGCGCTGTTGAGGTATTCGTCCCAGTCGTATTCTTCCTCCTTGTCGATCTCGGGTTCTTCCGCCGTCTCCTCCTCGCCGGCGGTGTCTGCGGCCTCCTGGGGCTCCTCGCTCTCCAGGTTGTCTTCCAGCTCCTGGAGTTCCTCGTCTTCCTCTCCCTCTTCCAGCAGCGGGTTGGCCTCCAGTTCGGCCTTGATCCGCTGTTCGAGCGCAAGCGTGGGCAGTTGCAGCAGCTTGATATATTGAATCTGCTGGGGAGAGAGCTTCTGCTGAAGCGTCTGTTTTTGCTGGAGGTTGAGCATGACGATCTCACGGGCGTCGGCTAGCCCGGTCGCGAGGCCGGCGCGAGGGCGTCGCGGCGTTGCGTCCAGGCCAGCCGGAATTTTTCATACCAGTCCATTCCATATTTGCGCACGAGCGGTTCGCGCAGGAAATCTACCAGTTGAACGTTGTGACGGCGGCCATGTTTGCGGGCGGCTTCGCAGAGCGGCACCTGTTCGTAGTTGAGCACCTCGATGTCGCCGTAGGTCTGCACCCGTACCGGGAAGAGGTGGCAGGAGATCGGCTTGGGAAAGTCGATGCGGCCGGCGAGGTAGGCTTTCTGCAGGGCGCATTTGGCGACGGGGCCGTCGTAGGTGACGAAGACGCAGGCGGCGCCGTCGACGCAGGTGGTGGCGTAGGCACCCGGTTCCACCTCTTCCCACACGCCGTCGCGTTCGATGACGGCCAGGGCTTCGGGCGTAAGATACTTGCGCACCCGGGGCAGGGCGGCTTCGAGGAGAGCCCGTTCCCCGGGTTCGAGCGGGGCCCCGGACTCGCCGTGCACGCAACACCCGCCCCGGCACGCGCCGAGCAGGCAGGAGAACGGCGCGTCGAGCAGGTCGTCGGAAATGAGGATGTGGTCTACAGCAAACATGATGCCTCAAACGTAGAATACCCGGCGCGGTTTGTCAACCGGCTCGCGATAAAAGGCGGTTATTTCCGGGGGAATTATCGGCTCCGACGGGCGTATCAAAAGCGTTGCCCCGGCCTCACCGGGGCTGACAGGGGCCTGTCAGTGCCGGTTCGTATCTTGTCCCCTCGACTACCCGGCGCGACGCCTCCGGCAACGGGGGCGCGGGCCGTGCCGGGGTTTCCTGAAGCTCAGATGCCAGACCGTATGTCGTCCCGTTCGGATGCCCTCGCCCCCCGCCCGTTTCGCGGCGAGGAGGACCTCGAGAAAGCCCTCCGGCCCACCCGCCTCGACGAGTTCGTGGGCCAGCAGCAGATCAAGGACAACCTGCGGGTTTTCATGACGGCGGCGCTCCAGCGCGGCGAGACGCTCGACCACGTCCTGCTCTCGGGGCCGCCGGGGTTAGGTAAATGCATCACCCCGGACAGCCTTGTCCTCACAGAAGATGGATGGGTCGAATTTCGGTCGCTCCTGCCCGACGACATGGAACCCGACGATCATCGTCCGGCTGATGCGACCGTGTACGGCCTGAATGGCCTGGAACCGGCCACCCTCGTCTACTACAGCGGGCGGGTGCCCACCCTCCGGGTCCGGACCCGGGCCGGCTTCGAACTGGAAGGAACGCCGCACCATCCCGTTCTTGTGGCCACCTCAGAAGGACCACAATGGAAACGCCTCGACCAACTCACACGGGAGGACTTCGTGGCCATCGGGTGTGGCCTGAAGGTCCCGGGTCGTTTCCACTACGCGACCTGGCTACCGGACGCGCCCCGGGACCGGCGGCGTCGCATGGATATCACGATCCGGCGGTTGCATGAGCACCTGAGCCTCCGGTTTCACCGCTCCCCGACCGGCATCGAACTGCGCAACGCCTACGCCGCCCTCAGCGGTGCCCACAACACACCGACGCCCGTGCAGGCGGCCCATCGGCTGGGCCTGCCGCTTGCGGATGGGCGACGCCTGACAGGCCGACACGCTCCACAGGATCCGGTGGGGGGTCTACCCCCTCGCTGGCAGCAACGCATCACGCTCGACGCCGACCTGGCCTATTTGCTGGGCGTCGTGATCGGGGACGGGCATATCGAAAAAGGAGCGGCTTACCCGGCCTTCACCATCACCTGCAACGATCCCGTTTTGCAGGCCGAGCTGCGGCGCATCAGCGAAACGCACTTCGGTTGTAAACCGGTCGTACACCGCTACCGGAACCGCACCGCTTCCCTGCGATTCAGCAAAAACGTGGGCCGTGTTTGTGCGGCGTTCGGTCTCCGGGCCGCCAGCGCAGCGGACAAGGTCGTCCCCCATGCCGTGCTCAGCAGCCCGCCCGAAGTGATGATCGGCTTCCTGCAGGGTCTTTTCGATGCAGACGGCCACGCACGAAAAGACGGCATCGAACTGGGCACGCGCTCGGAACAACTGTCGAAGCAGGTGCAGATCCTGCTTGCGGGGCTGGGCATCATCGCCTACCGTCACCGGAAACACCGGGCCGGTAGGCCCTTCTGGAGTCTGTTCATCGGGGGCAAGGACGCCGTGCGTTTTTACCGCACCGTCGGGTTCAGGTTACCCCAGAAGCAGGCCCGGGCTTCGTGCATGCCGGCACGCCGGGGGTGGAGCAAGACGGATCTCGTGCCCGGCGCGCCCGCCCTGCTCCGTTCCCTGCTTGAAAAATCCCGTCCTCAGCCCCGGCCGGTACACCGGGCTTTCGAGCGGGTGAAACGGGAAAAACGGGCGATGACCCGGCAGCGGATCGGGCAGCTGCTCGGGCTTCTGCCACCCGACGTTCGGAAGGAGCCTGAATACGACCGGCTGGTGGCCCTGATGAACCCCCGGCTGTGCTGGGATCGCGTGGCCGAGGTCGAGCCCTCGGAAGCGGATGCCTATGACTTCGTGGTGCCGGGAACGCATTCGTTTGTCGCCAACGGGTTCTTCTGTCATAACACCACGCTCGCCCACATCATCGCCGAGGAGATGGGCGCGGCGATCAAGACCACCAGCGGGCCGGTGCTCGACAAGCCCGCCAGCATCGCCGGGCTGCTGACGAACCTGAACGAGGGCGACGTGCTCTTCATCGACGAGATCCACCGCCTGCCCCCGGTCGTCGAGGAATACCTCTACTCGGCGATGGAGGACTACCGCATCGACATCCTCATCGACAGCGGCCCCAACGCCCGCAGCATCAAGATCAGCCTGCCGCCGTTCACCCTCATCGGGGCGACCACGCGCAAGGGGCTGCTCACGGCGCCGCTGCGGGCCCGCTTCGGCATCGACTTCCGGTACGACTATTACACCGCCGACCTGCTCCGCGAGATCGTGCTGCGCTCGGCACGGATCCTCGGCGTCGCCATCACCGACGACGGCGCCTACGAGATCGCCCGGCGCAGCCGGGGCACGCCCCGCATCGCCAACCGGCTGCTGCGCCGCACCCGCGACTTCGCCGAAGTGGAAGGGGACGGGCGCATCACCTTCGCCATCGCCGACCGGGCCCTGCACGCGCTCAACGTGGACGAAGCCGGCCTCGACGAGATGGACAAGCGCATCCTGCTGACCCTCATCGACAAGTTCGGGGGCGGCCCCACCGGCCTGGCGAACCTGTCGGTCTCGGTGGGCGAGGATGCCGGCACCATCGAGGAGGTCTATGAACCGTACCTCATCCAGGAAGGATTCATGGAGCGGACCCGCCTGGGCCGGGTGGCAACCCCCCGCGCCTACGAGCACTTCGGCCTCGCCCCGCCTCGCCGCACGGGCGACCTTTTCTCCGGCGTGTGAGCAAGCCGCCTAGGTCGCCGAGGTGGCGTCGCCGACCAGGGAATGGCTCGCCAGGATGAGGCGTGCCGTTGCCGTGTTGGTGGCCAGCGGCACGTTGTGCACGTTGCAGACGCGCATCAGCATCTGAATGTCCGGGTCGTGCGGGTGCTTGTCGAGCGGGTCGACGAAGAAAAAGACGGCGAACACTTCTCCGACGGCCACACGGGCCGCGATCTGCGCATCCCCGCCGAGCGGGCCGGAAAGCACCCGCTCCACCGGCAGGCCCACCTCGTCCTGGAGCATCTTGCCCGTGGTTCCCGTGGCGACGAGGTCGAACTGAGCCAGGTGTTTGCGGTTACGCATGGCAAAGGCCACCATATCGGCCTTCTTGCCGTCGTGCGCGATGAGGGCGAGCGTACGACGCATAGGTTCGCACGGGTAGGTTGAGAAAAATCAGGGGGCTTACCCGCCGTATACGGAAGGGTTCTACAACGCCGGCACCGCGTCGGTTAACGTTCGAAGAAGAAAAACGCTTCGCACAGCACGAAATCGCTTCTCGCGCTACCGGGTTATCGCCGGTCATAGTAATCGCGGCGCAGCGCTTCGGCCAGGCGGTAGGCGGCGTGGTCGGTGAGTCGCTCGAGGGCCCGCGTCATCTCCTCGACGGAGAGGCCGGCGAGCACCGCCGCTGTGAAGACGTCTCCGGCCACGGGGTCGAAGCCGAGGATCGAAGCGGAGACCGGTTCGTGCTGGTGGATCTCCTTGTGCCAGATCGTTCGGCGGGTGCGGGTTTCGAGGAGCCTGATTTCGCCTTCCAGGATGAAATCCACGGCCACGTCCCACGAGCGGGCCTGGAGGCCGTAGCGGCTGATGTGGAGGTCGAGCACGAAGTCGGCGGTTTCGAGGGCGCTGGTGGGGCGATAGCGGAGGTGCCGGGCCCCGCGGAGCAGCGTTTCCCGCGCCAGGCGGTCCGCCACATCGACGTGCCGGAGGGCGCTGTCCAGCCGGGCCTCGGCCCGTCGCAGCGCGCGTTCCTTCGCCAGGGCCGCCCCGACGCGGACGAGGGTGCCGGCCGGCCGGTCGCGATCGACGATGACGGCGTCGCCCAGGCTCTGGAGGGTGGCCGGCGGCACGGCGGCCACGGCCGCCACGGTGCGGCCCGTGAGGTCGTGCCGGTGAAGGTCGCCGGTGCTCCGGCAACCGGCCAGCGTGAGCAGCAACACCAGCACCGGCAGGCCGGCCCGGCCGAAACATGGTGTCTGATCGGGCATGAGATACCGGGAGGAAGGTTGAAAGGGAGCCGCTTCGGTTCTCGTGGGACAAAGTCCGCGCCATCGATCCCGTCCGGCCCGGCGACGGTCCCGGCGCGGTCCCGGCGTCCAGTGGAAGCGCCACCGTGTCCGGCAAAGAAGGCAACCCTGCGCTTCGGGATGCGTTCTTCCGGTGTATTATGGCCGGCCGTGCGGCGGGGGAGGGCAGGGTTGTTTTCCCCCGTACGGATGCGTTATTTTCCGGTCCACGGCGCCCGCCGCAACACGCTGATCGAAAGGAGACGCTTATGCCTTACGTCGTTGCCGAACCCTGCATCAACTGCAAGCATACCGACTGCGTCGAAGTCTGCCCGGTCGACTGCTTCTACGAAGGCCCCAACTTTCTGGCGATCCACCCGGACGAGTGTATCGATTGCAACGCCTGTGTGCCCGTCTGTCCCGTCGAGGCGATCTACGCCGACGACGAGTTGCCGGAGAAGTGGGCGCACTATGCGGAGTGGAACCGGTATCTGGCCGAGCAGTGGCGCGAGATGGGCTATAACATCACCGAGAAGAAGGATCCCCTTCCGGATGCCGAATACTGGGCCACGGCGGAGAAGTCCGAAAAGGACATCCTGACGTGGGAGACGTGAACGCCCGGTCCGACGTTGTGAGGAGGCCGCACCGGTGGACAGCCCGTGCGGCCTCTTGTTTTAGCGGGCCGTGAGGAGGTTCTGGGTGATGAAGAGGGCTTCGTTCTCGGCCCGGAACACGCCGATGGCCTCGGCGGCATAGATGGGGCTGAGCAGGTTGGCCCGGTGGCCGGGGCTCTGGAGCCAGCTTGCCACCACCTGCCGGGCGATCTCGTCGGGGCTGCGCCAGGAGAACACGTAGCGCCGGCGGGTCCCTTCGTCGTAGATGCGGTATTCGGCGTAGCGGTGCATCAGGCTGAGGTTTTCCCCGATGCCCAGGGTGGCATACGAGGCGGCGGTGTGGACGAGCGACACCCCGGCGCGCCGGGCCCGGTCCCCGGCGTCTTCTCCCTCCGGGTTCACGTGGGCAAAGTAGCCGCGGCGGGCCATGTCCTCGCTGTGTGCCCGCGCCACCGGCAGCAGCGACGCCGACCAGTCCAGCCGCGCCAGCCCGTGCCGGGCGCGCACTTCGTTCACCCGCTCGTGGATGCGCCGCTCCAGCGCCGCCGCGTCGAAGGGCGGGGCCGTCGCGACGGCTTCGGGCGGCCAGGCCGGCGGGGCCAGCAACAGGGCGAGCGGGTTGCCGGGTACGAGATCCGCGGGCATGCCCGGCCCCTCCGGAGCGAAGGACGCCGTCTCGTGACCGGCGGGGATGACCCGGGGCCCCTGCAACGTAGCACAGCCACCGAGCAGGATCGCCAGCACAACCCCGAAAAGTTGACGTGTACGCATCGTCCGGCCCTCCCTGCTTGTTGTGTGGCCTCCGGCGCCGGCCCACCTTCCCGTTCATGAAGGATATCGGATCAGACGGGTCAAGAGGTAAATTTTAACAAATCATTAAATCACGGGTTCGGCCGATCCGTGTTAAATCTGCCGGGGAAGAAAAGAGAAGGCCGCACCGGTATGGCCCGGCGCGGCCTTCTTCGTTCCGGAAGGGTTGTCGATTGGTTGCAGGTAGGTGTCAGGTGCCGGCCGAATAGTCGGTGGCGTAGGCGCGCTGTTCTTCGGAGAGGGTGTCGATCCGGATGCCCATCGTCTCGAGCTTGATGCGGGCGATCTCCTGGTCGAGTTCCTCGGGCAGGTCGATTACCTGCGGGGCGAGCGTTTCGCCGGCCTCGTGTTTGCGTACGAGGTGCAGATGGGCCATGAACTGGTTGGCGAAGCTCATGTCCATCACTTCCGAGGGGTGCCCTTCGGCGGCGGCCAGGTTGACCAGCCGGCCCTCGGCCAGCACATAGATCCGCTTGCCGTTCTCCAGCGTGTATTCGCGGTTGTTGGGGCGGACGACGCGGGTGTCGGTCGAGAGCCCGGCCAGTTCCTTGAGGTTGAGTTCCACGTCGTAGTGGCCGGTATTGCAGACGATGGCGCCGTCTTTCATCTTGACGAAGTGGCGGCCCCGGATGACGTCCTTCATGCCCGTGGCCGTGACGAAGATGTCGCCGATCGCGGCGGCCTCGTCCATCGTCATGACGCGCATGCCGTCGAGCGTGGCTTTCAGCGCGGCCGTGGGCTTGACCTCGGTGACGATGACGTTGGCGCCCATCCCTTTGGCCCGCATCGCCACGCCGCGCCCGCAGTGCCCGTAGCCGGCCACGACGAAGTTTTTGCCCGCCAGCAGCACCGACGAGGCGCGGAGGATGCCGTCGATCGTGGACTGGCCGGTGCCGTAGACGTTGTCGAAGTCCCACTTCGTCTCGGCGTCGTTGACGGCGTAGACGGGGTAGAGCAGTTTGCCGTCCTCGGCCATGGCCCGGAGGCGGTGCACGCCGGTGGTCGTCTCCTCGCTGCCGCCGATGATGTGCTCGGCCAGGTGCGGATGCCGGTGGTGGACGGTGAAGATGAGGTCGGCGCCGTCGTCGAGCGTCAGGTGCGGCGGCCGGTCGAGGGTGCGCTCGATGCTCCAGTAGAACTCTTCGACGTTCTGGCCGTGCCAGGCATAGATCTCGATGCCGGCCTCAGCCAGCGCGGCGGCTACCTCATCGTTCGTCGAGAGGGGGTTGCAGCCGCTCCAGGCCACCTCGGCCCCGCAGGCGGCGAACGTCTCGACGAGCACGGCCGTCTCTTTCGTGACGTGCAGGCAGCCGGCGATCTTGTAGCCTTTGAACGGCTGTTCCTTCGCATACTGCTCGCGCAGGCGCATCAACACGGGCATCCGGCTCTCGGCCCATTCGATGCGTTTCCGGCCGGCCCCGGCCAGGCGCAGGTCGCGAACCTTGTATGCCCCTTCCTTGTAGTCCATGTTCGCTCGTGATCTTCTTGGGATGGGTTGTTTCGGTGAGGAAAGCTGAAAACGGGTAGCCGGTGCCGAAGGTTGCCCCTTGGCGAAAATTCAACGTGCCGCGCCTCGCCCGCCGGGCTCATCGGGCCACGACCATGCGTTCGATCCGCTGTGCGTCGCCGGCCAGGAGACGGAGCAGGTAAACCCCGGCGGCGAGGTGGCCGGCGTCGAACGTGAGCGTGTACGTACCGGCCTCCTGGGTGGCCTGCACGAGCCGGGCCACCCGCCGCCCGAGTGCGTCGTACACTTCCAGCGTGACCGGCAGGCGTTCGGGCAGCGTATAGCTGATCGTGGTGGTCGTGGCAAAGGGATCGGGGAAGTTGCCCAGCAGGCGGAGCGTGCGCGGGACCTCGAACGCGTTCTCCCGGGTGGACTGCCCGAACGTGGCGGCCTGCACCTGCCAGAATTCGCCGCTGCGGAGCGAACGTCCGGCGCCGAAGTCGATGCGCAGGCGTACCTGGGCCCCGGCGAAGCGGGCGAGGTCGAACACGGACCGGAGGGGGCCCTCGCTCGCGCCGGTGAAGACGGCTTCCCCCTGCATCGGGTGGGCGCTGCCTGCCGGAAGCGTGGCATCATAGCCTCCCTCGGGGGTGAGGATCTGCCACGTGTGGCCGTCATCGGCGGAGATTTTGACATTGCCGCCGAGGCCGTTGCCGAGGCTGTACCGGTGTTCGAGGGTGAAGGTCAGGTCGGCGGCGTTGGCCGGCAGATCGAGGGGTTCGAGGACGAGGCTGGAGCGGGTTTCGGAGCCGCTGCCGGTGATCCACGTGGCCCCGGCGGCCTGCCAGAGGCCGGAGGCCCGCACCGCGCCGAGCAGGCTGGTGCTTTCGACGAGCCGGTATTCGATGTGATAGCGGTCGTCGCCGGCGGGCAGCCGGGTCTCGTTGCCGGCAAAGTCGCGCACGTGGAGGCGATACCGGACGAGGTCGCCGGGGCGGGGTGCCCGGCCGAGGGGGATCGTGCCTTCGTACGTGTCGAGGGCATTGGGGCGCATGGCCAGACGGAGGCTGTCCGCCTGGCTGCCCAGGGCCGTGGTGACTTCGTAGACGACGATCGCCTCGGCCACGCCGGTGTCGTCGTTGATCTGGAACGAGAGCGAGAGCGGGCTTTCCTGCACGGAGCGCACGACCAGGGGCGGAGGGGGCAGGGGGAGGGTGGGGCGCTGCGCGTCGACCGGGCGGTCGGTGGTGATGAGCACGTCGTCCAGGTACCATCCGGCGAACTGGACGGCGACGTCGGTGTTGCCGGTATCGGTGCCCAGGTCGAAGCGGATGCGCACGTCGTCGGCGGCGGGGAGGGGGATCGTCTCCTGGCGCCAGCCGAAGCTGTAGCCGCCGAAGGCGGGCTGCCCGCGGAGGGGGTTGTCCGGGGTGTCGAAGACGGTGCCGTTGTAGCCCCCCTCGGGTTCGACGACGGTCCACGTCGTGCCGCCGTCGGTGGAGACCTTGACGTTGGCGCCGTCCCACAGGATGCGGCCGTGCCGCCGGTGGCCGGGTTCGACCAGGCCGTTGTGCTCCAGGTCGTACCAGTGCCAGAAGACGAGGTAGGCCTGGTCGAGGCCTTTCAGGTTGAGCGGCGGCAGTTCCAGGGAAGAGCGGCCCGCGGTGTCGGGGTACGGCCCGCCGGGCGTCGTGGCCCAGACGAACTGCCCCGAGTGAGCCACCTGGACCCCGAAGGCCGGCCGGCCGTGGGCCCACGCGCCGGTGGCCGTCACCTCCTGCGGGCCGGCCTCGAAGTCGAAAACGCGGAGTACGCCCCGGGCGGTGATGGTAAAGTCGAACGTGCCGGTGCCGGGCAGGGCCGTCTCGTTGGCGGCGGCGGCGCGGTCGCGGGCGTGGAGCCGGTAGCGTACCTGGCTGCCGTGCTGGACCATGTGGACCGGCACCGGGAAGACGCCCCGGTACAGCCCGTTCGTGCGGGTGAGGCCGAAGGCACCCTCCGTCACGGGCTCGCCCTCCGGCGCGAGCAGGGTGAACGTGACCCGGGCCGAATCCACCCCCAGGTTGTCTTCGACCGAGGCCACGACTTCGGCAGGCCAGGTAGCCAGCGAGGCCTGCGTGATGGGGGTGTGCGTCACCGAGGGCGGCTCGTGGTCGGGGCCCGCGGTGAAGCGGAACGTCTCGGCCGGGGCCGTCGTGGGGAGGCGGGTGCGGCGGCCGAGCGCGTCCACGGCCTCGACGAAATAGCGCACCGTGGCGGCCGTCTCCGGCAGGGGGAGCTCGCCGGTGAACCGGTCGTTGCCGGCCGGGGCCAGGACGAGGCGCGTGGCCGGCTCCGCGTCGTGGCCGAAGTAGACGTACACCGTGTCGACGGAGCTTGCGTGGCTGCTCGCCTCGACGTCGAGCGGCACCGTGCCGCCGAGTTGCTCGGTGGAAGGCAGGGCCTCGTGGGCGACGACGGGGCCGAAGGCGGCGGGATCCACGAAGCCGCGGGCACCGAAGACGTCGAGCAGCACCCCGAAGTGGGCGCCGCCGAAGTGGTCGAGGTCGGCCTGGATGATGGCTTCGGCCGCGTCGGCCATGGTGACGGGTGCGCTCAGGTAGCGGAAGGCATAGAGGTTGAGCGCGTCGAGGGCGTCGCGTCCGATGACGTCGTAGATCTCCATGAGCGTGGTGGCCCAGAGCGTTCCGTCCTGCCAGATGTCGCAGGAGGAGGCGCTCCGGGCGCACGGGGTATCCTCCGGGTAGTGGCCGGGATGATCGAGCCGGCGTCCCCCCCAGAGTTCGGGTGCGCCGTCGCCGCTGTCCCACTTGAACAGCTGTTCCCAGTCCTGTCGTTTGCTCAGGCCCTGTTCGATGAGGCTGCGCACGTAGGAGGCGGCCCAGTAGTCGCTCCAGCCCTCGTGCAGGGCCTGTCCCTCGGCCGTGTTCAGCAGGCCCGGGGCGGCGGCCTCGAGCACGGCGTGCCCGTATTCGTGCCAGATGACGAACGCGTCCTCGGCATCGTCCACCCCGCCGAGGCCGAACTCGATGCGGTTGGCTACCGGATAGTAGAAGGAGTTGTCGTCGGTGCGGGCCCGGGGTTGCACGGGAATCGGGCCGTTCTGGATGTTGAAGAAGCCCAGGCGCTGGATGTGTCGCTGGCTTTTGTCGATGTGGTAGTAGGCCATCACGGCCTCGAAGCCGGGCTGGCTGCGGGTGTAGCGGAAGGCGTGCGGGTCGAGCTCGGCCGGCGGGGTGAAGCCGGTCGTTGCGGAGCCCTCGATGCGGACGTGGGGGCCCTGGAGGCGGAAGAGGCCGTCGGTGCCCTGGGTGATGTCGCGGAGGTCGACGAGGATGCGCTCGGCGCTGAGGGCTGCGTTGTCGGCGTCGTTGTTGTCCACGTAGGGGGGCGCGTAGGTCTGTCCCGAGGTCGAAAGGGGGTCGGGGTCGAACACGAAGCCGGAGCCGTCGATGCGCCGGGCCGGCTGGAAAGCCGCTTCCGTATGCACGGCGGTGTGTTCGGGAAGCGGCGGCGGGCCAGTCCGGTACGGGGAGAAGGAGGGGACGGGTGTGGGAGCCGGACCGCCGAAGCGATCCCGCACGGCCTGGTCGAAGAGGTACAGCAGGGTGCCGGTATGGGCGTCGATGAATACGCTCCATTCGGCGGGGGCCGTCTCGGGCCAGACGAGCAGGTGCCAGGCCAGGCGGGGCGGGTCGGAGGGGAAGACGACCAGTTCGGGTGTGCTGGTGCGGCCTCGCCCGCCGGCCACTTCGTCGAGGGCGCGGGCGGCGGCGAACGGGGCGGAGCGGGAGGGGCGGGGGTCGAAGTCGCGCACCGCCTTCAGGTGGGGGGCGTAGGCGTTGAGCACCATCGCGGGGCGGCCGGCCCGGTCGAGGTTCACTTTCAGGCGGCGGCCGTAGACGGGCACCCCGCCGAGCGTCTGGCGGAAGACGACGTGCCGGCTGTTGCCGGAGGCCGTGATCTGCTCGAGGACGAGGTCGGCCAGGTCGGGCCGGAGGCCCAGGGCGCCGGCGGTTCGACGCAGGTAGGCCCGGGCCGCCGCTTCCGGCGAGGCGGCCGGTGCCGGGACGCCGTCGAGGCGATAGACGGCGCGGAAGATGCCGGTCTCGGTGTCGATGCGGCCGCCGGGCACGCGGCGCGTGCGGAAGGCGAGCGTCGTGTCGTCCGGGACGAGCCGGGCGCGGGCGGCCGGGCTGAGGAGCGTCACCGCGTCCGGGCGCTGCCGGGCCGTTGCCCCGTCGAAAGGGCCGAAGAGCATCGCCAGGGCCAGGGCCACGGCCCACCACCGGGGCGGGGTGCGCCGCGCGTACGCACGGCCGGGGACCGGATCAGGCCCGGGAGGTACCGAAAACAGGGGACGCACGGCGGCTCGGAGACGGAAGGAAAAACGCATTCGACCGGAATACCGGCCATAGCACGCCCCCGGCCGAACGGGGTTTCCGCCGGGGGCCCTCTGGTGACGGACGGTGCCGGGCGGGGGGTTAAACGACGAGCCCTGCCCCGCACATCGACGGGGCAGGGCTGGCCGGGATGGAAAGGGTTACGGCCGGATCAGCGAAGCCGGGTGATCAGGCGCGTGGCGCTGCGGCCCTCGATCTGCAGGCGTACCAGGTACAGCCCGGCGGGCAGGCCGGTGCCGTCCACCGCGACCCGGTGGGTGCCGGCCGGCAGCGGTCCCTGCACCAGCGCCGTGACCTCACGGCCCAGCAGGTCGTAGACCCGGACGTCGGCGTGGGCCGGCGCCTCCAGCGTGAAGCGCAGGGCCGTCTGGTCCGCGAAGGGGTTCGGGCCGTCCAGTGAGAAGCCGAAAGCCACCGGCTCCGGCCCGGTCTCCGTGTTTACGGCCAGATCGGTCCAGGTATAGCTGATGCGCGTCGCGGGGTCGAGCGCGCTCTCGCCCTCGCCCGGCACCTCCTGCAGGATCATCGTTACGTTGTCGTCGCTGTCGTAGGTGTGCGTCTGGTGCAGGTCGAGGGCCCAGGCCGTACCATCCCAGGTTTCCGTATCCCAGGTCGCCACACGCCCCGCGGCATCGTAGGAGAACGTTAGCCTGCTCTCGTTGACCCAGGCCGTGCCGTCCCACGTTTCATCCAGCAACTCCACCACCCGGTCCTGCGCGTCGCGCGTGATCGTGGTGCGGCTGTCGTCCACCCACGCGCTGCCGTCCCAGGTCTGCTCGAGCCCCGTGGTGAGGCCGCGGTACCATACATTGGGGTCGAAGCGGGCATACAGGAGCGCCAGCGTTGAGAAAAAGAACCCCTGACCCAGTTCCCCTTGCGTAAGGAACGCGGCGTCGAGAACCGTGGCGTCGAGATCGGCCAGCGTGATATCCTCCAGGATGGTTCGGCTGTCGTTGACCCACGCACTGCCGCCCCAGGTCTGTTCCGTAAACACCACGTTGCCGCCCTCCTCGACGATCGTCTCCCGGGTGTCGTTGACCCAGTTCGACCCGTCGTGGGTCTCCTCGACCGTTTCCACGGCGATGTTACCCTGGTAGGCGACGTAGGTGGTGCGGCTCGACGGGACGAACGTCCCGGAAACGTCGTCATGGCTCTCCCGCGTGATGCTCCGCAGCGTGGTGCCGTCGTAGGCATAGATGCTGCGGGTGAGGGGCATGAAGCTCCCCTGGTCTTCCTTCTCTACCAGCACCTCGGTGAGCAGGCCGTTGCCGTCGTAAGTGTAGCTCACCCGCCACTGCGCCTGTGCAGGTGGGAAGGAAAAGAGATCCAGGCCCGTGATCTGTTCTTCGACGAGGCGCCCCTGGTTGTCATAAATACGCTCGCCGCTCTCGAACTCGGTCCAGGTACCCTCTTCGTAGACCTCGACCGTGTAGGCGGTGAGCAAGAAGGGGGCTACGGCCTGCGTCCGGGCGTGCGCCGCCAGGTGACGGCTCAGCTTGAGCACTGGGCCGTCCATCCGAACCTGCGGTACCTGCGCGGCGGCCGTCGCCGCTACGAACAGACCACCCAGTACGGCGACCATCATCAACTTGTACACGTGTTTCATGGCAGCTCCTCCTGCTACGTTGTTTGGGGCAAGACCTTCGATGTGCGAAGGGACGAAACGAAGAGAAAGGCAGGTGCCGGGGCGGCGATGAGGTAATCCAGAGAGAGGTCCGAAACCGACGCGGCAGCACGATCTGCTTTCTGCTGGCGTGCGACCGTAAAAACTTTAAACCTAACCATTCTCTTGCCGTGAAGTTAGGATCGCCTTCGGCCAATTGCAACCGGCGTCCATGGCTTTCAATCCCGCCTTTTTGAGGCTTCACGATGCCGCGTCATGCCGGCGCTCCCCTTTCAACGATAATCACACGGGAATGCCGGGCGAGGGGTCAGGCGAATTTTGTATTGCGGATTCAGACGCCCCCGTCCGGTTGACGCGAGGAGACGGCGGTGCCGGGAGAGTCCGGCATCCTCCCTGAACGAAAGAAGGCCACCCCGCCGTTTCGAGGTGGCCCACCTGTGCGTGCCCGAGGTGCCGGTTTTCAGGCCAGGGTGCGAGCGGCTTCTTTGAGTTGATCGACGTGGTCGAGAGCCTCCCAGGAGAACCCGGCGCGTCCGAAGTGGCCGTAGACGGCCGTGGTGCGGTACTGGGGGCGCAGCAGGTTCAGGCGCTGGATGATCGCCGAGGGGCGCAGGTCGAACGTTTCGCGCACGATGCGCACGAGCAGGGCATCCGGCAGCAGCCCGGTGCCGAAGGTGTTCACGTCGATGGAGACCGGCTCGGCGACGCCGATGGCGTAGGCGATCTGGACTTCCACCTCGTCGGCCAGCCCGGCGGCGACCAGGTTCTTGGCCACGTGCCGGGCGGCGTAGGCGCCGCTGCGGTCCACCTTCGAGGGGTCCTTGCCGCTGAAGGCGCCCCCGCCGTGGGCGCCCTTGCCGCCGTAGGTGTCCACGATGATCTTGCGGCCGGTCAGCCCCGTGTCCCCGTGCGGCCCGCCGATGACGAAGCGGCCCGTGGGGTTGACGTGGAGGATGAGGTTGTCGTCGACGAGTTCGCCCGGGAGGACGCGCGGCAGCAGGATCTCGCGGATGTCCTCCTCGATCCGGTCGCGGGTGACGTTGTCGCTGTGCTGGGTGGAGACGACCACCGTGTGCACGCGGCGCGGGGTTTTACGGTCGTCTTCGTATTCGATCGTGACCTGGCTCTTGGCGTCCGGCCGCAGGTACGGCATCAGGCTGGTATGCTTGCGAATGTGGGCCAGCTCGCGCACGAGGGCGTGGGCGAAGCTGATGGGCATGGGCATCAGCTCGGGCGTCTCGCGGCAGGCATAGCCGAACATGAGCCCCTGGTCGCCGGCGCCCTGATCCTGGCGGCCGTCCACCCCCCGGGCAATGTCGGGGCTCTGTTCGTGGATGCTGCTGAGCACGCCGCACGAGTCGGCGTCGAAGCGGAGCAGCGGATCCGTATAGCCGATGTCGCGGATGACCTGCCGGGCGACCTCCTGCACGTCCACGTAGGCCTTCGTCGTCACCTCGCCCGAGAGAATCACCAGCCCCGTCGTCACCAGCGTCTCGACGGCCACGCGGCTGTGGGGATCCTGGGCCAGCATGGCATCCAGGATCGCATCCGAGATCTGATCGGCAACCTTGTCGGGATGACCTTCCGACACCGACTCCGACGTGAACAGGTAAGCCATGAGTGCAGCGAATTGGACGAGAAAGGACCGGGTGATTCCGAAAGATACACAATAACGCGGGCGGTGCCTGAGGGATTCAAAAGAGACCCGTACATTTTCCATGAAGTCCGGTCGTCTCGGCCGGTGTCCGGAAAAGCGCGGGGGAACGTCCCTTCGCAGGGCCTGTTGAAGCGCGTTGCCGCCCGCGACGGGTGTTTGCGAAGTCTGTATCAAGCACCGGCCGCAAATTGCTTCTACCCGGCGACTGCCTTAATTTCGAATGCTTTTAGGTCCGGGCGTGTGGGGCTTGTCCCCCCGCCTCGCCGGGGATGGGCCCGCCTCCCCGGCCCGCTGTCAACGTACCACCGTAAGGAGGCCAGCATCATGGCGAACGATATCGAAGCCAAAGTCAAAGCCATCATCGTGGAGAAGCTCGGCGTGGACGAGGACGAGATCAAGCCGGAATCGTCGTTCACGAACGACCTCGGCGCCGACTCGCTCGATACCGTCGAGCTGATCATGGAGTTCGAGAAGGAGTTTGACCTGACCATCCCCGACGAGGAGGCCGAGAAGATCGCCACCGTCGGTGACGCGATCGCGTACCTGAAAGCCAAGACGGCCTGAAGCGACCCCGGCCGGTGGCCCGCCTCATGGCCCGTGCCGGCCGCCGCCGGGTTGTGTTTTTTATGCCCAACCTCTCGAAGAGCCGATGCCCAACGAAAAACGCCGGGTTGTCGTTACCGGGATGGGTGCCCTGACGCCCATCGGCCTGAGCGTCGAGGCGTTCTGGGACGCCATGATGCGGGGCGAGAGCGGGGCTGCGCCCATCACCTATTTCGACCCGGAACCCTTTGCCACGAAGTTCGCCTGCGAGCTGAAGGGGTTCGACCCGCTCGACTACCTCGATCGCAGGGAGGCCCGCCGGCTCGACCCGTTCAGCCAGTACGCCATCGTCGCGGCGGACCAGGCCATCGCCGATGCCGGCCTCGACGCCGGAACGCTGACGTCCGAGCAGAAAGACCGCATCGGGGTGATCTTCGGCAGCGGCATCGGAGGCATCCAGGTCTTCCACGAACAGACGGCCAACTACATCCAGAACGGGCCGCGCTTCCTTTCCCCGTTTTTCATCCCGATGCTCATCCCGGACATTGCATCGGGCCATATCTCGATCAAGTACGGTTTCCGGGGGCCGAACTACTGCGTCGTGTCGGCCTGTGCCACCGGCAACAACAACATCGGCGACGCGATGATGCTGATCCAGCACGGCCACGCCGACGCGATCGTGTGTGGCGGGAGCGAGTCGGCCGTCTCGGAGCTGGGCATCGGCGGCTTCAACGCCATGAAGGCGCTCTCGACGCGCAACGACGACCCGGCCCGGGCCAGCCGCCCCTTCGACGCCACGCGCGACGGCTTCGTCCTGGGTGAGGGGGCCGGTGCGCTCGTTCTCGAGGCCCTGGAACACGCCCGGGCCCGCGGGGCACGGATCTACGCCGAGGTGATCGGCGTCGGCATGAGCGCCGACGCGCACCACATCACTGCGCCGGATCCCGAGGGCCGGGGGGCCTGCCTGGCCATGACGGCCGCCCTCCGCGACGCCGGCATCCGCCCGGAGGACGTCGACTACCTGAACATGCACGGGACCTCGACCCCCCTGGGCGACGTGGCCGAGACCAAAGCCATCAAGGCCGTCTTCGGCGAGCACGCCTACCGGATGAACGTCTCCTCGACGAAAAGCATGACCGGCCACCTGCTCGGGGCCGCCGGCGCCGTCGAGGCCATTGCCGCCATCCTGGCCACCGTGCACGACACGGTTCCGCCCACCATCAATTTCGAACACCCGGATGCGGACTGCGACCTGAACTACACGTTCAATGAGCCCCAGCAGCGGACGGTGAACGTGGCGCTCAGCAATGCGTTCGGCTTTGGCGGGCACAACACGTGCCTGGTCGTGCGCAAGTTCGTGGATTGACCTTTCCGGCTTTTCCGGAACGAACGAAGCCCGGTCATGATGGCCGGGCTTTTTTGTGGCGGTGCGAGCGTCTTCAGCGGAAGATGATTTCGCGGACGAGGGGGGCGCCGAGGTGCTCGTTGAGGCGGTCGCGCCAGGCACCGCGGGTCAGGTGCAGCTCGTGTCGCCAGGCGGCCGAACTCAGCTTCACGAAGAGCCGGTCTCCCCGGATCCAGGCTTTCTCGGTCATGGCGTTGATCTGCGGTCCGGCGATGGCGGCCCATCCCTCGATGGTGCGGGCCTCGTCGAGCTGGCGCTGGATGCCCAGGTCGGAGATCAGTCCCTGAAGCAGGGTGCCGAGTCGCTGCGGCGCGTCGTGAAAAGCCATGGGACCGGGTACGGTGGTTCAGGGATGCAGCGGACCCGGCCAAGGTAGGATATCCGGGCCGCATTTTCCAGCATGCCACGGTATGGCGGGGGCCGGTGGCGGTCGCCCGTTTGGGGTGCGTGGCCGGGCGGCGTACCCGGCCGGTTCATTCGACGACGCGGAATTCGACCCGCCGGTTGAGGGTGCGGCCGGTGGGGGTGTCGTTGTCGGCCAGCGGCCGGGTTTCGCCGTAGCCGCGTGCGAGCAGGCGTTCCGGTGCGATACCGAAGCGTTCGATCAGGTAGGTTCGAACGGCCTCGGCGCGTTGCTGTGAGAGGCGCAGGTTGTAGTCGTCGGGGCCGGTGCTGTCGGTATGCCCGGCAATCTCCAGGCGCAACCCGGGGTGGCGGGTGAGCACCGTGCCCAGGGCGTCGAGCGTCTGGTGCGAGGCGGGCAGCAGGGTGCTCTGGTTTACTTCGAAGTGGATCGAGAGGGCCCGGAAGAGGCCCTCGTCCAGCAGGGCCCGGCTGATTTGCTCGACGGTGACCTGCGCCCGCGGCAAGGCGGCCGGGTCGATCGGGGTCTCCGGCCTCGGGGGCGGGCTGACCGGGGGCCGGGGCACGGCCGGCGGCCCGGGCGGGGTTTCCCCGGAGACCGGCGGTGCTTCACCCGCCGGAGGCGGCGAGACGCCGGCGGTTTCCCGGTTCTGCAGCGCCATCCACTGGGCCAGGCGTGCGTCGAGGTGCCGGAGCAGCCGGTTCTCCAGCTGCTGCAGGTCCCGGGCCGTCAGCCCCGCTTCGCCCGCCGGAACCGGGACGGTGATTACCCGGACCGGGGCGGTCCGCGGCGTGCGCACGAGCAGGAGGCGCGGGCGCGAAATGTTTCGGGAGCGGATCCGCACCCCGCCCTCCGGCGCGATCCGGATCTGCACCGGTTGTCGTGCCGTGGCCGGGAGGCCCGCCGTCGTGGTGTCGGTGCCCTGCGCCTGTATCCGGGCATGGGCCGGTACGCTCCCGGCGGCGGTCAGCGTCAGGCCTATCAGCAGGAAAAGGCGCAGCGGGTGTCTCATGGCTGCCAGGGGGTTGGGAAGCGCAGGCGGCGCGGGGACGGCCGGTGGGGAGGCCGCCCCCGCGTGCCGGCGAAAAAACCGGGCTCAGAAGCGGAAGCGGTAGCCGAAGAGCAGGCGGTTCTGGTCGAAGAAGTCCACGGTCAGGTATTCTCCGAAGAGCGTCCCGAAGTTGAAGGGGCGCTCGACGCCCACGAGCAGGTTGAGGGCGGCCTCGAACCGGTCTGCGGAGATGAACCCGAGGCCGGCCCCCGCATACGGTTCGAACGTGCCGAAGAGATCGAGCCGCAGCGGATAGGCCACGTTGAAGTTGATCGCCTGGGAGTCGTTCTCCCCGAACCCGAACACCAGCTCGGGCAGGAAGCGGAGGGCGCCGGTGGTCCCCCGGCGGAAGTCGACGCGCACGCCGAGCAGCACCTGCTGGGGGTTGTTCAGGTTGAAGCCGGTCATGGGATAGATCGCGTGCAACTCCGTGCCGGTGACTTCCTGCGTTTCCGGGATGACGACCGGAGGTTGTTGCTGCCGTGCTTCGAGCGTTTCCATGCGGCGTTGGAGGCGCTGCTCCACCTCGGCCAGGCGGTTTTCGAAGCGCCGGGCGAGCTGGTCGATCGCGGCGGCGTCCAGGGGGGCGGGCGCGCCCTCAACGCCGGTCCGGGCCAGCTCGGCCTGCACGGCCTGCCGCACGAGGACCTGGAGCTGTTCCGGCGTCAGGCCGGAGCCGGCGGGCAGGGCCTGCAGGCTGTCCGGGAGGGTCATGCCCGAGACGACGGCGCCCGTGAGCGGGTCGATCAGGAGGGCATCGCCGGTGAGGGATTCGACGCTGACCCCGCCGGGACGCCCGTACCGCACGTACAGCTCGCCTTCCGTGGGGACCGGCAGGGTCACCCACTCCCGGCCTTCGGAGCGGGCGGCCGTGGCGGGGGCGGGAGAGGCGGTGGCCGGGCGGGGTTCGGTCGCCGGTTGGCCGGCGGCCCGGAGCGAGTCGCGGCGCAACTCGGCCCGCAGCCGCTCCATGGCGGCCGCGTTCCCCTGCTGGGCCTCGGCCAGCAGCATCGCCAGCGAGTCGATGCGGGCCTCGGCGCGCCGGATGGCCTGCTCCCGTGCTTCCAGTTCGGCGGCCAGGCGTTCCTGTGCGGTCAGGGCTTCACGCCGGGTACGACCGAGCTCTTCGCCGATCAGTTCACCCGCCCCCGGCCCCCTGCGCCCCAGGCTGAAGCTCAGGCCGGCACTGTACATGAAGCTGGCCTGAATCTGGTTGGGGTCGCTGACCTCTTCGGCATCGAGCGTGCTCATCAGCAGCGAGCGGACGCTGCCGTGCAGGCGGATCGTTTCACCCAGCGGCAGGGAAGCCCCCACGCCGGCCATGGCAAAGGTCTGGTCCTCGGGAACGACGACGGCGTTGCCCCGGTAGTCGCCGAAGACATCCATCACCCCGCCGCCGAGGGTCAGGTAGGGTGTCAGGCTCTGGCTTGAGGTGGCAAAGGCCAGTTTCATCTCGCCGCCGTAGGCTTGCAGGTCCACGAACCTGGCGATTTCGCCGTCTTGCACGCCGCGCCAGTAGAAACCGCGCACGCCGACGTAGGGCCCGAAGTCGAGCCCGGCAAAGACGCCGGCCATGCGCTGCTGCTCCTGGAAGCCGAGGCTGGCGTCGAAGTCGACCTGCCCCCAGAAGGGTTCGATCTGCAGGCGCAGGTTGCGCAACCCGCCCGAGAACTGCCGTTCGAGGGCCCGGTCCAGTTCCGTCAGCTCGCCGGGTCGCCGGCCTCCGAGGTAGAGCTGGAAGCCGGCGCGCACCCCGATGTTGGTCTTGCGCTCGAGGGCAAAGTCGTCGCGCGTGAGGCCCAGGTCGGAGAGGTCGGCCTCGGAGAGCAGGGTTGCCGTGTTGTGCCGGTACGTCAGGGCCTCGACCTGCAGCAGGAAGGTATAGCGGCGGTCGAGGGCATACTGGAGCCCGGCCCCGCCGCTCAGGTAGATGGTTTCGCTCCGTTCGAGGTTGTCCGGCTCGAAGCGGAAGATGCCGGTTCCGCCGACCAGGTAGGGGTGGAGCGGGCCGGTGCCCAGGTTAAACTTCAACTGGCCGCCGTAACGACGCAGCGTCACGTCCCGGGCCAGGAGCGCCAGGTCCAGGCCGGGATCCCGGTCCTGCAGCACGGAAAGCCGGCTCAGGCGTGTGCGGCCGTCCGGCGTGTAGAGGTAGAGCCCGCTGAGCTCGACGTATTCACCGAAGGCAAACCCCACGCGCCCGCCGAAGAGCTGCGCGTTGTCCAGGCCGGTTTCCCTGTCGAACTCGATGTGTTCCATGGAAGGCGTCAGCGTGTAGCTGATGCCGGAGACCTGGGCCCGGACGGCAACCGGGCTGACCGTCTCCAGGCCAAACAGTCCGGCCAGGAGGAGCAGGGGGATGTATGTTCGTGACATGGTCATATGCTCGATCGCGGTTTGGGCAGGGGGCGGCGAGGCTACTGCCGCTGCAGTCGCAGCGAGAGCGTACCTTTGACGGCCGTGAGGCCTTCGTAGCGGCGGGAGAACTGCTCCAGGTTGACCTCCCGTTCGATGTCGGCCGTGAGCACGTTGTCGCCTTCACGGTTCAGCGTGAACTCGTTGCTGAGCAGCAGCGCCTCGTAGAACCGTTTCTCGTCGGCGTTGCCTTTGAGGCGGACGCGGGCGCTGGTGGCCGTGTAGTCGCCGCCGATGAACTCGGCCGGGCCGCCGACGAACTGGTACATGAGCGTGAAACGACCGCTCGAGAACAGCTGGAGCCGTGTGTTGGAGGTCACCAGCGTGTCGAGCACGTCGAGCGGCTGGAGCAGGCTGGAGGCCGGGTTGAACTCGAAGCGTGTAAAAACGTACTCGCCCGCAACGGCGTCGAAATCCACGGTGTCGCTGCTGTCGCAGGCCGAGAGGGTCAACAGCAAAAGCAACACGCCGGGAAGCGCCAACCGGCTTCCGAGAGCACGTAGGTCGTTCATAATCTTCGGTGTCATGGTGTGGGCGGAACCGTCCTCAGGACCCCGGAGGGGCTCGAAAACCTGAGATGGAAGTAATTTGGACGTTCTTTGCGCTGTGAACCTTAAACGGAAATTAAACTGTCGTTAAAGTCCGGGGCGATTTGTCGGAATGCATCGATTCCTTTAATCTTTCCCTTTCCGGATTCCCGGCGATCCAGCGAGTCTTTCATGTATGATCATCCCCTTCTGGTCTGTCTCGTCACGGAGGAGGCGCAGGTGGAGCAGGCGGTGCGCCTGGCCTGCCCGCCGCCGCACGAGGTGCGGGTGTTTGCGCCGGACGCCTTGCTGGACGAGCGGCAGCAGCTCTCGGAGCGCGGGCGCGAGCTGGTGGCGGGGCTTCGCAAGGTGGATGTGGTGCTGGTACACTGGGAGGCGATGCGCGCGGCGCGGCTCCAGGCCCTCTGCCATCACATCCGCCGGGCGGCGCCGGTGCCGTTGCTGGCCCTGTGCGCCGGGGGCGGGCAGGACGAGATGATCGCCGCGCTGGCCTCGGGCGTCGACGATGTGGCCTCCTTTCCGCTCTACCTGCCGTTGCTCCAGGCCCGTGCCGCGGCCTACCGGCGGCTCATCCGGTCCGTGCGCCGGGCCACGGCACGGCGGATCAGAAAACGGCTCCAGCGGCTCGAGGAGCAGGCCGCGACCGCCCCGGAGACGCTGCTGCCTGCGTCCGGACGCACGGGCGGCAGGCCGTCTTCTCCCCCCGACCGGAAGCCCGCCTCACCCCCCGAACCGCCTCCGCCGGAGCACGCCCGCGAGATCGTCGGGGCCGTGGCGCGTGAGATCGAGGACGCGCTGGCGCCGGTGCCGCCCGAATCCGGTAACCCGTCGGTGCTCGTGTGCGGTCCCCTGCGCCTCGACGTGGACGGCTTCCGTTTCTTCATCCACGAGCGCGAGGTGGAACTGACGCCCAAGGAGTTCGACCTGCTGCACTATCTGATGCAGCATCCCGGGGAGGTCTGCTCGCGCGATCAGATCCTGGATGCGGTCTGGGGGCTCAACTTCGACACCGGCACGAACATGGTCGACGTCTACATGCACTTCGTGCGGCGCAAGCTGGCCGAGCAGGGGCTCAAAGGCGTCATCCAGACGGTGCGGGGCCGGGGCTACCGGCTCCAGGTGAGCCGGCACGCGACGTGAACGCCGTACCCGAACGAGCCGGGTACGGCGCCACACCGGGGTGCCGGGTTCCGCCGACGGCACCCCATGCCCGCCCGAAACGGCTTCAGTGCACGCGGGGCTCGGCGGCTTCTTCCACCTCTTCTTCTTCCTCGCCGAAATACAGGTCCACCACGTCGATGTTGATCTCCACCACCTTCAGCCCCGTCATTTCCTCGACGCGTTCGGCCACGTTGCGGCGGATGGCCTCGGCAATGGCCGGAATGCTGACGCCGTAGTCGACGACGATGCGCACGTCGATGGCCGCCTCGCGCGTGCCGACTTCCACCTGCACGCCCAGGTCCCGCATCGTCCCCCCCGTGACCGTCTTGGCCAGCGAGACGACGGACTGCGTGGCACCGAAGGGTACGAGCCTGTGGACGCCTTCGATCTCGCGCACGGCCAGGCTCGCGATCTTGGCGACCACCTGGTTGCGGATGATCGTCTGACCGGACTCGTCCTGCGTGACGGAGGCCCCTTCGATGGCGTTTACGGACGTTTTTTTCGCCGGGGCCACGTCGGTTTCCTTGTTTTTCGTTGCCGTTGCCATGGATCGTCCTCCGGGTTGCTGCTGATGTCGGGTGTGGGGTCCCCGGAGCATTTCCGGGGCCCGGGGAAAGAAAAATCGTGCGGTTCGGGTCGGTCGAACATAAAAGCGGGATTAAAAGCCGCTTAAAGGTCATTGCCGGCGGAGGGCCCGCCAGGCGGCTCCGAAGTCCAGCCGGCCGGTGAGGGTACCGTGCAGCACCCACGCGATGCCGGCACCCAGGAGGCCGCACAGGAGCACGAAGAGCCCTTCGAGGAGGAGGCCGAGCAGCACCAGCACGCCGAAGACCAGCCCCGTCACCAGGCCGATCAACAGGTGCAAGCGGGGGAGTCCCCGGCTGGCTTCCGGCACCGGGCGTTCGTCTGCATCGAGATCGGGCCGGGTTGCGGTAAAGGGATCGCCAGGTCCCATAATCACGTGAGGGTTGAACGGGGTGGAGGGATGCGGGCGGGCAGGCTCATCGCACGCGCCGGTGGGCGTCGATGGCGTGCAGCTGGGCATCGATGTCGACGCGTGCGACGGGCAGGCCGGTGTGGTGCTCGATGGCGTCGTGCAGGGCCGTCTTCAGCCGGGTTGACACGTCGGGCAGGGCGGCGTCCGGGGCCAGCGTGACGCGGCACGCGATGTGCCACCCCTTGCGACGGAGGCGCAGCCGCGGGCGGGCCTCGCGCACACCGTCGACGCGTTCGGCCGTGTAGGCGGCCAGGGCTTCGAGGCTTCGCTGGGCCACGGTGAGCTGGCCGCCGCCATAGAAGCCGTTGGGCGCTGTGCCGCGCAACACGATGCGGCGCCCTTCGTCCGCGACGCGCATCAGGGCCAGGGCCAGGAGCAGCAGGCCGGCGAGGATGGCCCAGACGGCGAGTGCTGCCCACGTGAGCACCGTCCCGAAAGGCTGTTCGGCCAGGTTCAGCACGAGGGTGAAGCCGCCCCGGACCCATACGACCGGCCCGGTCATCTCCATGGCATGGAGGAACACCAGCACACCGGCAGCGAGCCACAGCCCGCCCAGCAGCGCCACGAGCAGGCGTCGGAGCAGTTCGAGGGCGTTTTCGTGGTTCATGATGAGGAAGCGGGGGCGGGTCCGGGAGGAACGAGGTCGAGTACCTGCACGTGCAGGTCCAGGGGCAGGCCGGTGTCGAGCCGGCGCCAGCCGTCCAGGAGGGCGTGCCGCAGGGAGCGCACGAGTGGGGTGAGGCCTCCGGCTTCGGTCACGGCGCCGGTGTGGAGCGTCACGGCCACGGTGGCAACGGCTCGTTCTTCCCCGGCCCGCAGGGCTATGCCCCGCACCGGGGCGCCGCGTCCCCGCGTCTCGACCGGGCCGCTTTCGGCCAGGCCGGCCACCCCGGGATGGGACCGGGCCACCTCGGCCAGGTGCCGGGCGGCCGCCAGCCAGGGATCGGGTTTCACGGATCTCGTCATAGGGAGCGGGCCGGCGGGGCGATCTCCACGAACTCCACATCCACCCGGGCCACGTCCAGCCCGGTGAGGGTGGTCACCGTCTCGCGTACCCGTTGGCGCACCGAGGCGGCCACGGCACGCAGGTCGGCCCCGTAGGCGCCGGTCAGGCGCAGCCGGATGCTCGGCCGGGCTTTCCCCACCTCGAAGAGGCGACGCTGGTCCCGGTGCTGTTCGATCAGATGACCGGCCGTGGCGCCGAGGGCGGATCCCATCGTGCCGCCGACGACGGCCCCGATCGGTCCTCCTTCGACGAACCCCACCACACTGCCTGCCACGCTGCCCAGCGCGGCGCCCAGGAGCCAGCCGTGCACGTCCACCACGCCCGGCACCTGCTGCGCCTCGGCGATCACCATCTTGTCCAGCACGGCCTCCGATATGCGCAAGCGCCCCTCGGGCAGGCGGGTCGTCAACGTCATACGTTGTCACCGGCTCTTCAGCTACGGGTCTCTTTCGACGACCCAACATCGGGCAAAAGGGTGCGGAAAGCATTAAAGCGGGATTAAAACACGATTGTTTGTCGCCTCCGGGTGGGCTGTCGCCGGTCCGTTCAAGGCGTTATTTTAATGCGTGTTTAAACCTTGTCTCGCACCCCGGTGTGAGCTTGGAGGGCAACGGGTCAGAAACGAGGGGGACCCACGAGACCGCATGAAAACCGAAGCCATGAAGCACAGGGTATTCCTGGGGTTTTCCTGTCTTTTGCTCCTTGCCGATCCGGCCCCGGCCCAGCCCGCGCCGGCCTTTCACGTCGAGGCAAGCTACACGGGCGATGTCTTCGGTAACCTGGCCGGTGGGCTGCGCCGGGACGTGGTATACCTGGACAACTTCGACGTGACCCTTGCCCTCGATCTGGAGCATCTGCTGGGCTGGTCGCGGACGCACCTGTTTCTCTACGGTCTGGGCAACCAGGGAGGGCATCCTTCGCGGCTGGCCGGCGACGCCCAGGGCGTCAACAACATCGAGGCGCCGACCGCCTGGCAGCTCTACGAAGCCTGGCTTCAGCACTTGCGCGACGACGGTCGCCTCTCGGTGCTGCTCGGGCTCTACGACCTGAACACGGAGTTCGACCTCATCCGCACCGCCGCGCTGTTCATCAACAGCTCGCACGGCATCGGGCCCGACTTTTCGCAGAGCGGGAAGAACGGGCCTTCCATCTTTCCGCACACGTCGGTGGGGGCACGGGTCAAGTGGTTGCCGGTCGATGCCCTGTACGTGCAGGCCGTCGCGCTGGACGGCGTGCCCGGGGATCCGGCCCGGCCGCACGGCACCCGGATCCGTTTCGGCCGGGAGGACGGGCTTCTGCTGGCGGCCGAAACAGGCCTGTTCTTCGATGGGATGAGGGAAGGCACGGCGCCCGTTCCGCGACGGCGGGTCTCGCGGCTCGGCGAGCCGGTGTACCGGGCCCGGCTGGGCCTCGGGGCCTGGATGTACACGGCCGCGTTCGACGTGCTGGGCCGGCCCGGGGAGCAGGCGCGGAGCCGGGGCGCCTACCTGCTGGGCGAATGGCAGCCGTATCGCGAACCCGGCGGCACGGGCGGGCTCGCCGTCTTCGTGCGGCTGGGCGCGGCCCATGCCCGGGTCAACCGCTTCGGAGCCTATCTGGGAGCCGGGATCGTCTACACCGGTCCCTTCCGGGGACGCGACGACGACCGCCTGGGGCTGGCCCTGGCCTCGGCGTACAACGGCACCCCCTACCGCCGGGCCCAGCGGCAGGCCGGGCAACCCGTCGAACGGGCCGAGACGACGTTCGAACTGACCTACCTGGCCCTCTTCTCGGCCCGCCTGGCTCTCCAGGCCGACCTCCAGTACGTCGTCAACCCGGACACGAACCCGGCCCGGGGGAACGCCCTCGTCCTCGGCCTGCGCTTCATGGCCACCCTTTGAGGGCTTGCGCTTCCGGCGTGGGGGGCGCCGGTGCTTTTCCTAAACGATCTCGCCGGGTTCGAACGCGTGCACGGTGCCGCGATAGCCGAAGAATCGCTGCACGAGCCGCAGCAGCCCCGGCATCTGGCGGCGGACGTACCACTGGTCGGCGGCGCGGCGCACGCCAAGGCCGTACGTGGGGTAGGGATGGATCGTATCGGCAATGCGGCGGAGGCTGATGCCGTTGCGCATGGCCAGGGCGAACTCGCCGATGAGCTCGCCGGCACGGGCGCCCAGGATACTCACCCCGAGGATCTTGCCGCGCTTCTTTGCAAACACCTTGATCCATCCGGTGGTCTCCCGGTCGGTGATGGCCCGGTCGATCCGGCGATAGGGGAAGCGGAAGACCTCGTACCGGGTGCCCTGGTCCTTCAACCGGGCCTCGGTGGCGCCCACGTGCGCGAGTTCCGGATCGGTGTACGTCACCCGGGGCACATGCCGCGCGTCCAGCTTCATCGGGAACTTGAGCAGGGCATTCGTGACGGCCACCTTCGCCATGTGCTCGCTCATGTGGGTGAACTGATAGCGACCCGTCACGTCGCCGGCGGCGTAGACGTGCGGCAGGTTGGTGCGGCAGCGGTCGTCCACGGTGATGCCCGTTTTCGTGTAGGCGATGCCCGCCGCGTCCAGGCCGAGGCCGTCGAGGTTGGGGCGGCGCCCGGTGGCCACGAGCAGCGCGTCGGCGCGGATCTCCCGGCGGCTGCCCTGCTGCGCGACGGTGACGAGGAACGCGCGGTCCCGGTGCCGAACCTGCTGCACCTCGGCTCCCAGAAGGAAACGGACGCCTTCTTGCTCCAGCACCTCGCAAAGCAGGCCGGCGAGCTCTTCGTCGTCGTTGGACAGGAGGCGCGGGAGCAGGTCGATCACGGTCACCTCGCTGCCGAGGCGACGGAAGGCCTGGGCCATCTCGGTGCCGATGGGGCCCCCGCCGACGACGACCAGGTGCCGGGGCAGGGTGTCGAGTTCGAAGAGGGTTTCGTTCGTCAGGTACGGTACCTCGTCCAGGCCGGGAATGGGCGGCACGAAGGCACCGGCTCCCGCCGCGATGACGACGTAGCGTCCGGAGGCACGATCCGGCCCGCCCTCACCGGCGATCTCGACGGTATGCGCATCCACAAAACGGGCGGCGCCGCGGCGCACCTCCACTCCCAGGCGCTCGTAGCGCTCCGGCGCGTCGGCGTCTTCGTAGATCTCCTGCCGGATCGCCCGCAGGCGGGTCATCACGCGGGCGAAGTCGATCTCCGGGGGCTGGCCGGTGAGCCCGTAGCGTCCGGCACAGCGGATGTGGTGGGCCACCTGCGCCGTCTTCAGGAGCGTCTTGCTGGGCACGCAGCCGTACCAGGTGCAGTCGCCGCCGAGGCGGTCGCGCTCGATCATGAGCGTGCGGGCGCCCAGGATGGCACCGAGGCCGGAAGCCGTCAGCCCGGCTGCCCCGCCGCCGATCACGATCAGGTCGTAGTCATAGGCCATCGCGCAGGCTCCCTTCACCGGACGGCAAATTTTTTGAAGGTCGAATATACGCCGCCGGCGATCATGCCCGCGACGATACCCTGATGACAAAAAAGCGCGTCACCCCGGTCGACGGCGTGACGCTTCCCCGTGCGGAATCTTCCGCATACGGGCGAAGTCAGCGGGCTTTGTCGGGCGAAGCGGCGTTTCGTTTCAGCCCGAAGGCGGGCCGCTGACGGGCCTCAGCGCAGGAGCAGCATCGTGCGGACGGCGCTTTCCTGGCCTACCTGCAGGCGGTAGAGGTACATCCCGTTCGGCACGGCGTGGCCACTTTCGGCGCTGCCGTCCCAGCGGGCTTCGTAGAACCCGGGCGGCTGTTCCGCACGCACCAGTTCGGCCACCTTGCGCCCGAGCATGTCGTAGACGGTGAGCCGGACGCGAGCCGCCCGTCGCAATTCGTAGCGGATCAGGGTTTCCCCGTTGAACGGGTTCGGATAGTTCTGGTAGAGGACGAACGTTTCCGGTGGTGCCGTCCGCACGACGGGCTCGGGACGCTCCGCCACCCCGGCGGCGCGGGCGGCTGACGGCCCCGGGAGCGCAAAGAGAAAGGCAAGCAGGATCGTAGCAACGCGTCGCATCATAGGTCGACTGATCGGAGTTCGTCTGGCCATGGTACTGCCCGCCCGGAGAGGTGTTGCAGCGGGGCGGCCGGTTTCGCGGTCTTCTCACAGGTTCACTGCATCAATACGTATGCCATCGTGCAGGGGATGTGAAGATTTGGGCACAAGTTCATTCATTTTGAGTGTTTATGCGCAGGCGGGCCGGATGGCGGGCGGAGACGGGCTGTATGGAAAAGCGAACGCTCCGCCATGGGGCACCGGTGCAGGAAAAAGATGCGCCCGGGACGTGCCGTTTCGTGCCGCGATGCTTATCTTTGGCGCGTCTTGCCTGTATTCAGCCTGATCGTCATCGTGGAAACCCTGCCCCTCAGCAAATCCGTCGACGAACTGGTCGAGCAACTGCTGCGCGACCAGGATTTTCTCCTGGCCAAGGAGATCAAGCACAAGATCGAGGAACTGAATCAACTGCTCGTTCGGGCGCAGAGCCAGAAGCTCAAGGTCGAGATCGAGGTTTCCCAGGTGGATCTGCCGTCCGGGGGAACGGTGTCCTACGTAGACGTGAAGCTCTTCAAGCCGCTCTGAGCGGTAGTTCAGGGACGCCGGTAGAGGACCCCGCCTTTCATGACGAGGCGCACGGCATGGAGGGCCGCGAGGCCGGTGCTGGGATCGCCTTCGACGGCGATGAGGTCGGCCAGCAGGCCGGGGCGGATGCGGCCGAGGCGGTCGTCGAGGTGGAACAGGCGGGCGTTGACGGCGGTGGCCGCGCGGAGCACGTCGAGGGGGGCCATGCCGTAGGCGGCCATCATCTCGAGCTCGCGGGCGTTGTCGCCGTGGGAGAAGACGCCGGCGTCGCTGCCGGCGCAGATCGTCACGCCGGCGTCGAGGGCGGCGCGGAAGGAGGCGCGTTTCCGGCGGATGCGCTCGGGCTCGGGGTCGGTGCCCTTGTGCCAGCCGCCGTACTGGAGGATGGCGTCGCCGGCGGCCAGGGTGGGACAGAGGGCCACGCCGTGCTCGGCCATCAGGCGGAACACCTCGGGCGTGCCGCCGTCGCCGTGCTCGATGGTCTCGACGCCCGCCAGCGTGGCGCGGCGCATCCCCTCGGGGGTGCTCGCATGGGCCACCACGGGCCGCCCGCTGCTCCGGGCCGTCTCCACGATCAGGCGCAGCTCGTCGAGCGAGAAGGTGGGGCGGGCCTCGCCCTGCGGCCCCCAGCGGTAGTCTGCATACACCTTCACCACGTCGATGCCATGGCCGATCTGGTCGCGCACGGCGCGGGCGAGGTCGGGGCCGTCGGCGGGCTCGGCCCCCGGCGGCACGTCCCACTCGGGCGCGAAGCCCTTCGGCCCGTAGCTGCCCGTGGCGACGAGCGCGCGCCCGGCCACCAGCAGGCGGGGGCCGGGGGCCAGCCCTTTCTCGATGGCCGTCCGGAGGCCCACGTCGGCATAGCCGGCGCCCTCGGTCCCCAGGTCGCGCACGGTGGTGAAGCCCGCCATCAGCGTGGCGCGGGCATGGTTGACGGCGCGGACGACCCGCTCGGCCCGCGACTCGCGCAGCACCTGGTCATTCCACGGCGTCTCGTCGTACGGGTGCAACAGCAGGTGCGCGTGCCCCTCGATGAGGCCGGGCAGGAGCGTCATCCCGCGCAGGTCGAGCACCTCGGCGCCGGCCGGGACGGTCACCGCACCGGGCGGTCCCGCCGCCGCGATGCGGTCCCCCTCGACGACGACCACCCAGCCCGCGTGCATCGCCTCGCCGTCGAAGACGCGTTCGGGGCGGAGCACGTACTGGGCCGGGGCCGGACAGGCCAGGCACAGGGTGAGGACGAGGGCAAACAGGCGGCGCATGGGTGGAGGAGATGGTTCGGGAAAACAGTAAGATAGTGCCAAATTAGGCAATGGACCCGTGAAAGTCATGGCGAGGATACCCTCCGTCCCGTCGCGGCGAAAGATGCCTTTTCGCGTTGTTTCGATGGAAAGCAAACCCTACCTTTTCGAAAAGAGGAAGGCCGGGGGTGTGGGTATGCCCGGTCTTCCCGCTCCGCTTTTCCTTTTCAGACTCGATGCACGATTTATGGCTACGACCCTCGATGAGATCGCACAGATGCTCGAGCATTACGGATTGAGGTATTTCCGGGGAGATGACAACACCCTGCTGGCCGCCTTTGGCGGACTGGAACACTACCGGGACGACGAAGGCAACCCGCACCTTCGGGTGGTCATCCAGCTCTCCGAACAGGGGCGCTATCTATCGATCTTTGCCCCGGCGGCCTACACGGTTCCGGTCGATGAGGCCGGCCCGTTCCTCCAGGCCTGTGCCATGGTGCAATGGCGCACGAAGCTCATCCAGTACGAGTATGACGCCCGCGACGGGGAGGTGCGGCCCGTCGTGGAGTTCCCGCTGGAAGATGCGCCGCTGACGCTGGCCCAGTTCGCGCGGTGCCTGACGGGGCTGGTGCGCCTGGTGGACGAATACGACCCGGTCCTGCGACGAGCGCTGGAGACGGGCGAGGTGGCGTTCAACGATGAGGAGCAGGCCGTGACGATGTTGAGCCGGCTCCTGAGCGGGTTCCCGCCCGAGATTCTGGCCGAGGCCCTGCGCCGGGCCGACGAGCGGCGGCGGCTGTCCAACGGGCAGGGATGAGGGAGGAACGACGCACGGTGCTCCGGGAGAGGATGCCGCCGGCCGCGTCCGCCGAGGCCTGACTTTGACCCGGGAACGCCGTAGCTTGGCGTCGTCGTTTCACGTTTCCGCCGCCCCATGCCGCTCGACCCCGATCGCATCCGCGAGCAATTCCCCGCCCTTGCCCTCGAAGACGACGGGCAGCCGCGCGTCTATCTGGACAACCCCGCCGGCACGCAGGTGCCCCGCCGCGTGCTCGACCGCACGCACGACTACCTCGTGCACATGAATGCCAACGCCGGCGGCGTCTTCCGCACCTCCGAAGCCACCGACGCCCTCCTCGAAGAAGCCCATCGCGCCGTGGCCGATCTGCTGAACGCGGCCTCGTGGCGGGAGGTCGTCTTCGGGCAGAACATGACCACGCTCACGTTCGCTTTTTCCCGCTCGCTCGGGCGCACGCTGAAGCCGGGCGACGAACTCATCCTGACGCGGATGGACCACGACGCCAACGTGGCCCCCTGGCTCCTGCTCGCCGAAGACCTCGGCCTCACGGTGAAGTGGCTCCCGTTTGACACGACCACGTACCGGTACGACCTCGACGCGCTCGACGGCCTGCTCTCCGAGCGCACCCGGCTGGCGGCGGTCAACTATGCCAGCAATGCGCTGGGCACCATCAACGACGTGCGGGCCATCTGCGAGAAGGTGCACGCCGCCGGCGGCCTCGTCTACGTCGATGCCGTGCAGTACGTGCCCCACGGCCCGACGGACGTGCAGGCCCTCGGGTGCGACTTCCTCGTGTGCTCGGCCTACAAGTTCTTCGGCCCGCACCAGGGCATCCTGTGGGGCCGGGAGGCGCTGCTCGAACGGCTCCCCGCCTACAAGGTGCGGCCGGCCTCCGACGCGCTGCCGTTCAAGTTCGAGACGGGCACGCTCTCGCACGAGGGGATGGCCGGCACGCTCGGCGCCGTCGAGTACCTGGCCTGGGTGGGCGCGACGATGGCTGCCGAGTACCACGATGCGTACCGGCACTTCCCCGAGCGCCGCCGCCACGTCCACGCTGCCATGCGGGCCATCGCCGCCTACGAGCGCACGCTCAGCGAGCGGCTCATCGCCGGTCTGCAGGCCATCCCCGGCCTGACCATCCACGGCATCACCGACCCTGCCTGCTTCGGCGAGCGCGTGCCCACGGTCTCGTTCACCCTCGACGGCCATCACCCCCGCGACGTGGCCCGGCGACTCGCCGGGGCGAATATCTTCGTGTGGGATGGCGACTACTATGCCTGCGAGGTCGTCCGGCACCTGGGCCTCCACACACGCGGCGGCCTGGTGCGCGTGGGGCCGTGCCACTACAACACGGTCGAGGAGATCGACCGGCTCGTGGCAGCGGTGGCGGCGCTGGGTGAAGGCAGGGCGCGGCCATGAGGGACGGGGCGGGCACCGGACGAGCGGGGTGGCGCGCCCCCTGGCGCCGGCTACGCGGAGCGGTTCGCGCCGCTTACGCCTGGTGGCGTGCGCGGTCGCCCTCCGAGCTCTTCGTCTACTCGTTCCTGCTGCTGGTGGGGCTGGGCACGCTCGGCCTCAAGACCCTGCCCGGCCTGTACACCGGAGCGCCGCTGGACTGGCTCGATGCCCTGTTCACGGCCACGAGCGCCGTCTGTGTGACGGGCCTGATCGTGGTGGACACGGCCACGTACTTCACCACGGCGGGGCAGGCGTTCCTCCTGCTGCTGATCCAGCTCGGCGGGCTCGGCATGATCACGCTGGCCACGCTCATCATCCTCTCACTCGGGCAGCGGGCCTCGCTCCGGCAGGAGGCCCTCATGGCCGGCTCGCCCCGCCTGGGCATCGACGTGGGGCCGGCCCGGCTGACGCGCATCGTGGTGGTGTACACGCTGCTCATCGAAGCCACCGGCGCCCTGCTCCTGTACCTGCTCTGGCTGCCGGACCGGGGCTGGACGGGCGCCGCCTGGCCCGCCGTCTTCCATGCCGTCAGCGCCTTCTGCAATGCGGGCTTCTCCACGTTCTCCGACTCGCTCGTGGGGGAGCGCGAGCATCCGCTCGTGTTACTGGTGATTATGGCGCTCATCGTCCTCGGCGGGTTGGGTTTCCTGGTGATGGAAGAGCTGGTCTACCACCACCGCCAGAAGCGGCGCGGGGTGATGCCCCGGCGCGTCTCCGTGCATACCCGCCTGGTGCTGGGCACGACGGCCGTGCTCATCGTCGCCGGGTGGGTGCTCTTCACGGTGTTCGAATGGGGCGTGAGCCTGGCCGACCTGCCGCCCTGGGCGCGGATCGTCAACGGCCTGTTCATGAGCGTGACGCCCCGCACGGCCGGCTTCAACACGGTCGATTATGCCGGCGTCTCGGACAGCGGCAACTTCCTCACCATCCTGCTGATGGCCGTCGGCGGCTCGCCGGGCTCGACGGCGGGCGGCTTCAAGACGACCACCATCGCGCTGATCGGGCTGCTGGCGCTGGCCAACCTGCGCGGGGCCTCCGGCGTGCACCTCGCGGGCCGGACCGTCCCCGACGAAACGATCCGCCGGGCCGTCGGCCTGTTCGTGCTCGTCTTCGGGGTGATGACGGCCGCCGTCTTCGTCATGGTGACCACGCACGTCGAACTGGCCGCACACGCGCAGGTGAGCGGGCGCTTCCTCGTCTACATGTTCGAGGTCGTCAGCGCCTTCAACACCGTCGGGCTGACGATGGGCGGCACGCCCGAACTGACCGGCTTCGGCAAGGGGGTCATCATCCTGCTGATGTTCATCGGGCGCGTCGGCCCCATGACGTTTGCAGCCGCGCTGGCCCGCCGCCGGCGCCTGCGGGCGTTCCGCTATGCCCATGAAGACGTGATCATTGGTTAACGGAGGATCGCACGATGAAACGGTTTGTGGTGGTCGGGCTGGGCAACTTCGGGGCGAGTGTGGCTCGGGCCCTCTACGAGCGCAGGCACGAGGTGATCGCGCTGGACCTCGACCAGGACAAGGTGGACCGGATCGCCCCGCACGTCTCACGGGCCGCCTTCGGCGACGGGCGCGAGACGGAGGTGCTGGAGCACGCCGGGGCCGGCGCGGCCGACGTCGGCATCGTCAGCACGGGCGACGACATCACGGCCAGCGTCCTCTCGACCCTGGCCCTGCGTGACGTGGGCGTGAAGGAGGTCTACGTCAAGGTCATCTCGTTCGATCACGCCCGGGTGATGCGCCGCATGGGCGCGGCCGAGGTCATCTTTCCCGAGCACGAGTCGGCGCTGAACCTGGCCGCCCGCCTCTCGGAGAGCGAATCGCTGCTGAAGTACGTCGATCTGGGCGGCGGCTTCGGCCTGCAGGAGATGGTGGTACCGAACGCCTGGGAGGGCAAGACGCTGCGCGAACTGGACCTGCGCGTGCAGTATGGCGTGACGGTCGTCGGCGTGCACGACGTGCTCACGGGCACGATGAACGTTCCGCCGGATCCGGACGCGGTGCTCAAGGATTCCGACACGCTGGTGATCGCCGGGAAGGAAGAGGCGCTGAAGCGGACGGCCCGGCTGAAGTGAGCGTGGCATCGACCCGCCGGTCGACGCTACGGTCCGGGGCAGCCATTTCGCAGAACCGGTAGAAGGCTGCCCTTCCGGTTCGCTACGCACCTTCGACGATACGGAAAAAAATCTGAAGGGGGGTGGTCCCTCCGTGGGCTTTTTGGTGTGAAAGGGGAAAAGGGGACGGTTCATCGTCTCGAAGTCTCCCCGTGGACGACGGCCACGCGCCGGGCTTTTCCGCGGCCCGGGAGCTGTGCCGGGCGCGTGGTCGTCGTCTCCGTCGAATACGCACCACAAGCCGATACGGAGGTATTCTGATGAAGCACGTGCGATGCGGTCTGTTGATGCTGTTGCTGGGATGGTGTGCCTGGCCCCTGACGGCCCAGCCCTGGAATCAGGCGGCCCTGCTGATGAACGCCGAGGCGGAAGAAAACGACGATTTCGGCGTCTCGGTTTCGATCAGCGGGGACCGGGCCATCGTCGGGGCGCCTGGAGAAGACACCGCCGCTCCCTCGGCCGGTGCGGCGTTCGTGTACGAGCGAGACGGCACGGGGGCCTGGGTGGAGGTGGCGAAGCTGACGGCCGGCGATGCGGAAGGGCTTGACAATTTCGGCGTCTCGGTTTCGATCAGCGGGGACCGGGTCGTCGTCGGGGCGCCTGGAGAAGACACCGGTGGTGCACAAGCCGGCGCGGCATATGTGTACGAGCGGGACGGCACGGGGGCCTGGGTGGAGGTGGCGAAGTTGACCGCCGGCGATGCAGAAGCACACGACGAGTTTGGCGTCTCGGTTTCGATCAGCGGGGACCGGGTCATCGTCGGGGCGCCTGGAGAAGACACCGGTGGGTCTTTAGCCGGCGCGGCGTATGTGTACGAGCGAGACGGCACGGGGGCCTGGGTGGAGGTGGCGAAGTTGACCGCCGGCGATGCAGAAGCGGAAGACCACTTTGGCTTCTCCGTTTCGATCAGCGGGGATCGTGCCATCGTCGGGGCAAACTGGGAAGGTACCGGTGGTAGACGAGCCGGCGCGGCGTATGTATTCGAGCGGGACGGCACGGGGGCCTGGGTGGAGGTGGCGAAGCTGACGGCCGGCGATACGGAAGCGAACGACGAGTTTGGCTTCTCCGTTTCGATCAGCGGGGATCGTGCCATCGTCGGAGCCATAGACCAAGATGTGGAGTTCGACCAGAATGCCGGTGCGGCGTATGTATTCGAGCGGGACGGCACGGGGGCCTGGGTGGAGGTGGCCCGCCTGCTGGCCGGAGACGTGGATAGCAACGCTGAATTCGGTTATTCGGTTGCGGTCAGCGGGGATCGTGCCATCGTCGGGGCCTGGCAGGAAGACCTCGCCGGAATGGATCACGGTGCGGCCTATGTGTTCGTGCGGGACGCCACGGGCACCTGGAGCCAGGAGGCCAAGCTGATCGCCAGCGATACGCAGCCGGAGGATCAGTTCGGCGTCTCGGTTTCGATCAGCGGGGGCCGCGCCATCGTCGGGGCGAACCGAGAAGCCAGCGGTAGGGAGGATGGCGGCTCGGCGTATATCTTCGAGCGAGAGACGTCGGTCGGACGCGAGACGCTGCCGCTGCCGGAGGCGTATGTGCTGGAGCAGAACTATCCCAACCCGTTCCGCCTGCAAACCCGCATCGTCTTTACGTTGCCGGAGGCGGCGATGGTGCGCCTGACGGTCTACGACGTGCTGGGCCGTGCCGTGGCCCGGCCGGCGGCGGGCCGGTATCCGGCAGGGACGCACGCCGTGACGTGGGACGGCCGCAGCGAGGCCGGCGTGCCGGTGCCCGGTGGGGTATACGTCTACCGCCTTGAGGGGGGTTCGTCGGTACAGGCCCGGCGGATGGTCCGCCTGCACTGAGCGGCCATCCTCCCGTCTTCATCGCGTGCCCGCCTCCGCCGCGTCGTGGCGCCCGAGGTGCCGGTCGAACCAGGCCAGGATGCGGGGCGTGACGTCCATGAGCAGCTTCGGCTCGCGCGGGCCGTGCGGCGTGCGGGGGTAGAGGACGAACTCCGTCGGCACGCCGCGTCGCTTCAGGGCCACGTAGAACTCCTGCCCCTGCGCGGTGGGCACGCGCCGGTCCTCGGCGCCGTGGAGCACCTGGGTGGGCGTCGTCACGTTGGCGATGTGGTAGATGGCCGAGTGCTTCTCGTACGTGGCGTAATCCTCCCAGAACTCGGCGCCCATGTGGGCGGCCAGGTAGTCCGGGATGTCCGTGGTGGTGACCATCGAGATGAGGTTGGGCAGGCCCGCGCCCATCGAGGCGGCCTTGAAGCGGTCGGTGCGGGTGACGACGTAGGAGGTCATGTAGCCGCCGTAGCTCCAGCCCATGACGGCCAGGCTGTCCGGGTGGGCCACGCCCATCGCGAGCACCGTGTCGACGCCGGCCATGAGGTCCTCGTAGTCGCCGAAGCCCCAGTCGCGGACGTTGGCGTAGCGGAAGTCCCGGCCGTAGCCGGTCGACCCGCGCGGGTTGGGGCGGAGCACGGCGTAGCCCGCCTGGGCGAACACCTGGGTCATGTAGATGCCGGGGGCCCCGGTGAAGCGCTGCGAGAAGACGCCGGCCGGGCCGCCGTGGATCTGGAGGATGAGCGGGTAGGCGCGCCCCGGCTCGTAGCCGACCGGGTAGGTCAGCAGCCCGTCGATCTTCAGCCCGTCGGGGGCGGTCCATGTGAGCAGCTCGGTGCGGCCCATCGGGGGGCGCGGAAGGTCGGCGTTGACCGACGTAAGGCGCGTCCGCTCGACACCCCCGACGGGGCCGAGGTACACCTCTTCGGGTGTGTCCAGGTCCTCGAATGTGTAGGCCATCCAGGCGGTGGCCCGGTCGAAGGCGACGCTGCCGACGACGCCGTCGAACGTGGTCAGCTGGCGCGTGGGGCTGCCGTCGACGGGGACGGCCAGCACCTGGCGCGTGGTGCGGACGGCCTCGGCGGCGAAGAGCTCGGTGCCGTCGGCGGACCAGCCGAGGAGGGTGGCGTTGCGGTCCGGCGTGTCGGCCAGGCGCCGCGGCTCCCCGCCGGCGGCGGGCACCACGTACAGGTCGCCCAGCCCCACGCGCTCGGGCCGGCCGCCGTCCGAGACGAAGGCGACCCAGGCGCCGTCCGGCGAGAACCGGGGCGTGTCGTCCACGCCGGCCCACGACACCAGCGGCGTGACCGCCCCGCTGTCGGCCGGGACCGTGGAGAGGTCCCGTTCGAGAAAACCGGTGTTGATCGTGGGGTCAGGCTGGTGGGCGAAGACGAGCGTGCGGCCGTCCGGTGACCAGTCGAAGGACGTGACGTGAAAGGCTCCGGCGGTCAGGCGGCGGGCCGGGCGCTCGCCGTCGGCGTCCTTCGCCAGCGGGATCACGTAGAGGTGGTTGTACTTGAAGTCCCGGTCCACCACTTCCACGTAGCGTTTCTCCTTCTTCGCCGTTTTCTCCTCCTCCGTTTCCGGGTCGCGGGCCGTGTAGGCGATCCGGGTGCCGTCGGGCGACCAGCGGTAGGCCGCCACGCCCGTCTCGGCGTCGGTCACCTGTTCGGCCTCGCCGCCGTCGACGCGCATCACCCACACCTGGTTTTTCCCCGAGCGGTCGGACGTGAAGGCCAGGTACTGCCCGTCCGGCGAGAACGCCGGGTCCGTGCACGACTTGTCGCCCCGCGTGTACTGGACGTTCAGGCTGCCGTCGGCCGAGACAATCCAGACGTGACTCCGGTACTCGGACTGTTCCCCTTCCATGACGGCCTCGCGCACCACGTAGGCCACGAGCCGCCCGTCGGGCGAGAGGGCCACGTCGGGGATCGACCGGAAGCGCATGCTCAGCTCGGGTGTCCAGCCCTCGGGGGCCTCCTGGGCACGGGCGGGGACGAGCAGGACGAGGCAGAGCACGAGGGAGAGGGCACGGGCGAGGGTGTTCATGGTGACCTCGGGTGAGATGGGGGAAAGGACACGGGACAATATAGGAAAAGCGGGCCTTTTCGGGCCACGTGGTGTGAAACCTCGGTCATTGCCTCCGAGCGGATCACGCGTAATGAGGACTGGGGCGAGGTGCCCGAGGGCATGATCCTGCACGTCGATGCCGAAGATGCGGCTGTAGTACTAGTCGGGACGGGGACGCGGGGCCGGCGGACGGCCGGAAGCCGCCATAGCGTTTAAGAACGTGCTTTTTTGGCCGATACCGACCTGTGCTATGTATGCCATGCCTTCACGTCGATCTACGGGTTTGAACGGGCCAGATGATTACGTCGACGACATCGACTGCGGCTTCGGTGGCCGTGCTCGCGCTGCATGGCATGCCCGCGCGTGCGCGCCAGGATGAGGCGGCGGCGGACCGGAATCCGGCGGCCGGTCCGGTAGAGCCGGAGGGTACGGAGCGGCCGCATGCCGGCCGTGTGGGGGCCGTGGGGGCGGGAAAGGAGCTGACACCCGCCGAGGAGGAGCAACTCCGGCGTCTGAAGAAGCGGGATGCGGAGGTCCGCCAGCACGAGCAGGCCCACCTGCTGGCGGCCGGCCCTTATGCCCAGGGACCTCCCCGGTATACCTACCAGGTCGGCCCGGATGGCAAGCGTTATGCCATCGGTGGGTCTGTCAAGATCGACACGCGCCCCGTGCCCGGTGATCCGGAGGCAACCATCCGCAAGGCCCAGGTGATCCGCCGTGCGGCGCTGGCTCCGAAGGACCCGTCGCCGGCCGACCGGCGCATCGCGCACGAAGCCGGCCGCATGGAGATGAAGGCGCGGCAGGAACTGGAACTCCGGCAACGCGAGGAGCGGCGCGCCAGGATGCGGCAGGAAGAAGGCGCCGTGCCGGAGGCAACGCCGGACGGCCCGCACATTTTCACCCCGGTCGCCACCGTGCCCTATGCCGATACCGGCAGCCGGAGCGAGGGGCAGGTGGGTGGGCCGCAAGGCTATGCGGGGGCGTATGCCGGTACCATGGCCCGCGAAGCCACCCTGGAGGTCCGACCGGTTCGCCGCATCGATCGCTATGCATAACCGGGGCCGGGCCGGCCCCGGCGCGCCTGTAGCGGGTGCTGTGCCGGCGCGTTTTCAGAGTGAGATGATCCCTTCGACCTTGCCGGCGGCTGCGTAGATGGCGACGACCTCGTCGCTCGAAGAAACCGTCATCCGGGCCGTGACGCTCATGTAGTTGCCCCGCGTCGAGGCCCGTACCTCGACGGGGTGGTCTCCGAAGACGGCCTTCACGTCTTCGAGGCGGGCTTTCGGGACGATGAACTTGAAGAGGTATTCGCTGGGCCAGTCGTTGTCTTCGTCGAGCAGGGTGCGGAAGCGGTCCCACCACGCTTCACCCTGTGCAGGTTCGGATTGAAGAAGAGAGAGTTTCCTTTTCGGTCGCCGGTGCATGTCGTACTCCACATCCTTTAGCCTGAGCCGGGCCGCGGCAGGCGACCCCGCAGAACACACCATACGCGCAGCGCCGGGGCTCCGTTTCCCGTTCGGCGGGTTTCACCGGAGGCGTGGTTTCCAGCGGCCTTCGCGGAACACCGCGCGGATGTCTTCGAGCACCTCGCGGTCGATCTTGAGCGTGTCGCCGGCGGCCAGGTCCACGTTCCTCACGGGCGGGATGCGCAGGTCGTAGTTCTCCCACCCCATGTAGTCGACCAGGATCCGCTGGAATTCCTCGTCCACGATGCCGTCGAGGGGGCCGTCGTAGAAGCCGCGTGCCTGCCAGATTTGCTGGAGTTCCCGGGCGATCTCCTCCGTGACGGGGATCATGTTTTCGGGCTTCGATCCGGTGAAGTACAGGTTGTTGAGCCGGTAGAGCCGTTCGAGTTCGGCGATGGGGGTGGGGTGGTCGTAGACGGAGATGTCGATGAAGTTGTCCATGCCGTCGTAGCCGGCGCCCTGGCGGACGACGAGGAGGGCGGCGCTCTGCTCGCCGCGCTGGTCGCCGCCCGCCTTCCCCCCGGCCACGAGGGCGGCCACGAGCCGGTCGGCCAGGCTGCCCCCGGTGCGTTCGAACGTCTCGGCCATGGCCTCGACGGTTTCCTTCGAGACGAGGATGTTGCCCTGTGCGGTGTAGCCGTAGCCGGTCAGGACGGTGCCATTGTTGCCCTGCTCGGGGCCGCCGGCCAGCGGCGGGCCGTCCTGCCGGCCGACGCGCCCGCCCGCCCAGGCGAACGTCTCGGTGCCGGTCCACATGGCCGCGTTGCCGCGGGCGTCGACCATCCCGACCTGCCGCTGCTGCCGGTCCGCGTCGCCCCGCAGGAGGATGCTCAGGGCCTCCTCGGCCGTGGCACCGTTCTCCATCAACTCCAGCCCCTTGATGCCGTAGTCCAGCTCGGCGAAGCTCTGCGTGGCTACGGCCCCGACGCCCGCCTTCGCCCAGGGCACGATGGGCCGCACATTGGGAAACTTGGACTGCACGGCCACGCCCAGGTCCCCCGTCTCGGGGTCGAAGGCGACGATGGAGAACGTGGACACGAGCGGGTCCGGGCGCGTCATGCGGTACACGACGCAGGCGGCCGAGAGTGACAGGGCCAGCGCGGCCAGCAGGAGGCTTCGTTTCATGGCGGTCGGGTGGTGGTTTCGGGTTGCCTATTCCGCAGGGGGGAGGCGGAATACGAGATACGCAATCGGCCCGAAACTCTCAACCGCACATGGCGGGCAGAAATGGCATCTTCCGGGGACGGGCGTTATCTTCCAGCCCCGCCCGATCCACGCTCCCTCGTCCATCCTGCATGTTCTGTCTATGTCGTTCTGGCTTCGCCTGGCGCGCGGCATCGACCGGTTCAGCGAGCGCACGGGCCGGGTGCTCTACTGGTTGACGCTCGTGATGGTCCTCATCGGGGCCTACAATGCCGTCGTGCGCTACCTTGACCGCTACACGGGGCTGGGGCTCAGCTCGAACGTCTACATCGAGCTGCAATGGTATCTTTTCAGCCTGGTTTTCCTGCTGGGGGCGGCCTATACGCTCAAGCACGACGCCCACGTCCGCGTCGATGTGTTCTACGGGCGCCTCTCGCCGAGGGGCAAGGCATGGATCAACCTGGTCGGGACCCTGCTCTTCCTTTTGCCCTTCTGCGGGCTGATGCTGTGGGTGTCGTGGCCGTCGGTGGTCAACTCGTGGGCGGTGCGTGAGATGTCGCCGGATCCGGGCGGGTTGCCACGCTACCCGATCAAGACGGCCATCCCGGTTGCTTTCGTCCTGATCGTGGTGCAGGGGGTGGCCATGCTGATCCGGCAGGTGGCGGTGCTGCGGGGGACGTCGTTGCCGGAGGAGGAGGCCGGTCCGGAGGAGATACACGGGGGAGGGCACGTGTGATGGAAGACTGGCTCGGCCCACTCATGTTCATCGGGGCGCTCGTGCTCATCTTTTCGGGCTACCCGGTGGCGTTTGCGCTCGGCGGCACGGCGCTCCTGTTTGCCTTCATCGGGGTGGAGGCCGGGCTGCTCGACTGGCACCTGCTCCTGGCCCTGCCGGACCGCACGTTCGGCGTGATGTCGAACTATGTGTTGCTGGCGGTGCCGTTCTTCATTTTCATGGGCACGATGCTGGAGAAGTCGCGCCTGGCCGAGGACTTGCTCACGACCATCGGGCAGCTCTTCGGGCCGTTGCGGGGCGGGCTGGCGCTGGCCGTGGTCTTCGTCGGGGCGCTCCTGGCGGCAGCCACGGGGGTCGTCGGGGCGTCGGTGGTGGCCATGGGCATGATCTCGTTGCCGGTGATGCTGCGCTACGGCTATTCGCGGGAGCTTTCGACGGGTATCATCACGGCTTCCGGAACGCTGGGGCAGATCATCCCGCCGAGTGTGGTGCTGGTGGTGCTGGCGGACCAGCTCGGCGTGTCGGTAGGGGATCTGTTCCTGGGGGCCCTGGTGCCGGGACTGATGCTGGCGGGCCTCTACGCGCTGTATGCGGTGGGGGTGGCCGTCTTCCGGCCGAAACGGGCGCCGGCCCTGCCGCCCGAAGCGCGGAACCTGCCCCCGAAGGTGCTCCTGCGCCGGGTGCTGCTGGTGATGTTGCCGCCGCTCGTGCTCATCCTGCTCGTGCTCGGCTCCATCTTTGCCGGCATCGCCACGCCGACGGAGGCCGGCGCCCTGGGCGCCCTGGGGGCCCTGCTGCTGGCGCTCGCAGGCCGGCGACTGACGCTGCAGGCCCTCCGCGAGACCATGGCCGAAACGACCCGCCTCACGGCCATGGTCATGTTCCTGCTCATCGGTTCGACGGCTTTCGCCCTCGTCTTCCGGGGGCTCGGCGGTGACCTCTGGATCGAGGACCTGCTGACCAACCTGCCGGGCGGTGCCGCCGGCATGCTCCTGGTGGCCAACCTGGCGATCTTCCTGCTCGGCTTCTTCATCGACTTCTTCGAGATCGCCTTCATCATCATCCCGTTGCTGGCGCCGGTGGCCCTGTTGCTGGGGATCGATCTGGTGTGGTTCGGGGTGATGATCGGGATGAACCTGCAGATGTCCTTCCTCACACCTCCTTTCGGTTTCGCCCTGTTCTACCTGCGCGGGGTGGCACCGCCCGAGGTAACCACGGCGCAAATCTACCGGGGAGCCATCCCGTTCATCCTCATCCAGGCCCTGGGACTGCTGCTCGTCATCCTTTTTCCCGAACTGGTGACCTGGCTGCTCGATTGATGCGCCCGGCCGAAAACCCCCCCGGTTCTTTCCGGCGTACGGGCTCGATCAGACCGGCCAGGGCGAAGGTCCGTGTTGTTGAGGCGATGCCGGCTCGGGCCGGGTTGTCGATGGCATGGCACGGCCAGGATCAGCCGCGCCGGTGCAGGCTTCAGCCCGGGCCCGGTGGCCGGGCGCACCTGTGAAGGGTGCGGCTACAGGTCCCTTCAGGACGGGGGCTCATGGCCGCTCCCCGAAATCCCGGTGCACGGTTCACGGACGCTACGGTCGGGTTCAAGAAGTATGCAGGGCCCTTTCGCAGGACCGGTATCAGAAACTCATCTCGATGCCGGCCTGCATCATGCGCCCGGCCCCCGGGAGGCCGAGCTGGGTCACGACCAGTTCATCGGTCAGGTTGTCGCCCCGGGCGAAGAGTTCCGCGGTGAAGCCGGGCACCACGTCGTCGAGGCGGTAGCCGATGCGGGCGTTGAGGCTGAGGGCGCGGGGCAGGGGGACGAACGTGTTGTCTTCGTCGAGCGAGTAGGCGCGGCCGGTGTAGGTGGCGTCGAGCTGCAGGGAGAGGCCCTGCGGGCCGGCATAGCGGAGCAGGGCGGTGCCCACGGCGTCCGGCTTCTCGGCCAGGCGTTCGGACTCGCCGGGGTTGTCCTTCAGGCGCTTTACGTCCGTGAGCGTCAGCGAGGCGGTGCCCTGCACGTAGCGGTGGAGGCGGGCCTGTGCCGTCATTTCGACGCCCAGCACGCGGCTGCCCCGCAGGTTGATGCGCTGCCGTTTGCGCTCCCCGTCCACCGTTACGTTGATGCGGTCGATGGTGTCCGAGGTGCGGTTCAGGAACGGGATCACCTCGAGGCGCAGGCCGGGCCGTTCGAGGCCCAGGCCCACTTCGGCCAGCAGGGCCGACTCGGGCCGGAGGTCGGGGTTGAGGAGGAAGCGGTTGAGGGCTTCCCCGAAGAGCTCGCGCATCGTCGGGAAGCGGGTTTTGCGGCCGACGGCGCCGCGGGCGAAGAAGCCGCCTTCGAAGTCGTAGCGGGCCCCGGCGGAGAAGCTGTAGTCGGAGAACGGATCCCAGGCCGGCTTGTCGCCCGTGCGGGGCATGCGCATGACGTCGTAGCCGGCGCTGGCGGTGGTCTGGAGGCGATCGGTCACGGGCCATTCGTAGGCGAGGCCGAGGCTGAAGGTTTCCTGCCGGTAGGTCAGGCGCGGAAACGTTTCGCCGGGAAGGGGGCGCCCGTCGTCTCCCAGTACGAGGTCCCGTTGCCGGTGGGTGGAGACGAAGCCGTTGATGGCCAGGCGGACTGTGCCGGGGCCGAGGGCCTGCGCCAGTGCCAGGCGCGTGCCGAAGGTGAGGTCGTCGTCCTCCTGGCGTTCCCGGGGCCGGTCGAAGGCGAGGGAGCCGTAGGCATTGATGTGCTGGCTGAAGTCGCCGGTCCAGGCAGTGGCTTTCCAGTGGGTCTGCGGCGTGAGGTAGCCCTCGCCGCTGAGGATGCCGACGGTGTAGCGCCAGAGGGGGTAGCGCCAGAGGCGGGCGTCTTCGGGGGGGAGATGGCCTTCGGGCGCCACGCCCTGTTCGGCGTCGATGTGGAGGACCGACAGGCTCAGCCGGGTGCCGTCCCCGAACGTGTACAGGCCCCGCGCAAAGGCATTGGTGATCCGGCGGTCGGTGTTGGTACGCAGGCCGGTGCCGGGCTGGTTGTAGGCCAGGCGGGTTCCGTTCGGGAGCGGCAGGCCGTCCCGGCGTGCGTGGCCGGCCGCCGCCGTGTAGCTGAAGGCGCCGGCACGCCCCCGGTGGACCAGATGGGCGCGGGCGGCGTCGGCCGTGCCGTAGGAGAGGCCGAGTTCGGTAAGGCGCCCCTCGTATTCGAAGGACGGCGAGACCAGGTTTACCGCGCCGCCGATGACGTTCGTGCCGTATTCGATGGCCGGGGCCCCCTTGGTCACCGTCATCCGGCTGATGAGGCCGGCGGGGATCAGGCCCAGGTCGAGGCGGTTGTCCCAGGGGATGTTCAGCAGGGCCCCGTCGAGGAAGATGGCGGTCTGCCGTTCGCCGGCATTGCGCAGGAAGAGCAGCGTCTCGCCGCGCGAGTTCGTCTGCACGTGCGCCGAGGGCAGGTAGCGGGTGAGCTGGTCCGTGGAGAGGGCTTCCAGCGGGGCCAGGTCGGCCACCGTAAGGCGCTGGACCGTCGTGATGCGTTCTTCGACCGGCGTCTCGCCCTGTACCACGATTTCCTGCAGATCGTACCGCAGCAGCAGCGAGTCGGCCTCGGGCGGGTCCTGGGCATGGAGCGGAACCACCACCAGCAGCAGGAGCATCATGGGCGCAGCGGTCTTTCTCATGACACGCAGGGGAGCGGGTGTTGTGGGGAGTGTACGATCGCTGTAGAGAAGCCTGTACAGGCGGGGACGGGTGCGCCCGGCAGGGGCGCAAAGATCAGAACCGAAACCGAGGGGCAAGAATGATGCCCGGCCCTCAACCGCTTGCCAGGCGGAGCAGGGTGGTCCGGTCGATTCGGTGGGGACCGTCGAAGGTCAGGAGGCGATAGGGAATGTTGTGGCTGCGCAGGCGATTTTCCTCGGAGGCCAGGCGTTCGGCGTCAACGTATTCGTCCCGGGTTCCCACGACGAGCAGGAGGGGGGCCTCGCCGAGCCGGGCGCGGAGGGTGTGCAGGTCGAGATCGTGGGCGGCGGGGCCGGCCCAGAGGATGAGCCGGTCGAGGCGGGCGCGGCCCATCGTGAACCAGCGCGAGGCGGTGGCCGCACCCTGAGAGAAGCCGAGCAGGTGCACGGTACCGGGCGGGCGTCCGGCAAAGACGGCGTCGTAGACGGCGTCCAGGTAGCGCACGTAATCGGCAATCTCGTGCGTGCGGTCCTCGCGGGTCATCCACGAGGCACCCACCCGGTCGGGGTTCCGGCGGACGTAGAAGCGGGAGAGGCCCTCGGGCGCCACGATCAGCCGCGTGCCGTCGTCGACCGGCGCGAAGGCCGCGATGAAGTCGGCGGCGAGCTGGCCGTAGCCGTGGAGGACGAACCACACGTCGCCGGCCTGCGGCGGGCCCAGCGTGACGTACCGTGCCGTGCGGGGGACGGTGAGAACGTGTGTCGCGGCCATGGCCAGGCGTTCAACCGGCGGGTTCGTGCGGGAGGGGCAGGCGGGCCACGTCGTGGATGATCGCCAGGTGATGGGCGGAGTGGATGCGCGCGAGCCGGAGCCACTGCGCGGCGCTCAGCGTGCCCAGAAACGGGTGCGGAAGGCCGCCGGGCCGCCCGGGAAGATCCGGCAGCAGGGCGGCCGCCGCCTCGTATTTGTGCCGGCTTCGGTCTCGCGTGGTCGCCAGATCGGTGCGGGTGGGCGCCGCCGGCGGGTGCACGTCCGCCGGTGCCTGCCCGCGGCCCCGCATCATGTCTTCCCGGCGCAGGACATACCAGCCGGCCCGGTTGGGCTCGCCGGCCTGGACCGAGGGATGCCCCGCCACGATCGCCTCGATGGCCTTGAGCATGCGGCTGTTGGCCAGCAGGATGTGATAAAGGTGCTGCGCCACCGACCAGGCCGAAACGTCCTCGCGGCGGAGGAAGAGTTGCGCGTCCGGCCAGGCGAGCACGGCATCAAACGCCTCGTACAGTGTGCCGAGGCGGCGATATTCTTCGTGTACGTCGATCTCGAGCATGATGACGGCGTCTGTTTCAGGGTCCCCGCAAGATGCTGCACGGGCGCCGGAAAGGCAAGGGGCACGGCCGGGCGCATGCAGGCCGGTGCGGCTTTGTAAAAAGGTACGGTAGCAGTATTTTCCCGGCGGGTACACGGGCGTTTTACGGGCTCAGGCATGCTGGAATCCCTGGATCACATCGACCGTCAGATCCTGGACATCCTCCAGGAAGACGGGGGCATTACCAACGTGGAGCTGGCGCGGCGGGTCGGGCTGGCGCCGGCCACCACCCTCGACCGGGTCAAGAAGCTCAGGCAGCGCGGCGTCATCCGCGGCTACGTCGCCCTGGTCGATCCGTCCAAGGTGAATCAGGGCACCATCGCCTTCGTGCAGGTGACCCTGAACGCGCACGGGGCCGACTTCGTGCAGGCGTTCCGCGAGCAGGTACAGACCCTGCCCGAGGTCCTCGAATGCTACCACATCAGCGGGGAGAGTGACTATCTGCTCAAGGTGGTGGCCCCGAACATCCAGCAGTATGAAGACTTTCTCCTGCACAAGCTGGCGTCCATCCCCAACATCGGAAAGATTCACACCTCGTTCGTGCTCTCGACCGTCAAGCACGCGACGAAGATCCCGGTTCAGATGCCGGACTGAGGGGATGGCCCGGTGTCTACACACGGCTTTTTTGTATGTTGATCGAAGGTAGGTCATGACCCGGCAAGGCGACGACTATCAACCCACCACCCGCCTGATTCACGGGCGGATGCATTCGGCGGCCTGGGAGTACAGCCACCACGTCGTGCCGCCCATCTCCACCTCGACGACATTCCGCCTGGACTCGCAGGTGCGGGGGGCACAGGGCTTTCGCACCTACGGGCACGAGGAGGAAAGCGGGCAGCCGATCTACATCTATGACCGCCTCCGCGAGCCGAACAAGGACCTGCTCGAGGAAAACCTGGCCATGGCCGAGGGCGGTGAAATGGCCGTCACGTTTGCCTCGGGCATGGGGGCCATCTCGGCCGTGCTGGGGGTGCTGCTCCGGGCCGGTGAGCATCTGGTGGCGCATCACACGCTCTATGGATGTACCCATTCGCTGCTGAACAACTGGCTGCCGCGCTTCGGGATCACCCACACACCGGTTGATTTGACGACACCGGAAGCGCTTCGCGAGCACCTGCGCCCCGCCACACGGGTGGTCTACCTGGAGACGCCGGCCAATCCGACGCTGGAGATCGTGGACATCGCGGCGGTGGTGGCCGAAGTGGCGGCGGCCAATGCGGCCCGTGCCCCGGAGGAACGGGTCTATGTGGTGGTGGACAACACCTTCGCCACGCCGTTCTGCCAGCGCCCGCTCGAGCACGGGGCCGACTTCGTGGTGCACAGCCTGACGAAGGGCATCAGCGGCTACGGCACGGACATGGGGGGCGTGGTCATCGGCCCGCGCACCTTCCGTGATCGCCTCCTGCTCTACCGGAAGGACTTCGGCGGGGTGCTCTCGCCCCGGGCCGCATGGAGCATCCTGGTCTACGGCCTGCCCAGCCTGGCCGTGCGGATGCGGCAGCAGCAGGCCACGGCCCGCGAGCTCGTCCGTTTCCTGGCCAACCACCCGGCCGTGGCGTCGGTGAGCTATCCGGGGCTGCCGTCGTTCGCGGGGTATGCGGTGGCCCGTCGTCAGATGATCGACTACGAGGGCAACTTTGCGCCGGGCAGTATGGTGTTCTTCGAACTCAGGGGCGCCACGCCGGAGCGGCAGCAGGAGGCCGGCATCCGGTTCATCAACCACCTGGCGCGCCATGCCTACACCGTCACGCTGGCCGTCAGCCTGGGCAACGTGCGGACGCTCGTCGAACATCCCTCCAGCATGACGCACGCGCCGATCCCGCTCGAGGAGCAGATCGCCATGGGCATTCGCCCGAGCGGCATCCGCCTGTCGGTGGGCCTCGAAGCCGTCGACGACCTGGTGCGCGACCTGGAGGCAGCCCTCGAAGCGGCGCAGGTGGCTACCGGGGCGGCCTCCTGACCGGCATCCCGCGTGCCCGGGTCGCCGGGCGGTAGGCGGCCAGGTGGTCCAGCGCGCCGGCAGGGTCCGGTGCGACGTGGTAGAGCACCCGGTATTCGGGGCGGGCGAACCCGGTCCGGTAGAGGTGTTCGAACAGGTCGAGGAGCGGGCGAAAGAAGTCGTCCGTGTTGACGAGCGCGATGGGCTTGTCGTGGTAGCCGAGCTGGCGGAGGGTGAGGACCTCCATCAGCTCTTCGAGGGTGCCGAAGCCGCCGGGGAGCACGACGAAGCCGTCGGCGCGGGTGAAGATGAGGCGCTTGCGCTCCTGCATCGTGCCGGTGACGACGAGCTCGTCGGCCACGTCGTAGGCGACGCCTTCGCGGGTTTTGAGGGCTTCGGGGATGACGCCGTAGACGCGCCCGCCGTGCGCGTGGGCGGCCCGGGCGACGGCCCCCATCAGGCCCACCTGCCCGCCTCCGTAGACGAGTTCAAGCCCGCGTTCAGCCAGCAGGCGGCCCATCTCCTCGGCCACGGCAACATAGCGGGCATCGATGCGGTTGCTCGAAGCGCAGTAGACGCCGACGTGGTGCAGCATATCAGGTGAAGGGCTGGCGAAAGGCGAACGCGGCATAGGCCTGCTCGGCGGTGTCGAACCACCGGTAGGCGTCGGCCCGCCAGGCCTTGTACGATTCGTACACCTTGCGGTAGGTCGCATCCGCGGCGGCCTGCTCCTCCATCAGGTCGACCGCCTCCCGGTAGGCGGCCTGCATGACGTCGTCGGGGAAGCGGCGGAGCTGGACGCCCTGTTCGAGGAGGCGGCGCAGCGCCGGCGGGTTCTTGGCGTCGTAGCTGGCGAGCATGTTCACGTTGGCCTCGGCGGCGGCGGCTTCGAGGGCGTGGCGGTAGTCCCCGGGCAGGCCTTCCCAGGCCTGCCGGTTGACGTAGAAGGTCAGGGCCGGGCCGGGCTCCCACCAGCCCGGATAGTAGTAGTAGCGGGCGACCTCGTGGAAGCCGAGCTTTTCGTCGTCGTAGGGGCCGACCCATTCCGTGGCGTCGATGGCACCGCGTTCGAGGGCCGGGTAGATGTCGCCGCCGGCGAGCACCTGCACCGTGACGCCGAGCCGGTCCATGACCCGCCCGCCCAGGCCGGGGATGCGCATCTTCAGGCCCCGCAGGTCGCGCAGGCTGTTGATCTCGCGGCGGAACCAGCCCCCCATCTGCACGCCCGTGTTGCCACCGGGGAAGTTGAGCACGTTGAAGTCGGCGAAGAGGGCGCGCGTGAGGGAGAGCCCGTCGCCGTGGTAGAGCCAGGCATTGTACTGGCGGGCCGTCAGGCCGAAGGGGACGGTGCAGTCGAAGGCCAGCGCGGGGTTCTTGCCGATAAAGTAGTAGCTGGCGGCATGGCCCATCTGAACCGTACCCTTCTGCACCGATTCGAGCACCTGGTCGAACGGGACGATCTCGCCGGCCGGGTAGACGCGGATACGGAAGCGGTCTTCGGTGAGGGCGCGCACGCGCTCGGCCAGCACTTCGGCGGCGCCGAAGATGGTGTCGAGCGAACGGGGGAAGCTGGAGACGAGCCGCCACGTCACGCGGGGCCGGGTTTGCACCGCCGCCGTCCCGCCTTCTCCGGCGGTCCGGTTGCCGCATCCGGCCAGCAGGCCCGTCGCGGCGGCACCGGCGGCGGCCTTGAGGACAAAGTCACGCCGTTTCATCCTGGTAGGGTTTTTTCTGAGGAGGGCAGGTACCGGGGCGGCAGTATACAGGCTGCCGGCTGGAGGTGCAACACGCCGCCTTCCGGTCAGCCGCGCGGTCGCAACGGCCGCATGACGACCTCCGAGATGAGGTAATTGTCCGGCGTCTCGAGCAGGTGCATCACGGTGCGGCCCACGTCCTCGGCCGTCATGGCGTTGGGGGCGGGATTGCTGCCCGAGGTCTGGAAAAACTCCGTCGCGATGGAGCCGGGGTAGACGCACGAGACCTTGATGCCGTCGTCGCGCAATTCCTTCATGAGGGCCTCCGAGAAGCCCCGCAGGCCGAACTTGGTGGCGTTATAGGCGCTGATGTTCGGGTTGCCGATCAGCCCGGCGATCGAGGCGATGTTGACGATATGCCCGCCGAAGCCGGTCTCGGCGTTCTGCTGCTTCATCACCGGCACGGCGGCGCGGGTGCAGAGGAAGACGCCGCGCAGGTTCGTGGCCACCTGCACGTCCCAGTCCTCGACCGAGAGCCGGTCGACGGGGCCGAACTTGCCCAGGCCGGCGTTGTTGATGAGCACGTCCAGGCGGCCGCCCTCGCGCCGGATCGTCTCGAAGGCCCGGGCGACGGCCGCCTCGTCGGTCACGTCGCACACGACGGGGTGAAACCGCTCGCCCAGGGCCTCGCGCACGGCCTCCAGGCGTTCCTGCCGGCGGGCCAGCCCGAAGACGCGGGCGCCCCGTTCGACGAGCATCTGCGAGAAAACCCGGCCCAGCCCGCTGCTGGCACCGGTGACGACAGCCACTTTGTCTTGAAGGTTCATAGGGTTCAGGCACAGGGTTGAACGAAACGATAAGGCGCCTTCCCGGAAAGCCGGTGGCCCGGAAAGACGCCTCTCTGTATGGCCGAGACGGACAATGGTTCGCGCTCAGTTCCGTTTTTGGAAGTGTTGCCCGGGCACGCCGGTGTTCACCTTCAACTCCCGGACGACGAACGTCATCGTCAGGGTGCCGCTTTCGAGGATCTCCTCGAGCTTTTTCAGCTGGGGTTCGAGCATCTTCCGCATCCTGTCGGCCTGGGCTTCGGGCATCCCGGCCAGCTGTTTTTCCAGTTCCGCCATGCCCTTCCGGGCCTCGGCCAGCTCTTTCTCGGAGATGTCGGCCTGCAGGCCCGAGAGGCGCATGGTCGTGCGGAAGGGGTGGAGCAGGCCTTTCGTTTCCCGGTAGTCCTCGAAGCGCATTTCGGCTTCCACCTCGCGCGGGGCTCCGTCCTGCCGGTGTTCCATCCACATGTGCATCTTCACCGGCACCAGATGTTCGGCATCCACGTACAGGTCGAGGCGTTTGGGGGTGGTGGCGGGGTCGGCGTGCAGGGCATCCGGCGGGAACTCCTCGAAGCGCAGGTGATGCACGGGGCGCCCGTCGATCGCCGCCTGCCCCACGTGTTCGCCGTAGCCTGCCATGTTCGCCAGGAACACGCGCGGGTCGTTCATCATGGGATCGTCCTCGTTCAGCGCACCCATCGCGGGCAGGCCTTCGACGTTGAACTCGGTGTAGGCGTCGTAGGAGCGCCGGCCGTCGCGCTCGACTTTTTTGTAGTAGGTGGTGAACTGTTCGGTGACGACCGTGTAGTCGTCGATGCCGGCCATACGGGCCTCGTAGGCTTCGACCATCTGCCGGAGGATGTCATCGGCGGACTGGGCGCGGGCGGCACCCGCGAACAGGCAAAGGGACAACAGCGCGAGGAGGCGGCGATGAAGCAAGCAGGAAAACATGGCACATAGGGGTTGACGTGCGAGAAAAATGGCGACAGGCGCCGCAGGCGGAGACGAGCACTGAACGACAAGGATACCGTGGGCGCCGAAGGCATGATCGGGCCTGGCAGGGTTTGTGTCAAGGGCGGCCCGGGCATATACTGGACGCGACGACGACAGAGCGGCAAAACGTGATCGAATGGCAACACGACAGGAGCAGGAGGCGGCCCGTGAGATGGCCGCGTTGCTGGCAAAGGGCCTGCCGCGGACGGACCCGCTGGTGATCGACGGGCGGCGCCTCGCCCCCGAGGCGGTGGTGGCGATCCTGCGGCCCTATCTGACCGATGAACGGGCCGCCCGCATCGAGGCCGTCCTCGACGGGCGCACCTACACGGTGGTGCCGGTCGTGGAGGGCCTCGTGGATACGGGCAACGTGAGCGCCGTCATGCGCAGCGCCGAGGCCCTCGGCTACCAGGCGTTCCACATCATTACCGGGCCGGAGCGGTTCAAGACGTCGAAGCGCACCACGCAGGGGGCCGACAAGTGGCTGGACGTGCACACCTGGCGCACGCCCGCCGACGCCGTCGCCTACCTGAAGGCCGCCGGTTACGCCGTCGTGGCCACCCACCTGGACGACACCGCCCTGCCCATCGACGCCTTCGACTTCACGCAGCGGACGGCGCTCGTCTTCGGCAACGAGCGCGACGGCGTCTCGGAAGAACTGCTGGCGCTGGCGGACCGCCGGTGCATCATCCCCACGCCGGGCTTCGTCGAGAGCTTCAACATCTCGGTGGCGGCCGCTGTCAGCCTCTACCACGCCTACCGCGATCGCCTGGCGCGGCAGGGCTACCATGGCGACCTCACGGCGGAAGAACGGGCTCGCCTCCGTGCCCGGTTCTATGCCCGCTCCGTGCGCCACGCCCGCGCGCTGCTGCGGCAGGCCCTGGCCGGCAACCCGGGGCCGTGAAAAAGGGAGCCCCGGGCGGGGACGCACGTACGGGCGTCAATCGAGACTACCCGCACGCCATGAAGCTCTACCGCCTGCAGGCCCTTCAGCGTGACCGGCCCGGCGAGCGCGGCGGTCGTTCCCCCCGTCGCGTCCCCTTCGTCGCGGACCACCGCGCTCCGGTACCGGTCAGTCCGTCGGATACCAGAGGTAGTTACCCTGGCGGTCGATATAGCCGTATTTCCGGCGCTCGCCGGTGTCGAGGCGGACGCGGGCGGCACCGCCCCGGAAGGGCCACACCTCGTCGAACCGGGGCTCGACGATGAAGTTACCCGCCGGGTCGATGAAGCCCCACCGGTCGTCGACCATGACGGCGGCCCGGCCCTCCGAGAAGGGGCGGGCCTCGTCGAACTGGGCGGGGATGACGAGGGTGCCGCGGGCGTCGATGTACCCCCACTGGTTGCCGTCCTTGCGCACCGGGGCCCGGTCGTCGGCGAAGCCGGCGGCGCTGATGAACTGCGGGCTGATGGCCGTGCCCTGTTTCGTGTCGATGTAGCCCCAGCGATCGCTGATCTTGACGGCGGCCCGCCCGTCGGAGAAGGGGTGGGCGGCGGCATACTGCAGCGGGATGACGAGCCGCCCGGACCGGTCGATGTAGCCGTAGGCGCCGTCGTCGCGGACGAGGGCCAGGCCGTTGGAAAAGCCGGGCGTCTCGACCTCGTCCAGGTCGGGCGTGGTCTCGTGACGGACGACCTGCCCGTCCCGGTCGATGTAGGCCCAGTCGTAGTCGAGGGTACGGACGAAGGCCCGGCCTTCGGCGAACGGATGGGCGGCGGTGAACTGCGGGTTGATGACGAAGGCCCCGCGGTGGTCGATGTAGCCCCAGCGGCCGTCCATGCGCACGGCGGCCCGCCCGTCGGAGAAGCTGCGGGCCTCTTCGAAGCGCGGCTCGATCACGAAGGTGCCTCCGCGGTCGATGAAGCCGAAGCCGCTGTAGGTGCGCACCAGGGCCACGTCTTCGGCGAACGGTTCGGCCTGGCGGAACGTAGGCTCGATGACCATGCGTCCCGTCGCGTCGATGTAGCCCCATTCCCCGTCGAGCAGGACGGGGAACAGCCCGTCGGTCAGGGATTCGTCCTTGCCGTTGAGAAAGTCGCAGCCGGCCGCGGCCGGGAGCAGGAGGAGAGCCAGGCCATAGGGTACCAGTCGTTTCATGCCTCGAACGGTGCGTTTCGGATATTCGCTTTTGAGGGGGAGGCGGGTCTCAGCGTGTGGGATACCAGACGTACGCGCCCTGCCGGTCGATGTAGCCGATCTCCGGGTCGTCTTCGCGTCCGGTGAAAACGCGGGCCAGGCCGTCGCGGAAAGGCTCGGCCAGCATGAAGTGACGTTCCATGGCGATCCGGAGGCTGGTTTTGCTCAGGAACGTCCAGCGGTTGTTCAGGCGCACGGCAGCCAGGCCCTCGGCGAACGGCCGGGCGTCCCGGAACTGGGGTGGCACAACCAGCCGGCCGGTGCGGTCGATGTAGCCGTATCGCCCGTTCTGGGCCACCGGGGCCAGGCCCTCGGCGAACGGGCCGGCGGCTTCGAAGCGGGGGGCGATCACCGGGTTGCCCCGGCGGTCGAGGTAGCCCCAGCCGTCGCTCGTGGCGAAGGGGGCCAGGCCGCCGGCAAAGTCGCCGGCCGCCTCGATGGTGAAGGGCGGGTCGATGGCGATGCCTCCGTCTCGGTCGATGTAGATCCAGCCGTCGGTGCTCTCGACGGCGGCCAGGCCTTCGGCGAAGGGGCGGGCGTCGCTGAAGCGGGGCTCGATCACCAGGGTGCCGGCGGCATCGACGTAGCCCCAGAGGCCGCCGAGGCGCACGGCGGCGCGGCCTTCGGCGAAGGGGCGGGCGAGTTCGAACTGGGGGTCGATCACGACGTCTCCGTTCCGGTCGATGAAGCCGTAGCCGGCGTCGCCGCGCACGGCGGCCAGGCCTTCGGCGAAGGGGGTCGCCACGCGGTAGACCGGGGGGATCTTCAGCGTGCCGGCGGCATCGACGTAGCCCCAGAGGCCGCCAAGCTGCACGGCGCCCAGCCCTTCCGCAAAGGGCATGGCCGCTTCATACCGGGGCACGATGGCCATGCGCCCGGTGGCGCTGATATAGCCCCAGGCTTCGTCCAGGCGGACGGGGTAACGGCGGTCGGCCGGGGCCGTGGTGTCGTCCCCTTCGAAAAGGTCACAGCCGGCTGCCAGGGTTGCGAGCAGGACCATCATCCAGCCGGCCGGCAGCCACCCCGACCTGCGGTGCGGGATCTGCGACTTCATCCGGAACGGCAAACGGGTACGAATCATGGTTGCAGGTCGATAAGCTGAAACGAGATAAGGCTTCCGTCCAATCTGGCAGGTGTGGCGACAAAAGGCTCGCCGCCGAAGGGAGGCGCGGTAGGTGCCGCATCGGGCCTGTTGAGAGATGTGCTTACCGACACCCCCGGCCCCCCTTCGGCGGCGAGCTATTTTTGTCTGGATGGCATGATCACTCCGTCTTTAGCGAATCAGGGTCATCCGGCGGGTGCGGGTGCCGTCCGGCGTTTCGAGGCGATAGAGGTAGGTGCCGGAGGCCAGACCGGCGGCGTCGAACGTGAGGCGGTGGCGGCCGGCGGGCCGGACGTCCGCCGCCAGGGTGCGGAGGTGGCGGCCCTGTGCGTCGAATACCTGGAGCCGGACCGGGCCGGCGGTGCGTAGCGAGAACGCGATCTCGGTGGTCTGCCTGAACGGGTTCGGATAGTTCGGTTCGAGCGTGAAGCCGGCGGGCGCTTCGGGGGGAGGCGTGGCGACGGCGGTCTTGTCCCCAACGAAGGCGAGGCGGTCGAAGGAGCGACCGAGCACGGCATCGACCTCGGCGGGGGGAAGGCCGAACCAGTCTTCGAGGAGGGTGGCGTAGACGGCGCGGTAGTCGGTGGTGAAGCGGGGGTCGCCCCCGTAGAGGTCCTGCAGGTCGGAGGGGGTGCCGTAGAGGCCGCCGTCGAGGCCTCGGCCGAAGAGGAGCATGGGGGCACCGGCGCCGTGGTCGGTGCCGCCGGAGCCGTTCTCCCGCAGGGTTCGCCCGAACTCGGAGAAGGTCATCACGACGACGCGGCGGTCGAGTCCGTCGGCGGCCAGGTCTTCGAAGAAGGCGGCCACGGCGCCGGCCAGGTCGCCCAGGCGGGCGGCATGCGGGCCGGTGGTTCCTCCCTGCCCGGAGTGGGTGTCGAAGCCGCCGAGGGAGACGGTGTAGAGCGGCGTGGGCAGGCCCCCGCGCAGCATGCGTGCCACCACGGCCAGGTTGGCGGCGAGGCCGGCGTTGGGGTAGCCGGCCAGGTTGGACCCGGCGGCGGCGGCGTCCTGCACGGCGGCCACGTAGCGGAAGGAGGCGTTCGTGACGTCGCGCACGAAGGCCAGGGCGGTGCCGTAGGCCGTGGCCGGCACGCCGGCCGTGTCGTAGAAGCCGCCCTGTTCGAGGAAGCGCTGGAACTGGGCGGCGTCGCCGAAGGTGACGCTCAGCCCGCCGAAGGGGCTCTGGAAGAGGGTGGCCGGCCCGCCGATGCGCACCGCCAGCGGGTATTCCAGCGGCGTGAACCCGTCTTCGAAGAAGGTCTCGGTGAGGTAACGGCCGAGCCATCCGGTGCTCTCGCTGTCCCCCTGGTCTCGGGCCGTGGCCCAGTTGACGGTGCCCTCGAAGTGGGAGCGGGTCTGGTTCGCGTAACCGGTGTTGTGCACGACGGCCATGCGCCCGTCGTCCCACAGGGGTTGCAGCGCCTGCATGGCCGGGTGCAGGCCGGACTCGTCGTCGAGGCGAAGGGCCTGGCTCTTCGGGATGGCGATGGTGGGCCGCTGCTGGTAATAGACGTCGTTGTTGACGGGGATGACGGTGTTGAGGCCGTCGTTGCCACCGCTGAGCTGGATGAGCACGAGGATGCGGTCGGTTTCCTGGCGGCGGAGGAGGTCGAGCAGGGGCATGCGCCCGAAGGCGTGGGCGGGCCGCCCGGCGACCGAGAAGGCCACCCCGGCGGAGGCCAGGCCCATCCGCACGAGGAAGTCCCGGCGGGTCCAGCGGGCGTGGTCCTCCCGGTGGGCCGGGCCGTGCTCCAGGCAGGCACCGTGGCGCGGCCGGTCGGTGTGATGGAAGCAGGCGTCGTGCATGGGCGAAACGGGTTCCGTCAGGTAAGCTGGTAGGCAGGGAGCTGGACGAGGTAGGCCAGGTAGGCCCGTAGCAGCGTCCGGGCGTCGGTGGCCTGCGGCGCCCCGGGATCGGTGAGGACGGGCCAGCCGTAGTGGGGCAGGCCGTCCAGGAGCAGCTTGGTCAGGTTGAGGACGTAGGCCGGGGCCTGCTGCGCCTCCGGTGGGAGCGGGTGGGCCTCCATCCCGGCGAAGTCCTCGCTCACCTCGCGGATGCCGGTCTGCTCCAGCGGTACGGGGATCATCGTCTCGGCCAGGTCCACGGCCAGGGCGAAGGGATCGGACGGATCCGAGAGCTTCATCGCCAGCTCGACGGGGTCGTAGGCTGCCCCGAGGTTGCCGTAGATCAGGTCGGCGGCGAAGGCCCATCGCTCGGGCAGGGTGGTGTTGGTGAGCCAGGCGTAATGCCCCGGCAGGCCGCCGGCGTCGGGCGGGTTGAGCCCGGGCCACCCCGCCACGTTGGGCGGGTTGAACAGCTCCTGGCCCAGCGACAGCGGCGCCAGCACCTCCCGGACGTTCTCGAGCAGGGCCTGCGTGGGCACCACCTCGGTTTCCCGCAACAGGCCGATGACGAACTCGACGGGGCTCTTGATGCGGGCCCCGATGAAGGCGTCCTCGTAGAAATGCGCGCTCTTGAGCAGTTGCTTCACTACCGGGGCGATCTCGAAGTCGTGTGCCAGGAACGTCTCCGCCAGTCCGGCCACGATGGCCTCGTCCGGCACCGCCTGCACGAAGTAGGTGTAGAGCTTGCGGCAGACGTAGTGGGCCGTCTGCCGGGCGCGTTTCTCGAAGAGGAGGTCAACGACGTCGTCATAGTCGAAGGCGCCGGTCTCGCCCCAGACCTGCTTGAGGCCGCCGTCGTGCCGGGCCGGGTCGAAGGACGCCCTGCGGTCGCCGGTGACGACCCAGCCGGTCAGCGCCCGCGCGATTTCCTTGATGTCGGTCTCGGTGTAGTTGAGCGACCCGTCCGGGCCGGTCTGTCCCATGGTGAACAGTTCCAGCAGCTCCCGGGCGTAGTTCTCGTTGGCCTTGCCCCGCTCGTTGACGAACCCGTCCAGGTAGACGAGCATGGCCGGGTTCAGCCCGATCTTCCGGACGAGCGTGCGGAAGTTGCCCAGCGCATGCCGGCGCAGCAGGGTGTAGTAGTCGTAGACGAGATGGGCCGCCGAGAGGGAGGTCTTGGAGCGGATGCCCGTGTACTGGGTGACGAAGTGGTTGTGCCAGAACAGGGTCATCTTTTCGATGAGCCCTTTCGTGCGCATGGCCTCGAACCACGCCCGCTGGAGCTCATAGATCTCGCTGATGCCGGAGGTGTTCGAACGGCCGTACCAGGCCGGTGCTTCGGGCAGGGGATCGGCCTGGGCGGCAGCCACGAGCCGGTCCACGGCGGTGGCGGCATTACCGTCGGCCAGGACGCCGTCGACCTCGCGTTTGATGGCGCCGAAACCGGTTCGGCGGACCAGGTGACGGGCCTGGCGACGCGTCCAGGGACCGGCGTAGGGCTCCAGGCCGGCCCTGCGGCGCGGGTTGGCGGAGACGGGCCGGTCGGGGATGCGAAGAAAGCTTCGCCGGTGCATCGTTCCTCTCTGCGTTGGTCCTCGTGCCTTCGGCCCAATCCCTCCCACCAAGGTCGAACCGGCACGGCTGCCATGTCCGCCGATTTCGTCAAGAAAAGATGTCATTATCTTGACGATGTGGGCCTGCGTCGTGGGCTTCTCCCTGTCACAGGGATCGGTTCAGGGAGGGGACCAACTTAAAAGCGAGGTGCCGGTTTTTTTCCGCTCCCCTGGGGCGCGGGGCCGGGTTCCGGGGCGTCAACCCTCCTCGTGCTCCCCCTTCTTTTTGACGATGATCATGGGAGCGGGGCGGCCGGCGGCGTCGTCCCATCGCTGGAGCCGGCCGGGCTGGAGCCGGCCGTGTGCATGCTGGAGATGCAGGAACGTGAAGGTGCGGTCGAAGCGGACCTCGGCGCTCGACTGTTCGATGACGGGCACCCATGTACCGGTGTTGTAGAACCATCGCCCCGCGTGCTCGAACTGGTCCGGGTTGTGGGTGTGGCCGAAGGTGATGAGGCGGCAGTCCGGCAACGTATCGAAGCGCTCGCGGGCGAACGCGTTCAGGCTCGGCGGTTCTTCGAGTTGCAGGTAGGCGACGATGCGTGCGAGGAAGTACGAGAGGATGGGCCAGAGCAGCGTCTGCAACGCCCCGGTGACCCGGCGGAGGATGAAGCTGTCGGTGGCCAGGGCGGCCTGCACCGGCTCGGCGGCGGGAGACAGCACCTGCCACAGGTGCCACCCCATCAGCCCGAGCGGCACCCCGACGGCCAGCAGCATCACCAGCGCCCGCCCGAAGACGTACCGGTAGTACTTCTTCGGGATGACGCGCAGGGCGAACGGGATGTGGAAGAAGAGCAGCTTCAGCGCCAGCGGGAAGCGTTCGCGCACGAGCAGCGGCAGCAGCTGCTCGCGCGGCCGCACGTTGTCGATGTAGGGGTAGTCCAGCTCGATGCGGTTGATGAGGTAGCGGTTGAAGAACGAGCCGAAGGGGATGTTCAACTCGGTACCGTCGCCGATGACGGGCCCGCCGACGACGGCGGTGAAGCGGTCGAAGACGTGCCCGTGCTCGATGAGCATCTCGCGGTCGAAGAGGAGCCGGTCATGGATGAAGTGGAGGTGTGGCAGGACGGTGGTGCGCAGGACGGTTTCGAGGTCGGTGCCCGTCCGCGCGGCGAGGTGTTCGGCCAGGGCCAGGCGCAGCAGGTTGCGCACGGCAAGCCAGTACCACTCCAGGTCGTGGTTGCCGCGCACGATCACGAGGCGGTGCCCGGCCAGCATCCATTCGGCCAGGGCCGCCAGAAACAGCGGGTGCCCGCGCAGCGACAGGTCCAGTTTCCAGACGGACTTGAAGTCGTTCGTCCGAAGCCCGAAGGTACGCTCTTTCCTGATGAGGGCGGCGCGGAGCGTGTCCGTGTCGTAGTCGAGCCCGATCTGCCGGAGGCGTTCTGCCCACCGGCCGAAGTCGTCGTCGGTGTGCGGGATGACGGTGATGCGCATGAAGTCGACCACGTCGCCGTTGAGGACGAGCCACGCCGGGGTGTGCCGGAGGCGGGTGCGGGTGTCTTCGAGGAAGCGGTGGAAGGCATCGTCGGCGAAGAAGTTTTCCGTGCCGGGGTAGCGCCCGTCGTGTTCGAGGCCCTCGGCCAGGTGCAGGTCGCTCACGACGACGAGGTCCCCGCCTTCGAGCGAGCGGGCCACGGTGCCGGCTTCGTCATAGGCCGGCGCCGGTCCGCGCGCCTCGCAGTGCAGCAGGAGGTCGGCGATTTTCGGATCGGAGAGGGGCAGGGTCATGGCCCGGGAGGGGTTCGTTTCAGGGCGGGTTCGGGGTACCGGCGGCCGGTGGGCGGAGCTTCAGGTAGCTGCCGAGCAGGTAGAGGCAGACGAGCAGGTTGAAGGGCGTCGAGAGGAGCAGGCCCAGCCGCCCGAGGCCGGTGACGCTGCCGGCGAAATAGAGGTACGTCCAGTCGGCGAAGAGCTCGCTCAGGCGCATCCCGGCCACGACGGCCAGCCAGTACGGCGCCGACGACCAGCGCAGGGCCGCCACGAGCTGGAAGAGGGCAAACGCCGCCCAGAGGGCACCCGTCCGGCGAAGCAGTCCCTGCGGGTCCACGTAGTCCGCCCCGTGAAGCGTCTGGAACCACACCTCCGGAAAGAAGAAACACGTCACCGCATAGACCAGGTCGAGCACGACGAAGCCGTAGAGCAGGACGTTGAGAACCGTTCGATTGCCTGTCAGCATGGGGGCAGAGGTTGGAAAATGGCGGGATGGGTTCCACGTTCCGTGCTTCGGGTTTCAGGTCGCTGTGCCTGTGAGCCGGAACCGGTCAGCGTTTCCGGACGCGCGTCCAGTACCAGAGGACGAACAGCCCGGCGACGCCGTCGAAGGCGACGGCAGCCCAGGCCGCACCGGCGAGCAGGCCCTGGGTGAGGGCCGCGCCGCCGAGGGCGGCTCCGCACACCTTTTGCAGGCCCGTCCACAGGACGGCCACCGGCTGTGGGCGCCGGGCGAGGACGGCATGCAGCAGCGCTCCGCCGAAGAGGAGCGTCAGCAGGCTCACCGTCACGAACAGGTAGACGGTGGCCGTGGTGGGCTCCACGGCCAGCATCGACAGCACCGGGCGGGCCGCGACGATCTGCCCGGCGCCGCTGAGGATCGTCACGGCGGCGAGGGCCAGCGCCACCCGGTCCGGCCAGCGTGGGGTCCGGGCCGGCGTCGTCATGGGGCCGGCTCCGTCCACAGCGCCTTGAGCGCGAAGACCACATACCCGGCGAGCACGGCCAGCAGCACGAAGCCGAGCCACAGCGGGATGCCGAAATAGTTGTCCCAGATCAGGTAGAACACGCCGTGCGCCACGTCGAACAGCAGGGCGCCCAGCGCCAGCGCGAAGAGGGCCGGTGCCCAGGTTCTGCCGCGGCGCAGCCCCAGTCCTGCCACCACCCCCAGCGGAATGACCAGCCCGGCGTCGCAGATGATGTAGGCCAGCCGCACCGGCCGCGAGACGATCTCGTCCCAGCCCGTGGCGACACCGTAAATCCAGCCGAGCGCCAGCAGGCCCAGCAGGCCCCACAGCACGTAGACGGCGATGCGTAGTCGTTTGCTCATCGTTTTGAGGAAGGCAGGTGAGGGGAGAAGGAACACCCGGCGCTATTTCGCGCGGATCAGTACGATGCCGACGGCCACGATCCACACGATCAACGGCAGCAGGCTCAAGCCGAAGATCAGGTCACCCGTCTGTGAGACGATGACAAACTTGCTGACGAGGATGCCCGCCGTCGCCACGCCGCCGGCGAAGAGGCCGAGGAGGGCGATCCAGCGCCGGTAGCGCGGGGTCCGCAGCATCGCCACGCCGAACAGCACGGCGGCCACGAAGATGAGCACCAGGTGCGCCACCTCCAGCATCACGCTGTAGGGCCAGTAGGCGTCGTAGAGGAAGACCACCCGCTCCTGCAGCGCGGCGTCGGCCACCACGTACGTATCCGCCAGGTGTTTGAAGACGGTCGGGTGGGTGAGGATCTGCACTGCCCCGATGGCTGCCCCGACGATGACGAACACCGTGCCGATCCGTACCAGCCAGCCTCGCTCGGGGAACGAAGCCGCCACGCCGAGGACGAACGGGATGAAGACGAAGTACGAGACGGTCACGATCAGGTGGACGACGCCCCAGAGGTCGGTGCGGGCGATGAGCTCGAGTGCCGCCCGCGTGTCCCCCGGGATGGGCGGGTGCAGCCCGTTGCCGGCGACCTGCATCAGCGCCACCACCAGCGCGCTCCACCCGCCGATCTTGATCAGGGTTCTGTCTGCCATGGCTTGTTCCGGAAGGATGAGGAAAAGCGGGTTCAGAAGGCCGGCGCAGGTCGCGCGCGGATCAGCACGATGCCGACGGCCACGATCCACACGATCAGCGGCAGCAGGCTCAAGCCGAAGATCAGCCCGCCCGTCGCCCCGTGGACGACAAACTTGCCCACGAGCACCCCTGCCGTCGCCACGCCGCCGGCGAAGAGGCCGAGGAGGGCGATCCAGCGCCGGTAGCGCGGGGTCCGCAGCATCGCCACGCCGAACAGCCCCACGGCCACGAAGATGAGCACCAGGTGCGCCACCTCCAGACCCGTGCTGTAGGGCCAGAACGTTTCATAGAGAAGGACCGCCTCGCTGCGCAGTGCCGCCTCCCCGCTCACGTACACCTCGGCGACGAAGCGGAACAGGGTCAGGTGGGTGAGGATCTGCACCGCCCCGATGGCCGCCCCGGCGATGACGAACACCGTGCCGATCCGTACCGGCCAGCCCGGCGCAGGGAACGAAGCCGCCACGCCGAGGACGAACGGGATGAAGGCGAAGTACGACACGGTGATGATCACGTGGATGACGGGCCAGCGCCCGGTGCCGGCGATCAGGGTGAGGGCCGCGTCCGTATCCGCCGGGATGGGCGGGTGCAGCCCGTTGCCGGCGACCTGCATCGCCGCCACGATCAGCGCGAACCACCCGCCGATCCGTACCAGCGCCGCGTTGCGAGAAGAAGGCATCGTGTGAAGCATCAATGTTGAGATCAAGATGCAATGAGACCCGGCACGAACCGCGAGAGCAGCCGCAGGCCGTAAAACGTGATCGGAGGATAGAGCCCGTCGGCCAGCGACCAGCCGAGCACATAGGCGAAATTACCCCGGAAAAGGTGGAAGAAATGGTCGTGATCCCACGTGCCGAAGAGCAACTGCTCGGCATACTTCACGATGAGGCTGAACGTGGCAAACACGATGAACTGCACCGCCATGGGGTGGTCCTCCCGGATGCCCAGGTAAAGGAACGTCAGGCAGAGACCGATCCAGAGAAAGGTGTGCATGAAGTTGTTGATCCACGGCAGGAAGCTCATGAACCCGGCCAGGTAGAGCAGATAGTTGGCGATGAAAACCGAGACGGCCCACGTGCCGCCGATGACGAAGAACGTCTTGCGCTCGGCCGGCTCGATGCGCCGCTTGTGCAGGCGGATGACCACGAAGAGCGCCGCATAGAAGACGAGCAGGCCAAAGACGCGCAGCGGTGTGACGGTGTAGTCGGGCATGGGACAGGGGGAGTGATGTACCGGGGCACACACGGACCGGCACGGCTGCGGCCTCCGTGCGCCGTTCAAAGAAACAGGCGGACGCCGGCCGCTCACCCGATGCGCCCGGCGGCATACTGGGCCAGGGCCATCACCGTCAGCTGGGGATTGACGGTGAGGCTGGTCGGGAAGACGCTGGCGTCGCAGAGATACAGGTTGTCGAAGCCGTGGACGCGGAAGTCCGGGCCGACGACGCCCCGCCGGGGGTCGGCGCTGAGGGCGTTGCCCCCCTGGGGGTGCCCGGTGCCGAGCGTCATCATCCGGGCGTCGCCGGCCACGTCCAGGATCTCGCGGGCGAAGCGGTCCGCGTCCGTGTAGGCGTGGTAGCGCCAGGTGTTGACCAGCACGCGCCGGGCGCCGGCGGCAAAGAGCAGCAGGCCGAGGTTTTTGAGGCCTGTGGCCAGCCGGTGCATGTCTTCGGGATCGGGCGTGTAGGAGATGTCCGCGCCGCCGGTGAGGGCCGGCACCACACGCGCGTTCGACTTCGTCCCGACGAGCACGCCCACGGCCATCATCTGCCCGTAGCGGCGCATGTTCTCGTAATGGTCCTCGAACCACCCCGGCATGTTGATCGCCTGCGAGACGGCCGGATTCCACCACGTCTCGTACACAAAGCCGGCCTGCTGGAGGCCGGGCGGCAGGCCGTAGTGGGAGATCTGCAGGCCGTCGTAGGCGTTGAGCGTGCGGTCGAACTCGGCCGTGAGGGGGGCGCCCATGTTGAAGCTGGCGTGACGCCCGACGGGCAGGTCGCGGGCGATGCCGCTGCGCAGCAGCAGGAACGGCGAGGCCACCGCGCCGGCCGCCAGCACGTACGTTTTCGCCCGGATGGTCAGTTTCCGCCCGTCCGGATACCGGGCCCGCAGGTCGACGACCTGCTTCGGCGTGCCGCTGCGTGCCCGCAGGCGAACCACCTCGCATTCGGAGAGAATCCGCACCCGGCCGGGAAAGTCGCGCTGGGCCCAGGGCAGCACCGTGTCCAGCATCGAGAGCTTCTTGCCGAAGGCGCAACCGATGTTGCAGTAGCCGCAACCGAAGCATCCCGCGACGCCCGCCTCCGGATCGCTCACCAGGATGTTGGCGTCGACGACGTCGGCCGCATAGCCCAGGCCCGATCTGGCAAGGCCGTCGAGGTAGAGGGGGAAGGAGGGGTTGAGCCGGACGCGGTCCGCCCGCATGGGACGGATGGGCAGCCAGTCCCGGACGAGGCGGGCGGCGTCGTAAAGGGCGTTCTTGTCGAGGCCGGCCTGCCAGGCGCCGTTCCAGTGGTCGACCACGTGCTCGGGCGGGTCGAAGCAGACGGCGTTGTTGACCACGGTGGTGCCGCCCACGCAGCTTCCCTGCAGCACCGTGAAGCGGAAGTCGCGCGTCTGCTGGAAGACGCCGTCGGCGTACAGCTTGCCGATCATGTCCACCTCGTCCTCGGTGAAGTCCTTCGGCTGGACGTACCGGCCCCGCTCGACGACGAGCACCGAGCGGCCCTGTTCGGCCAGGCGGTAGGCGAGCACGGCGCCGGCGGCCCCGCTCCCGACGATGCACACGTCGGTTTCGAGCACGTCCTTCCGTACCCGGTCCGGCGTGTCCACGTCGAGCGGGTGTTCCCGCTTCGGCGGAATCGGCAGCGTCCCGTACCGTTCTCGTTCGGAGAAGCGCCGGTAGCCGATGCCCGGATGCACCCGCGGGTCGTTGTAGTAGCCGACGTAGGTGAGCTGCTTCGCCACGCGGATCATGGCCTGCACGAGCTGCCGGTAGACGTCGGGCATGGCCTTGAACAGCACGTCGCGGTAGAAATGCCGCTTCAGGTGGCGCAGGCGTTCCTCGGAGGAGAGTTCGGGAAAAGGAGGTTTGAAGTAGAGGAGGGGATGGAGGTGGAGGGAGAAGAGGACGATCCGGTGCACCCACCGCCGCCGGGCGTTGATGTTGCGAATGTAGCGCTCCACGTTGCGGGCCACGTCTTCGGGCGGGATGGCCTCGTCTTCGCCGTGCACCACCACGTCGGCCAGGGCCTGCAACGTGCGGTATTCCATCGGGCGGAAGAAGGCGAGGCGGTAGCGGGCCGTGTAGGCGGCCAGGTAGAGGATGAACACGAGGACCACGAAGCCGGTGGACAGCAGGAAAGAGCCCCACACGAGGGCTTCCACCTCGAAGCTCCACCCGGCGTAGGGCAGGGTGCCGCCCGTGTCGGCGAAGGCGGCGTAGAGGAGAAGGGCCAGGGCCGAGGCGATGTAGGCGGCAATCAGAATGCCGGTGAGGGACAGGTTCCGGCGCAGGTCGCGGGCGATGTGGAAACACAGCACCGCCAGCGTGCCGGCCTTCACCGCCGAAGCGGCTACGAACGGCAGCCGCCGGAAGAACCGTTCGGCATAGCCCAGGAACGGGCCGGCGGCGTAGTAGACCGCGGCCACCCCGAGCAGCAGTCCGGTGGCGATGAGCAGGCCCCGCATGCGACGCTCGGCCAGGGTCAGGTTGCCCGGTAGGGCAGCGGCCGGTGCGGGCGGGGCGCTCCGGCGATAGCGCAGGTACGCCACCAGCACGAGCAGGCCCGCGCCCGCGTGCGCGCCGATCAGCAGCAACCACAGCACCCGCTTGGCCGGGTCGGCCAGGAGGAGAAACGCGGCGGTCACCACCACGGCCAGGCCCTGTGCGCCGGCGACGAGCCGGACCAGCGCCGCCCGCACCGGCAGGTTGGCGGCGGCGTAGAGACACAGCGCCATCAGCGACACGTCCAGCGCCACCGCGTTCGCCACGAAAGGCAAGGCGCCGAAAAACGGCCGGAGCGGTACGATCAGCGGGCCGGCGAGCGTGGCGAGGGCACTCACGAAATAGGCCACGGCCAGCAGGCGGAGCACGCCGCGCAGCAGCTTCTCTGGGGCGATGGAAGACATGGAGAGGACCCCCGTCGATGGATCTCACCGGCCCGGGACCGGTGCGAAGCGGCACAGGGCACGCCGGGCGTGCGGCACGGCGTCGTGAAAGTTTCGGTTTCACCCCCCGTTCGACCGGCAACGGGCCGGACGGCGAACAAAGAAACGAGCCGCGAAAAACGCAGGCCGGGCGGGCGGCACCCCGGGAAAAGCAACGGGGCCTACGGCGCAAGAGAACGGCGGAACGACGATTTCCTTCTCGAATAGTACCCGAAGGCCTTGACCGGTCGGCACGATTCGCAGCCAAGGTAATCAATAATTTAACAAAAGGTAAAACCTGCTCCGGGGAAAACTTTCGTGGCCGGTCGGGGACGTTCCGGCGGGGCACACGGCCGTGCCGGGAAACGCAAGGCCGGGCTTTCGCGTTTTGACATACTTCCACAGCCGGCCTCGAAGACCCCGTTGCGGGTCCGGTGGCCGTTCCCGTCGCTCAAGACGTCAACCCCGAATCGCAAGCGCGTCCGGGACGCGCGCCATCCTCCGGGTATGTCGATGCACCGTTTTGCCGAAGCCCTCTTTCAGCAGTTGCTCCGTGCGTTTCCGCCCGAACGGGCCTATGCCCGGGTGGATTTCGAACGTGCGCCGATGCCGACGCTCGTAGCCCATTTCCTGGTGCAGACGTTACAGCGGCGTTTCGAACTCGAGATGGAACAGCTCCGCACGGTGCGGTCGCCCTGGTTCGATTACGACCATCCGGCCGTGCAGGAGGCCTATGGCAGGCTGGCGGAAGCGTTACGGGAACACGCCCGGATCCCGCAGGCGGAGTGGGAGCGCACGCTGCGGCAGGCCGTGCACCGGGTGACCTCCTACCTCGTGCATCCGACCGGCACCCTCATTGCGTTCGTCTTCAATGACGAAGAAGGGCCCCTGCCCGCTCACATCGTCTACCGGCGCCTCGGCTATTTTGCCGCCTACCCCTACCTGCGCGCCGCCGTGGAGGCTTACTTCGAACGCAAGGGGGCGGTGGACATCACACGCACCCGCTTTGCCGAACTGCTCCACCGGGTCGACCAGCAGATGACCTCGGATTACAACGCGGACCAGTGGCTGACGCTGCTCGAGCCGCTCCTGCGCATGACGGGCCGCCGGACGCCGGACGGGCTGGAGGTGCCGGTGGAAGTGTTACAGCCCTTCTTCGAGGAGAAGGGCGCCGCCGCCATCGCCGCACGGCTGGAGGCGCTGGTCCGGGAGGGCGTCGAGCACGTCGACGAGGCGACGCTGCACCGCCTCATTGCGTCGGAGGCGAAGCAGAAGGCGGCCGGGCCGGAGCCTCCCCCGGCTCCCGGACCTGCCGGGACGGCCGGGGCAAAGGAGCCGGCCCCGGGCGACGAAGAGGTCGTGCCGCTGTGGAAAAGGTTCATGCCGGCCCCGGAAGGCACGCCGGCCCCCGGCGCCGGCCCGCCCCCCGGGACGCCCGACCCGGAGGCCGTCCCGCTGTGGATGCGCTTTCGCACCAACCTCGACGCCGGCGGAGCCGACCTGACGGCCATCGAGAAGGCCATCCTCGGCGAAGACGCCCACCTGGAACGGGAACGTTTCATCAACCATCTCTTCTCCGGCTCGGCAGAGGCGTACGAGCAGGTGCTGCGGCGCCTCTATGCCGCGCCGACCTGGACGCAGGCCTCGCAGATCATCGCCCGGGACGTGTTCAAGGCCCATCAGGTCAACATCTACAGCCCCCCCGCCATCGCCTTCACCAATGCCGTGGAAGCCCGCTACCGGGGCGGTGAGCGCGATTGAGGCCGCCCTTCTGTTTGTCCGCCGCGGGCGTTAGATTGCTCCCGCCCGGCAGCCGCTCCGGCGGCCCGGTTCGCCGTTCTTCGCACCGATCCCGCATGCCTTCATGAAGCCGACGAATCCGCTCCTCGCCGACCTCGAACGTCGCCGGGCCGAGGCCCTCCAGGGCGGCGGCGAAAAACGCATCGCCCGGCAGCACGAAAAAGGCAAGCTCACGGCCCGCGAGCGCCTCGACGTGCTCCTCGACGAAGGCTCGTTCCAGGAACTGGGCATGTTCGTGCGCCACCAGTGCCGCGACTTCGACCTGGACCAGAACCGGCCCTACGGCGACGGGGTCGTCACCGGCTACGGTACCATCCACGGCCGCCTCGTCTACGTCTTCAGCCAGGACTTCACCGTCTTCGGCGGCTCGCTCGGGCAGGCGCACGCCTCCAAGATCGTCAAGATCATGAAGCTGGCCATGGAGAACGGCGCGCCGATCATCGGGCTGAACGACTCCGGCGGCGCCCGCATCCAGGAGGGCGTCGTCTCCCTCGGCGGCTATGCGGACATCTTCCTGCTCAACACGCTCGCCTCGGGGCTCGTCCCGCAGATCTCCGCCATCATGGGGCCGTGTGCGGGCGGGGCCGTCTACAGCCCCGCCATCACGGATTTCGTCTTCATGGTCAAGAACACCAGCTACATGTTCGTCACCGGCCCCAACGTGGTCAAGACGGTGACGCAGGAAGACGTGACGTTCGAGGAACTCGGCGGGGCGGACACGCACGCCTCCAAGAGCGGCGTGGCCCACATGGCCTGCGCCAACGACGTGGATTGCCTCCTGAAAATCCGGGAGCTCATGCACTACATCCCCTCGAACTGTGAGGACACGCCCCCGTTCGTGCCCACCGGCGACCCCGCCGGCCGCGCCGACCCGGAGCTGGACACGATCGTCCCGGAGAACCCGAACAAGCCGTACGACATGCGCGAGGTCATCACCCGCATCGTCGACGACGGCCGCTTCTTCGAGATCCACGCCGACTATGCCCCCAACCTGATCGTCGGCTTCGCCCACCTGGGCGGTCGCTCGGTCGGCATCGTGGCCAACAACCCGGCCGTGCTGGCCGGCGTGCTGGACCTGAACACCTCCATCAAGGGCGCCCGCTTTGTGCGCTTCTGCGACGCGTTCAACATCCCGCTCATCGTCTTCGAAGACGTGCCCGGCTTCCTGCCCGGCACCGACCAGGAGTGGCGCGGCATCATCCGGCACGGGGCCAAGCTGCTCTACGCCTTCTGCGAGGCCACCGTCCCGAAGATCACCGTCATCACGCGGAAAGCCTACGGCGGGGCCTACGACGTGATGAACTCGAAGCACATCCGCGGCGACCTGAACTTCGCCTGGCCCACGGCCGAGATCGCCGTGATGGGACCCAAAGGGGCCGTCGAGATCATCTATCGCCGGCAGATCGAAACCGCCGACGACCCGGACGCCGCCGCCGAGCGGTTCATCGCGGAGTACCGGGAAAAGTTTGCCAACCCGTACGTGGCGGCCGAATACGGCTACATCGACGACGTGATCGAGCCGCGCACGACGCGGCAGCGGCTCATCCGGGGACTGGGGATGCTCAGAAACAAGGTCGTCCACAACCCCCGGAAGAAGCATGGCAACATCCCGCTGTGACGGCCGGCCGGGGCAAGATGGAAGACGGCCGGGCCGGAGCTGCGAACTGCGAATTTTTCAGGATCTTCCACACTTTCGCGGGGCCTGCTTAACCGGTGCGGATCCGGCCCGATACCCTCTTCGGACCGGTCCGGGCCCCGAACCGGAAGGCAAGGCCGGGACATGGTCTTGTAAATGAGGATCAAAGTTACTATCGTGGAGCCCGAAAGCCCCGTGCAGGTAAGGTATCGCTTTAACTGACCTCAGCACCTATTGTCGTCCGTTTCCGTTCATTCACCCGAGAGAGAGATCCTGTGCGCCGACTGCTGCTTCTCGTCTTGCTGGTAGGCTTGTCCAGTGCCCTGTTTGTGCCGGCATCGGGCCAGCCGACGTCTCAGGTTGCCCCTGGCTCCGATCAGCGGGCCAGCGTGTTGCCCCCCGATCCCGTCGCCTCTTCCTTCATCTCCCATCCGATGCTCTTCGCGCTTTCGGACACCCTGTCCGAGGCCCAGATCTTGCACCGGCTCGCACGGATCTACGGGTACCAGTCGGATCTGCTGCGGGCCCAGGCCGAAGGCGACCTCGAGCGGACCGAGTCGCTGCTCTCGACGGCCATGACCGAACTGGCCGCGCTGTTGCGGCATCCCGGCATTCTGGAACGCCCGCGCTTTCAGGAGCTCTACCGCACGCTCGTGGCCGAGTATGAGCGGTACTACGGTCCCACGGACACGCTGACCCTGCCCTACGGCAGCATCTTCGAGCTCCGTGCCGAGGTGTTCGCCCTGCTCAACGAGCTGGACGAGCCGCTCCTGGAAGACGTTGTCATCCCGAACCTGCGCCCGATCGAGGCCGTCATTCCGATGACGATGAACCGGCTCGTCGAATCCTCCATCGCCTACCTGCGCCGGGAGCCGGACCGGCACATCCACCAGTGGCTCAGCCGGGCCGAGACGTATTTCCCGATGATCGAACAGATCCTGGCCGAAGAAGGCGTGCCCGACGAGTTGAAATACCTGGCGATGATCGAGAGCGGGCTCAACCCGCGGGCGCGGAGCTGGGCGCAGGCCGTGGGCATGTGGCAGTTCATCGCGGCCACCGGGCGCGCCTACGGCCTCCACGTCGATGCCTGGGTGGATGAGCGGATGGACCCGGAGAAGGCCACCCGGGCCGCCGCCCGCCACCTGCGCGACCTCTACCGGGAGTACGGCGACTGGCACATTGCGCTGGCCGCCTACAACTGTAGCCCGCGCTGCATCAGACGGGCCATGCGGCAGGCCGAGGAACGGACCGGGCGAAAACCCACCTTCTGGGACATGTACCCCTACCTGCCTCGCGAGACGCGCAACTACGTGCCGATGTTCATCGCGACGGCCCTCATGGCCTCCAACCCGGATGCGTTCGGGCTGAAACCGGCACAACCGGGCCCGCGCTATGCCTATCACTACGTGCCGGTGCAGGGCGCCATCCGCCTGAGTACCCTGGCCGAGCTGGCCGGCACCGACGTCAACCTGCTGCGGGCCCTCAACCCGGAACTGCGCCGCAACAGCCTGCCCCCCTCGACCGAGCCCTACTACCTCCGCCTTCCCCTCGGCACGTACGAGCGCTTCGCCGAAGGCTACAAAAACCTGCCGGAGGATGCCTTCCTGACGGCCGGGGAATACGTGGTCCGCCGCGGCGACACGCTCGGCAAGATCGCCGCCCAGTATGGCACGAGCGTGCGCCAGCTCATGGCGGACAATGGCCTGAAGACCACGCGCATCCACATCGGGCAACGCCTGGTGGTGCCGGTGCCGCAGTACCAGAGCGACCTGCCCCGGCCGGAACTGGCCGAGGCGGACGTCGTGACGGTCGACTACGGCACGTATGCGCTTCGCCCCCTCACAACCGCCAGCGGAACCCTCGCCCGGGCAACGACCTCCCGGCCGGTGCAGACCACGCCCATCGTGAAGACCAGCGCACCGGCCCCTGCACCCGCACGCGAAAAAAGCGTCGAGGAGAAACCCGCTGGCCCGACGCGCATCGTCTACACCGTGCGCCGGGGGGACACCCTCATCGAAATCGCGGACCGGTACAACGTCTGGGTGGCCGACCTGAAGCGGTGGAACAACCTGCGCGGCAACACCATCCGCGTCGGCCAGCGGCTGTCGATCTACACGGCCAACCCGCCGGCGGACGAGCCCGAGCCCGACAGGCCGGAGAAGATCACCTACCGCGTGCGCAGCGGCGACACCCTGAGCGAAATCGCCGCCCGGTATGGCGTCTCGATACGCCAGCTCCAGCAATGGAACGACCTGCGCGGCACCCGCATTCGCACCGGCCAGCGCCTGACCATCTACCCCGGCGGCTCCGGCCCGGTGACCCACCGCGTCCAGCGCGGCGACACGCTCGACGAGATCGCCCGCCGCTACGGCGTCTCCATCAGCGACCTGAAGCAGTGGAACAACCTGCGCGGCAGCACCATCTATCCCGGCCAGGAACTGACCGTGCAGCGCTGAACGCAGCGCTTGCCAATACAGGAAAGCCTGCCACCCACGCGGAAGGCAGGCTTTCCTTTTTGCGGGAAAAGGACCGGGCCGTTCAGGCGGCGACGGCCTCTTCGTGCTCGATCCGGGTGCCGAGCACCTTGAGGAACTGCGCCAGCCAGGCGGGATGGGCGGGCCAGGCCGGAGCCGTCACCAGGTGGCCGTCGGTCACGGCCTGATCGACGGGGATGTCGGCGTAGGTGCCGCCGGCGCGCGTCACGTCCGGGCCGACGGCGGGGTAGGCCGAGCAGCGCTTGCCCTGGAGCACGCCGGCGGCGGCCAGCACCTGCGCGCCGTGGCAGATGGCCGCGATGGGCTTGCCCGCCCGGTCGAAGTGGCGGACGATCTCCAGCACCCGGTCGTTCAGGCGGATGTACTCGGGCGCCCGCCCGCCGGGGATCACGAGCGCGTCATACGCCCGCTCGTCGATCTCGTCGAAGGTGGCATTGAGCGTGAAGTTGTGGCCCCGCTTCTCGGTGTACGTCTGGTCGCCCTCGAAGTCGTGCACGGCCGTCTTCACCGTCTCACCGGCCTTCTTCCCGGGGCAGACCGCGTGCACCGTGTGGCCCACCATCTGCAGCGCCTGGAACGGCACCATCACTTCGTAATCCTCTACGAAGTCGCCCACGAGCATGAGAATCTTTTTGGCCATGGCAGTACCTCCCTGTTGGTTTGGGTGAGCGTGAAAGGGTGACGAGTGTGTAGTGCGTAGTGCGTAATGCGTAGTGCGTAGTGCGTAAAGATTCTGTTCTACGCACTACGAAATACGCACTACGAAATACGCACTATGAGGCACACACCACATCCGTAAAAACGAATCCTTCGCGGGTGACGGTGGTTCCCGTGCGGACGGGAATCGGGGCGGCGAACATGGGGCCTTCGCAGGCGAAGGTGTGGAACTCGCCCCGCTCGCCGCAGGGGTCCACGGTGGCGGGGAGGGCATCGAGGAGGGCGTGGTCGTACCGGCGGCCGGCGAAGGCGGGGTCGAGGGCGCGGGGGTCGACGCAGGTGAGCACGGCCCGCAGGCCCGCGTCCACCATGGTGCGGGCGAGGCGGTCGGTGGGCTCGCCCCAGAGGGGGAAGAGGAGGTCCAGGCCGGTGCCGTCGAAGAGGGCTTCGCGGTAGGCCCGCACGTCCTCGAGGAACAGGTCGCCGAAGGCCATGTGGGTGACGCCGAGGGGACGGATGTGCTCGACGAAGGCGCGGACGGCGGCCTCGTAGTCGGCGTTGGTGCAGGGGTGGGGGATCGGGACGATGTGGAGCGGCAGCCCGGCGGCGCGCGCCTGCGCCTCGACGAGCTCGCGGCGGACGCCGTGCATCGCCACGCGGTCGAAGGCGCGGTTCACGGTGGTGACGAGCCCGGAGACGGTCACGTCGGGCCGGCGGCGGAGCACGTGCAACGCCCACGCGCTGTCCTTACCGCTGCTCCACCACAACAGGGTGTTCTTCGGGGTCATGGCAGACGGAGGCGTACGGATCGCGGACGGTGGATTATGGGCCACGAAGGCACAGAGGCACGAAGAGGTTCCGGTCTGCCCGATGGTTTCGGCCGGTGAGGAAGCGAGTGATTCTGGCGTTCACACGAGGGCATCGAGCGTGACGCGTCCGTTTGGGGGAGAAACACGGGCCGGAGGACGACGTGAAAAGAGCCGCCCCCATTCATTCTTGCGTGGCCATGAGACCGACGCTTCGTGCCGCCCTCGAAGAGGCCCGTCAGGCGCTGGTGGACCTGTACGGGGATCGGCTGGTTCATGTCATTTTATACGGTTCGCAGGCCCGGGGCGAGGCTCACCCCGCCAGCGACGTGGATCTGCTGGCCGTGCTTCGCGGAGCGGTGGAGCCGGTGCGTGAACTCAAGCGGTTGGCTCCCCTGCAGGTGCGGCTGCTCACCCGGTACGGCGAGGATGTCTCGATCCAGCCGTTCGACGTAGCTGCCTTTGAGGATCCGGGGCACCCCCTGATGCAGGCCGTCCGGCAAGAGGGCATTGAGCTATGACGGAGCGGCATCACAGGGCGCTTTGTCAGGGCGTGATGCCGGTTTATCGTGGCAGACGGAGGCATACGGATCGGGGACGGAGGATTATGGGCCACGAAGGCACAGAGGCACGAAGAGGTTCCATCCTGCCCGATGGTTTCGGCCGGTGAGGAAGCGGGTGATCCCGGCGTTCACACGGGGGCATCGAGCGTGACGCGCAGGCGGCCGGCGTCGTCGGGGTGCACCCGGAGGTCGGCCAGGCGGCGGGCCACGGCGTCGGCATGGGGAAAGGCGCCGGGCGGATGGGTGGTGGTGAGGGCGAGCGCGGTCATGCCGGCGGCCTTCGCGGCGTCGATGCCGGCGGGGGCGTCTTCGAGGACGAGGCAGCGGCCGGGGGCCACGCCGAGGGCTTCGGCGGCGCGGAGGTAGGGCTCCGGGTCGGGCTTGCCGCGCCGCACGTCGTCCGCTGTCACCAGCACCCGGGGCCAGGGCAGGCCCGTGTGGCGCAGGCGCGTGGTGGCCGTGAGGCGGTTGCCCGAGGTGACCACGGCCCAGGCGCCTGCGGGGAGGGCGCGGAGCAGCTCCGCCGCGCCCGCGAAGGCCCGCACGCCGTCGGTGTCCAGCCCCTCCTCGCGGGCGAGCCGCGCCGCCTCGACTTCGGCGTTCAGGTGGGGGGCGTGCCGCCGGATGAGGTCCACCATGCGCCGGCCGTGGAAGTCGCGCAGGAGCGCCTCCTCATCGACCCCGTGCCGGGCGGCCCACCGCCGCCAGTGCCGCTCGATGACCGCGTGCGAATCCACCAGCACCCCGTCGAGGTCGAACAGGAGGGCGTCACAGGTCCAGGCGGGCATGGGCAACAACGGGCAGGGGGGGACGGACGTCGTTCGTACCCGGCGGCGGGGAAAAGGTGCCGGGGGGTGATTGGGTGGATGTGTGGATGTATGGATGTGTGGATGTATGGTTGGGTGGATGTGTGGTTGGATGGATGTGTGGACGTGGGGAGGATGCAACGTCCTCGCCGCCGGGCGTGGGAGAAGTTGCTCAGGCCGCCTTCTTGCGGATGGCACCCGCCGGGCCTACCCCGGAGCCGAAACATCTCGTACCTTCCCTTTTTCCGAAACCAACCGCCCGAGCCGATGTACCGCGCCCTCTGCAGGCTGTGCCTGCTGGTCCTGATGGTGCCCGCCTGCCGCCCGCCCGCCGACCCGAACGACGCCATGAACGAGATCGCCGAAGCCTACGTGAAGCTGGTGCTGGCCGTGGGGCAGCACGACGACGCCTATGTGGATGCGTACTATGGCCCCGCCGCCTGGCGCGAGGAGGCCGAGGCCGCCGTCCGCCCGCTCGACGCGCTGGCAGCCGAGGCCGAGGCCCTGCAGGCCCGCCTGGGGGCCGTCGACGTGGAGGGGGCCGACGAGATGCTCCGCCTGCGCCACCGCTACCTGACCACCCAGCTCCGGGCCGTCGCCGCCCGCGTGGACATGCTGCGCGGCCGGACGTTCACGTTCGACGAGGAGGCGAAGGCCCTCTACGACGCCGCGCCCCCCACCTACCCCGAAAGCCACTTCCAGGCCATCCTCGACGAGCTCGACGGCCTCCTCCCCGGCGACGGCCCGCTCACCGAGCGCTACGCCCGCTTCCGCGCGGCCTTCATCATCCCGCCCGAACGGCTGGACACGGTCTTCACCACGGCCATCGCCGAGGCGCGGCGCCGCACGAAGGCCCACATCGCCCTGCCCCCGCAGGAGCGCTTCGTGCTCGAGTACGTGACGGACAAGCCCTGGAGCGGGTACAACTGGTACCAGGGCGACGCCCACAGCCTCATCCAGATCAACACCGACCTGCCCATCTACATCGACCGCGCCATCGACCTGGCGGCGCACGAGGGCTACCCGGGGCACCACGTCTACAACGCCCTGCTCGAGCAGCACCTCGTCCGCGAGCGGGGGTGGATGGAGTTCTCCGTCTACCCACTCTTCAGCCCGCAGTCGCTCATCGCCGAGGGGAGCGCCAACTACGGCATCGACGTGGCCTTCCCGGGTGAGGAGCGGCTGGCCTTCGAGCGCGACGTGCTCTACCCGCTGGCCGGCCTCGACCCGTCCCGGGCCGCCGACTATGCCGCCGTGCAGGAACGCGTGGCCCGGCTCAGCTACGCCGGCAACGAGGCCGCCCGCCGCTACCTCAACGGCGAGATCGACGCCGACGCGGCCGCCCGCTTCCTGACGACCTACGCCCTCATGACCCCCGAGCGGGCCCGCCAGCGCGTCCGCTTCATCGACACGTACCGGAGCTACGTCATCAACTACAACCTGGGGCAGGACCTCGTCCGCGCCTACGTGGAGGCCCGCGCCGGCGGCGACCCGGACCGCCGGTGGGCCGTCTTCGCCGAGCTGCTGTCTTCGCCCCGCCTGCCCTCGGATCTGACCGCTCCCGAAGGGTGAGGCGCGGGAGCCGCGGGCTTTACCCCGGGCGTGCCGGCGGTGGTAGTGGCGCACCCGTGAAGGATGCGGCTACCGGGTTGTAGCCTGTAGCCGCGGGCTTTAGCCCGGGCGTACCGGCGATGGTTGAGGCGCACCCGTGAAGGGTGCGGCTACCGGGTTGTAGCCTGTAGCCGCGGGCTTCGGCCCGGGCGTGCCGTCGGTGGTTGGGGCGCACCCGTGAAGGGAGCCGCGGGGGGCGCGCGTGAAACCTCCGCGAAACGACGCGGGGGAAACTTGAGGTTTTCAACGGCGTAGCTTATGCTTCGACACTTTTTCCGGAAGAACCACGCCTGACGATAAACGCCGAAGGGGACCATGAAAAAGGACCTGCATCCCGAATACAAGCTGATCACCGTGCGCCTGGCCGACGGCACCACGTTCCAGACCCGCTCGACGTTGAAGACGGACACCTACGTCTCCGAGGTGGATTCGACGAACCACCCGTTCTACACCGGCCGCCGGCAGTACGTGGACACGGCGGGTCGCGTCGAGAAGTTCATGCGGCGCTACGGCAAAAAGTCGTGACGCGCTCCGAAACGGTTTCAGCGAGGGCGATGCGCTGCGGCGGGTCGCCCTTTTTGCATGTCTATTCGGAAGGGGTCTGTTCTCCCGGCACTGCCTCGAGGTAGCCGGCCGAGGTGCCCCACCGGGTAAGCAGGTGCTTCACGGCCCGGTGCGGGCTGAGGAAGAAGTGATCCCGGCCGATGAGCACGTCCAGGCCGGTGCGGGTGATGACGTCCATCACCGGGCCTTTGACGCCGGCCAGGTAGAGTTCGAGGCCGCGTGCCTGCAGGGTTTCCGCCACCGAGCGCAGCACGGACGCGGCGGTCAGGTCGAGGTCGTTGACGCTGCTGGCGTCGAGGACGATGGCCCGGATGCGTTCGTCTTTCTCGCTGCGTGCGAGGATCAGGTCGCGCAGGTATTCGGCGTTGGCGAAGGAGAAGGAGGCGTCGATGCGCAGGAGGAGGATGCCCGCGATGGGCCGGGCGTCGGGATGCCGCTGGAGGTCGCGGAAGGAGCGGGTGCCGGGCAGGTGTCCGAGTTCGGCCACGTTGGGGCGGCTGATGCGGTACATGACGGCGGCCACCGAGGCCCCCACCCCGATGAGCACGCCTTCCTGGATGCCGATGAACAGGGTGGCCAGGAACGTCAGCACGGCGATGTAGCCGTCGATGCGTTTGGCGCGGAAGAGAAAGCGCAGCTCGTTCACGTCGATCAAGCCGAGGGCGGCCACCATGATGATGGCGGCGAAGATGGGGATGGGGAGGTAGAAGAAGAGCGGGGTCAGGAAGAGGAGGGTGAGGGCGATGACGAGCGCGGCCACGGCGTTCGCCAGGGCCGTCCGGGTCCCGGCGTGGGCCCCCACGGCGGTGCGTGAGAAACTGCCTGAGACCGGCGGGCTCCGGAAGAAGCTCCCGCCCAGGTTGGCCAGCCCGAGCGCGACCAGTTCCCGGTTGGGCCGGATCGTGTAGCGGTGTTTCGCGGCGAAGACCTTGCCCAGCGAGACGACGTTCATGAATTGCACCAGCGCCAGCGTGACGGCCGTCGGCAGCAGCAGCCGGGCGGCGGTCAGGTCGAAGGAGGGGACCTGAAAGCCGGGCAGGCCCGTGGGGATGGCGCCGACCACCTCGACGCCGTTCCGGTCGAGACGGAGGCCCCAGGCGAGCAGCGTGCCGAGGACCACGGCCACGAGCGGTCCGGGGACGGCCGGCAGCCGCCGCTGGAGCAAGACGATCACCAGGACGGCACCGGCACCCAGGCCCAGCGTGGGCATATGCCAGTCGGCCAGGTGCCGGAGGGCAGCCCAGAGCAGCGTGTGGAGGTGCTGGGACGACGGCAGGGACACCCCGAGCAGGTTGCCGAGCTGGCTGCAGGCGATGATGAGGGCCGCCGCTGCGGTGAAGCCGGTGATGACGGGCCGGGAAAGCAGGTTCACGAGGAAGCCCAGCCGGGCGATCCCCATCAGGAGCTGCAAGGTGCCCACCATCGCCGCCAGCAGGATCGCCAGCTCGACGTAGCGCGGTGAGCCGGGCGCGACGATCAGGCCCAGCCCCGCCGCCACGATCAGCATGTCGATGGCGATGGGACCAAAGGCCAGGTGCCGGGACGTGCCGAAGATCGGATAGATGAGCAGCGGGACGAAAGAGGCATAGAGACCGTAGATCGGCGGCAGGCCGGCCAGCAGGGCGTAGGCCATCCCCTGTGGAACCAGCATCACCCCGACCGTCAAACCGGCCACCAGATCACCCCGGAGGTCCTCCCGCCCGTATCCGGGAAGCCATGTGAGGCAGAAGAGATACTTCTTCAGGTTCAGAGACGACATGTCGCTTCGGCCGGGCGCATCCCGTCGGAACGGCGCTTCCCGGAACAACCCGGCCCGTCGCGGAGCGGGGGAACGGGGGTACCGGATCGCGGCGGACCCGGCACCCCCGTCACCGGATACGGGTCATGCCTGCCTGGGGGCCCAGGAGGTACAGTAGCCGTTCGGCGAGATGGGACCCTTGATGAGGGTACAGCCGCCACAGGCCGCGCCGGGCTCCGGCTCGATCCAGAGCGCGCAGTTCGAGCACACCTTGCCTTCGACGGGCGATTCGTCCACGTACTGCAGGCTCTGGCGCATCTGCTGGCTCTGCGCCCGGTCTGCTTCCGAGAGGCCGGAGAGGTCGTTGCAGCCGGCTGTGGCCGTGGCGGGCGTTTCGGCGGCTCCGGTTTCGCCACCGGGCTGTTGCTGCCCGCCGCCACAGGCCGCCAGCAGGCTGCCGGAGCCGGCCGTGAGAGCGCCCAGCGCCGAGAGGCGCAGCAGAAAGTCGCGCCGGTTCAGGGATTTTTCAGACATTGTCGTACCGCGTGTTTGGTGGGAAGAACATGCTTCCGGGTGCCTGCGTGGGAAAGGCACCCGGAGGAAGTATAATTATCCCCGCGCACTTTTTCTGCTCCCTGCACGGCCGGACCGGCCAATTTTGCGGCCCGCTGCCGTGTACCGGCGGGGCCGTGATCCGGGCACTTTTCGTTCAACCGGTCAGCTGTCCGATGTTCTGGTACAGGATCCAGAGTCCCATCCCGACGAGGAAGACGGCGAAGCCGCGCTGGAGCCGGTTCTGCGGGATACGGGTGCCGAGCCAGTTGCCGGCGAACGAGCCGGCGATGCCGACGGCGGCGAAGAGGCCGACGACCTCCCAGTTGACCGACAGGCCGGAAGCCGCCAGCACGTCCAGGTATTTCAGGTAGCCGGCCACGCTCTTGAGGGCGATGATGACCAGGCTGGTCCCCACGGCCCGACGCATGTCGAGCCCGCCCAGCAGCACGAGCGCCGGGACGATCAGGAAGCCGCCGCCGACGCCGACGAGGCCGGTCAGGATGCCCACACCGATGCCTTCGAGCATGATCTTCCAGGCGGCGTGCGTGGCCTGGATGCCTGCCGCGGCCAGGGGCGGGGCCGCCGTGGGCCGGCTGTGCCGGTACATCAGCACGGCGGCCAGCAGCATCACCGCGGCGAAGAGGACGAGCTGCACGGCCCCGGAGACGTACTGCGAGAGCCACGCCCCACCGTACGTGCCGGCGATGCCCGGCACGCCGAAGAAGAGGACGCTACGCCAGTCGACCGCACGCTGCCGGGCGTAGGGCAGGGCGCCCGCGGCCGCGATGGCCGCCACGATGCCCAGGCTCTCGGCGATGGCGACCTTGTCCGGCTCGCCGACGAGGTAGATGAGGACGGGCACCGTCAGGATGCTGCCGCCCGAGCCCAGCAGGCCCAGCGACAACCCGATCAGCACGGCGCCGATGATGGCAATCCACATATTTTCTAGGCACACGGAAAGCCCACACCGGCCGCCAGCGTGGCGATCCGGCCGCGGCTCCCGCGCCGCATTGAGGTTCAGGGAAACGGGGACAGCGCCGGCCGACCGGCCCGCCGGCGCCCCGGAAGGCTCAGGCGACGGCGTGGATTTCGCCGCCCTCGGCAACGTCGTGCCGGGCGGCCCAGTCGTCGAACTTGCCGTTGACGTAGATCACGTCGTGCCCGAGGCGGGCCAGCAGCGCCGCGGCCACGGCCGAGCGCCCGCCGGTCTTGCAGTGCACGGCCAGCGTCTTGCCCGCCGGCACCTCATCGCGGCGCACCCACAGGCGCGTGTGCGCGATGTTGTAGGCGTCGGGCACGTGCGCCGCCTGGAACTCGGCCTGTCCGCGCACGTCCAGGATCGCCACGTCGTCCCGCTTCCTCAGCGCGTCGAGGGCGTCGAAGGAAACCTCTTCGATGGAGGCCAGCTCGCCCCCCTGCTCGGCGTAGGTCGCCAGCAGTGCCGGCGGCGCGTAGCCGGCAATGTGGTCCAGCCCGATGCGGACGAGGTCGCGGACGGCCTGCTCCACATGCTCCTCTTCGATGATCAGGTAGATCGGCATGTCTTCCTCCACGTACGAGCCGGCGACGGTGTTGAACGTCTTGTTGAACGGCGTGTAGAGGCTGCCCGGGAGGTGGCCCTTCATGAAGGCGGAGCGGTCGATGCGCGTGTCGAGGACGGCCACGTCGGTGTTACCAGCCAGCCGCCGCAGCTCGCCCAGGGTGAGCAGGCGCGGGTTGGGGAGCGAGCCCAGCACCTTCGGCCCGAGCTTGTTGTCGCGCTTCATCCGGGCGAAGTACATCGGGGGTTCGGGCTGCCCTTCGAGGATGAAGTCGACGAACGGCTGCTCACCATCCTTCGCGGCGCGGATGGCGGCGTTGAAGCGGCGCTCGTAGCCGACGGTCGTTTCGGGGACGGCGCCCAGGGCCTTGCCGCAGGCGCTCCCGGCGCCGTGGGCCGGCCACACCTGCAGGTAGTCGTCCAGCTCCAGGAAGCGCTGCACCGAGCGGTAGAGCGTGCGGGCCGAGGGCTCCATCGCCCCCTGGATGCCGGCGGCGGACTCGAGCAGGTCGGGGCGGCCCAGATCGCCCACGAACACGAAGTCGCCGGTGACGATGCCCATGGGCGCGTCCGCCCCGCCGCCCAGGTCGGTGACGAGGAAGCTCAGGTGCTCGGGCGTGTGCCCCGGCGTGTGGACGGCCTTCAGCTCGATGTTGCCCACGCGGAACGTGTCGCCGTCTCTGAGCAGCTGGTAGTCGTATTTGTCGCTGTGGATGAGCCACTCGTACTTCCAGTCGGCGTCGCCCTCGTCCGAGGCGTAGACCTTCACCCCGCGCTCGGCAAACTCGCGCAGGCCCGAGAGGTAGTCCGCGTGGATGTGGGTGTCGGCGGCGGCCACGATCTCGAGCCCCTCCTGCTCGGCCAGCGCGATGTACTGGTCGATGTCCCGTTCGGGGTCGATGACGATGGCTTCCCCGGTCTTCTGGCAGCCGATCAGGTAGGCGTACTGAGCCAGCTTCTCGTCGAAAATCTGTCGGAATAACATGGCCGGACCTCTTGTTGACGATTGGTTGCGTTTTTCGAAAGGTCAGTGGGGCAGGCGGGGGCGCAGGGCGGCGTAGGCCCAGGTGCCCAGCACGGCGCTGAGGATGGCCACGGTCATCACCAGCACGCCGTTGCCCACCAGCGCGAAGAGGGGCCCGGGGCAGGCGCCCGTCAGGGCCCAGCCCAGGCCAAAGAGGATGCCGCCGATCCCGTACCGGTAACCCTTGCCCAGCTCTTTCGGCGGGATGTAGATGTCCTCGCCTTCGAGGCTCCGGATCCGGTACTTCTTGATCAGGGCCACCGAGATCGCCGCCACCACGACGGCGGCCCCGATGATGCCGTACATGTGGAAGCTCTGGAAGCGGAACATCTCCTGGATGCGGAACCACGAGATGACTTCGCTCTTGGTCAGCACCACCCCGAAGTAGACGCCGAGGAGCAGGTACCAGAGCAGCCCCACGCGGCGCTTCGGCGTCTCCTCACCGGCCGCGCCTTCCGGGATGATGGTGGTTTCTTCGACGGTGTAGTTCATGGCTCGGTCGGGTTTACAGGATGAGGGGCAGCAGCAGGTGGGTGGCGATGAGCCCGCCGATGAAGAAGCCGATGACGGCGATCAGGGAGGGCAGCTGCAGGTCGGCCAGCCCGCTGATGGCATGGCCCGACGTGCACCCGCCGGCGTAGCGTGCACCGAAGCCGACCAGGAAGCCGCCGACGACGATCAGGATGAAGCCCGGCACCGTCAACAGGCCGGACCAGCTGAAGACCTGCGACGGCACCAGCCCGGAGAAGTCCCGGATGCCGAGTGCGGCCAGGTCCGCCCGCGTCGCCTCCGAGATGGCGATGGGGTCCGGGTGGTAGAGCAGCGTGTGGGCGAGAAAGCCGCCCAGCACGATCCCGGCGGCGAAGGTCAGGTTCCAGAGCCCGGACCGCTTCCAGTCGTACCGGAAGAAGTCGAGCTTGCCGGGCAGCGTGGCGGCGCAGAGGTGCCGCAGGTTGGCCGAGATGCCGAACTGCTTGCCGCCGAGCAGCAGCAGGGCCGGCACGATCAGCCCGATCAGCGGGCCGGCCACGTACCAGGGCCAGGGTTGCGAGAGTGTTTCCAGCATGGCACTGCCTCATCAGGTTGTATTTCCCTGTAATGACAGGGTGTTGTCGAAGTTCTGTTAATTCCTGTTTGGTAATATGGTTCCCGGCTGAAAAGCACCGGATTTTTCTTGTTCAAAACTTCATGCGGAGGTTTCTGATGATAGATTGATGTCGTTTTTAGGATGGGGTGAACGGCCGGGTTATTCGATTGCGGCTTTTCGGGATCTTCGTGGGTATTTTAGAATATTACTATCCGGTTGTTCTATGTGCGAAGCAACAGGGGTAGATCCTTCTGCTTACCTATATCCCGGAAAATGATGAGGAAAGCAATGGTGCCGGAGTCGTTACTGGAGCGGGCCGCTCGCCGGTTCAAGCTGCTGGGCGAGCCGGTGCGGCTCCAGCTGTTGAACCTGCTCCAGCAGCACGGCGAGATGACGGTGCAGGCCCTGATGGAGGCGACGGGGCAGAAACAGGCCAACGTGAGCAAGCACCTGGGCCTGATGGCGAAGGAGGGCCTGCTCACCCGGCGTAAGGAAGGGCTGAACGTCTATTACAGCATTGCCGACCCGACCCTTTCGGCCCTGTGCACGCTCGTCTGCGGGCAACTCCGGCAGGAGGCCTTCGAGGCGGCCGGGGAAGGGTAGGGTCGTCCGGTCGGGGTGTGCCGGCCGCCGGAACGGGGTCAGTCCGTTGCCGGTCGCTCGCCGAGGCGGAGGTCCCGGGCGCGGAGTTGAAGGGTGGTGCGGCCGTTCCACCGGTTTTCCTCTATGGAGAAGGCCAGTTCGAGGGGAAGGCCTTCGCGGAGGCTCCGTTCGACGGTGGGCAGGTGGCGGTGCAGTTTGAAGCCGATCACGGGCATGACGGGGTGGCTCCCGTCACCGCCGGTGCGTTGCCGGACGGCGAACTTGAGATGGGTGCTGTCGGCGCCTACGGTCCGTGGGTGACCGGCGACGGCGAGGTCGCGCGCGTGGAAGACGGGGGTGTCGTTGCCCGGTCCAAAGGGGGCGAACTGCTTGAGGACGGCCCAGAAGCGGGCGTCGATGTCGGCCAGGCTCAGGGGGGCGTCGAGGGCGAGGGTGGGCAGCAGCATCTCCGGGGTGACGACGGCGCGGACGGCCTCGTCGAAACGCTCGCGGAAGGCCGGCAGGTTGGCCTCTTCCAGGGCGAGCCCGGCGGCATAGTCGTGCCCGCCGTACGTTGCGAGGAGGTCTGCGCAGGCGGTGAGGGCTTCGAAGACGTTGACGCCTTCGATCGAGCGGGCGGAGCCTTTGACCAGGCCGTCGACGGTGCTGAGCATGATGGTGGGCCGGTAGAACCGCTCGACGATGCGGCTGGCCACGATGCCGATGACGCCCAGGTGCCATCCGGGATGGTGCAGCACGAGGGTATGGCGGGTGCGGGCGCTGAGCTGGCGTTCGGCCATGTGGGCGGCCTCGCGTACGGTCTCGGCGTCGAGGCTGCGCCGCTGCTGGTTGAGGGCGTCGAGCCGGTGGGCGTATTCGAGCGCGCGGGCCGGGTCTTCGCAGAGCAGCAACTCCACGGCCAGGGCGGCGTCGCTGAGACGGCCGGCGGCGTTGATGCGGGGCCCCAGGCCGAAGACGATCTTGCTCGTTGAGCAGGTATGCAGGTCGAGGCCGGCGGCTTCGGCCAGGGCGTGCAGGCCGGGGCGCGGGGCGGTGCGGAGGCGGGCCAGTCCCTCGCTCAGCAGGATGCGGTTCTCCCCGCCCACCGGCACGATGTCGCTCGCCGTGGCGACGGCCACGAGGTCGAGGTAGGCCAGTGCGGCTTCGGGCGCCTCGCCGAGCCGGGCCAGCACGGCCTGCACCAGCTTGAAGGTGACGCCGCATCCACACAGCTCTTTGAAGGGATAGGGGCAGTCCGGCCGCTTGGGGTCGAGCACGGCAACGGCCTCGGGCAGCCTGTCCTTCGTTGTGTGGTGGTCGCAGATGATCAGGTCCATGCCGCGGGCCCGTATGGCGGCGGCCTCCTCGACGGCCGTGACGCCGCAGTCGAGCGCGATGATGAGCGAGGCGCCAAAGCCGGCGGCGGCCTCGATGCCGGCCGGGCCGAGGCCGTAGCCGTCCCGAAAGCGGTTGGGAATGAAGAACTGCGCGGAAGCCCCCCGGCTGCGGAGGAAATGCATCAGCAGGGCCGTGGAGGTGGTGCCGTCGACGTCGTAGTCGCCGTAGACCAGGATGCGCTCGCCGCGGGTGAGGGCCGTCGCCACCCGGTCGGCCGCAGCCTCCATGTCCTGCATCAGAAAAGGATCGTGCAGGTCTTCACGCGAGGGACGAAAGAAGTGCCGGGCCGCCTCGAAGGTTTCGATGCCCCGCAGCACGAGCGCCCGCGCGAGCGCTTCCGGCAGGTTGTTGAGTTCACGTTGCAGTCGCGCCACGGCGTCCGGGTTCTCCACCGGGCGCAGCGCCCATCGATATTTCATGAACCTGCATTCGGGAAAAGACGAAACGTTCACGGGTAGAAGATACACGATACGCGCAAAAGAAACGCCCGGTTGTTTCCGGATCGCGGCGCCGTATTTTTGAAGGTCCTCCTCAATCCCTCGATCCCTTCCGAAGCGCATGAGGCTCGCCGTCCTCTCCGACGTGCACGACCACCTCTGGCACCTCGACGCCGCCCTGGAGGTGCTCGAAGAGGTGGAGGTGTTGATCTGCTGCGGGGATCTGTGTTCCCCCTTTGTCATGAAGCGCCTCGCCGACGGGTTTGCCGGCGAGATCCACGTGGTCTTCGGCAACAATGACGCCGACACCTTCCGGATCACCCGGATCGCCCAGTCCTACGGCGAGCGGGTGCGGCTCCACGGCGAGTTCGCCCGTCTGGAGCGCGGCGGCCGGCTCCTCGCCGTGCACCACTTCGACGACGTCGCCCGCGATCTGGCTGCCTCCGGCCGGTTCGACGTCGTGTGCTTCGGGCACAATCATGTGTGGGAGGTGAGCCGGGAGGTTGCCGGCGACCGCCGGGTGCTGTTGCTGAACCCGGGCCCGATCATGGGCGTCCGGTTCGACCGGGGGCGTCCCGTGCCCGTGCCCCCCACCTTTGCCGTATACGACACGGAGACCGGCAGCGTCGAGCGGTGGACGGTGGAAACGGGTGCGGCGAGCTGCCGGGCCGTGTCGCAAGGGGTGGTGTGAACGGCCGCCCGCGGGCACCGGACGTGCCGGTTGGCGAAGCGGGAGGGCGTGCGCTCCCCACCCGAGCGCCCGCCCTCCCGCCGTCGCTGGAGCTGCGTTAGGAGATGTGTCTACTCCTATATAGCGTTTTTCCGGGGCAAAAAGGGTCATGGTGCGTCAAAAAAAAATGCGATCCCGGGAATAGTGCCGTTTCCGGCCGGAAAAAGGAACTTTTCGACCCGTGGGCGGACGGTCAGCGCCCGGTCACGCTTCGGAGCAGGTCCCAGAAGCCGGGGAACGAGACGCGGGCGCATGCGGCGCCGGTGATGGTGACGGGGCCGGTGGCGCGGAGGGCGGCCACGCCCATCGCCATGGCGATGCGGTGGTCGTCGAAGCTCTCGACGGTGGCGCCGCGGAGGGGCCGCCCGCCTTCGATGACGAGGCCGTCCGGCTGCTCCTCGACGGCGGCACCGAGGGCACGGAGGTTCGTGGCCAGGGCCGCCAGCCGGTCGGTTTCCTTGACCCGCAGCTCGGCGGCGTCGCGGATGACGGTGCGGCCTTCGGCACAGGCGGCGGCCACGGCCAGCGCGGGGATCTCGTCGATCAGGTTGGGGATGAGCGGGTCGCCTACGGTGACGCCGTGGAGCGGGGCGGGCCGGACGACCAGGTCGCCCAGCGGCTCGCCGCCGTGTGTGCGCTCGTTTTCCACCGTGACGTCGGCCCCCATGGCGCGGAGGACGTCGAGGAAGGCGGTGCGCGAGGGGTTGAGCCCGACGGCGGGCAGGCGCAGCTCGCCCGACGAGGCGATGCTGCCGGCGACGAGGAAGAAGGCAGCCGCCGAGAAGTCGCGCGGGACGGCCCACAGGCGCGGGGCGATGCGCCGGCCACCGTGGATGCTGATATGCCGCCGGCCCGTCCCGTCCTCGAACACGTCGAGTCCCAGCATCCGCTCGGTATGATCGCGGGAGGGGAGCGTCTCGATCACCGTGGTCGTCCCTTCGGCGAAGAGGCCCGCCAGCAGCACGCACGACTTGACCTGCGCCGAGGGGACGGGTAGCACGTATTCGATGCCCCGGAGGCGCCCGCCGCGCAGGCGCACGGGGGCGTGGCCGTCCGTCAGCTCCACCGTGGCGCCCATCTGCCGGAGCGGGGCGGCGATGCGGTCCATGGGGCGGCGGCTGAGGGAGGCGTCGCCCGTGAGGGTGGACTCGAACGGCTGCCCGGCCAGGATACCCGCCAGCAGCCGCATGGTGGTGCCCGAGTTGCCGCAGTCGAGCGGGCCCTCCGGCGGGCGCAGCCCTTCCAGCCCCACGCCTTCCACGTGGAGGATCCCCTCCGCATCCTCCTCGATGCGCACGCCGAGCCGGCGCAGGCACGCCAGCGTGGACTGCGGATCGGCCGAGGCCGGGTAGTTGACGATCTGCGACGTGCCGTCGGCCAGGGCCGCCAGCAGCGCCGCGCGGTGCGCCACCGACTTGTCCGCCGGCAGCTCCACCACACCCAGCACCGACGCGGCCGGATAGACGGTCTGGTTCATGGAAGGGGGAGGGTTGGAAGATTGCAAATTGAGGATGGAAGATGCTTGCCGTGCACGCCCAACGTTCACGCGCAACGCCCAGCGTTCAACGCACAACGCTCAACGTTCAACGCACAACGCCCTCACCACACGGGGCTTTCGGGCGAGGGCGGCAGCGGGAAGGCGTCGAGGACGCTGCGCAGGAGATCCTGCTTCTCTTCCCAGTGGAGGAAGGCATACCGGAAGCCGTTGAGGGCGATCTCACGGAGCTGCCCGGCCTGGATTCCGCAGTAGCGGTGAACGCGCCACAGCTCGTCGGTCACCGTGGTGCGGCTGAAGAGGCGGTTGTCCGTGTTGACCGTCACCGGGACGCTCCGTTCCACGAACAGGCGGATGGGGTGCGTCTCGTAGCCGTCGACCACGTGGGTCTGCACGTTGCTGGTGGGGCAGATCTCGAGCGGGACCTGGTGGTCGATGACGTACTGCATCAGCTCGGGATCGCGATGGAGCGTGATGCCGTGGCCGATGCGATGGGCGCCGCAGTAGAAGAGGGCCTGGTGGATCGACTCCGGCCCCCACGACTCGCCCGCGTGGCAGGTCAGGTTGAGCAGGTGGTTGCGGGCGTAGTAGAAGGCATGGAGGTGGTGCTTGGGCGGGTTGCCCGCCTCGCCGCCGGCCAGGTCGAAGGCCACGACGCCTTTCTTGCGGGCGCGGACGGCCAACTCGGCCTGCTGCAGCGACGCGCTCTCGTACCGGTCGCGCAGGCCGCAGACGATCAGCGCCGTGCGGATGCCGAAGTCGCGCTCGGCCGCCTTCAGCCCGTCGAGCACCGCGTCGTTGACCTCGTCGAGCGTGAGCCCTTCCTCCGTGTGCAGGATGGGGCCGTAGCGGACCTCCAGGTAGCGGACGTTCTCGCGGGCGTTGTCCTCGGCCAGCTCGTAGGCCACCCGGCGGAGCGCCTCCGGCGTCTGCATCAGCGGAATGGTGTACCGGAACCAGGCCAGGTAGGCCTCCAGCGTGGGCGAGTCGTCGATCTGGCGGAGGATCTTCTCGAGCGCCTCCTCGCTATCGGCCGGGAGCAGGTGCATCTTGCCCTGTTGCCGCGCCAGGTCCAGGACCGTCTTCAGGCGCAGCGAGCCGTCGAGGTGGCAGTGCAGCTCGGCCTTGGGCCAGGCCAGGATGTCTTCGCGCGTGAGGTGCGGTGCGGTCATAGACTTTTTTCGGAGGAAAGATAGCAGGTCCGGGCAGGGCGGGCAAGGCCGAAGCCGGTGCCCGCGGGGAGATGACGAAAAGTTCATCCGGCGCGTTTTCAGTTACGGACTGATGTTACGTTGCAGGCGACCAGGCCTCCACGTTTCGCACCTTTCGCTTCGTAGCGGGCCCCCTGAACCGGGAGAGAACGACCCCCATCCCCCCTTCGGGGTACTTCCCCCTGTGCGGCCTGCGGCCAGGGGGAAGGGCTTGTTTCGGCACGACGCGGTCTGAAAAGCCTCTCCCCTTGCGAAGGAGGTGTCGCGAAGCGACGGAGGGGTAGGCCGTCCACCGCACAGGTCTTAACTGCGTAACATCAGTTACGGGGCCGGTCGTTCATGGCAACAAAGCCAAACGGGAACAGGTACAACGCGGGCAGAATGATGGCAGATCATCCGCGGAAACGATATGCCGGAAAAGACGAAAGTGCGCCGTTTCGGGGAAGACCTCGGGTTCATCATCCCGGCGTCGGTCGCCGAGGCGATGAGGATGCAGGAGGGCGATGCGTTCGAGCTATCCGTCACGCCCGAGGGCATCCTGCTGATCCCGTGTGATCCGGACGTCGCCGGGATGATGGAGGATGCACGGGCCTTCATGCATTCTCACCGGAACGCTTTCCGCGAACTGGCCCGATGAGCGAGGGCGGCCGGGACGAGCCCCGGTGGCTCACGCCGGGTCAGGTCAGGATGCTCCATGCCGAGACGGTGCGGCTTTTCGGTGGAGCACCCGGGGTGCGCGACGAGGGGTTGCTTCGCAGTGCCCTGGCCCGGCCCCGGCATCGCTGGACCTATGGTGAGGCCGTGTCGCTGTTCGCCCTGGCCGCCGCCTATGCTTCCGGGATTGCCCGCAACCACCCCTTCGTGGACGGCAACAAGCGGACGGCGCTCCTGTCCATTCGTGCCTTTCTCTTCCGGAACGGCTATCGTTTTCTTCCCGACGAAGCGGCGACGGTGAGCATGATGGAAGGTCTGGCTGCCGGACGTGTCAAGGAAGACGAACTGGCCTCCTGGATCGAAGCCTCATCGACACGCATGGCGTAAAGGCCCGGGCAGGGCGGGCAAGGCCAAAGCCGGTGCCCGCGGGGAGATGACGAAAAGTTCATCCGGCGGGCGGCCTGTTCCGGGGTCGAAGAACCCCGGCGCGTCTCGTGCATTAGACCCAAGCAGGGGCACGGAAACGGCCCGGAAATTCGCTATATTTCCGCGCCCCGCGGCCGGAATCTCTGTTATCTTGCCGGCCGGCCGGATTTCCGGGCCGCTGTCGAGGCGGCCGCCCGCCGGGGCCGTGCCGCCGCGTTTTTCCACACGACATCGAGGTGATGGCCATGGGTAGCATTGGCATGCCGGAACTGATTCTCATTTTCCTGGCGATTCTGCTCATCTTCGGGGCGAAGCGCATTCCCGAGATCGCCCGGGGGCTGGGTAAGGGGATCCGCGAGTTCAAGGACGCCACGCGCGACATCCAGCGCGAGCTGACCGTCGAGGATTCGCCGCAGATCCAGGCCCCGCGCCCGCCGGCACAGACGCCGACGCCGCGCACCGAGGCGAAGCAGGAGACCGGTTCGTCCGGCACGGCGTCCGCTTCCTGACAGGGGCAACGTATAACGTGCAACGTCCAACGTTCGACGGATGACGTATCTCACGTACGGTGCCGCCCGCGAGGCGCTGGCACGGGGCGAGACCAGTTGCGAGGCGCTGGTCTCGTCTTTTTTGGAAAAAATCGAGGCCGAGAACGACCGCCTGAACGTCTTCATCTCGGTCGACGCCGAGGGGGCGCGGGCGCAGGCCCGGGCGCTGGACGCCCGCCGCGCCCGGGGCGAAGACCTGCCGCTGGCCGGGATGGTGGTGGCCGTCAAGGATGTCATCTGCATCCGGGGGCAGCGTGTGACGTGTGCCTCGCGCATGCTCGAAAACTTCACCTCGCTCTACGACGCCACCGTCATCGAGCGGCTGCGTGCGGCCGGCGTCCTCTTCATCGGCAAGACGAACTGCGACGAGTTCGCCATGGGCTCGTCGAACGAGAACTCGCACTTCGGCCCGGTGCGTAACCCGCTCGATCCGGACTACGTGCCCGGCGGGTCGTCGGGCGGCTCGGCGGCGGCCGTGGCGGCGGGGATGTGCCACGTGGCCCTGGGCTCGGACACCGGCGGTTCCATCCGCCAGCCCGCGGCCTTCTGCGGGGTGATGGGCCTCAAGCCCACCTACGGGCGCGTCAGCCGCTACGGCCTGGTGGCCTATGCCTCCTCGTTCGACTGCATCGGCCCCTTCGCCCGGGACGTGGACGATCTGGCCGCCGTGCTGGCCGTGATGGCCGGGCAGGACCCCAACGACGCCACCAGCGCCCCCGTGCCCGTGCCGGACTACCGCGCCGCCCTCGACGGCGGCGTGGCGGGCCTGCGCATCGGCCTCCCGAAAGAGTACTTCGGCGAGGGGCTGGACGAGGGCATCCGCGCGGCCATCGAGCAGCAGGTGGCGCGCCTGGAGACCGCCGGCGCCACCGTGCGCGACGTCTCGTTGCCCCACACCCCGTACGGCATCGCCACCTATTACATCCTGACCACGGCCGAGGCGTCGAGCAACCTGGCGCGGTACGACGGGGTACGTTACGGCTACCGCGCCGACGAGCAGGCCGTGCGCCGCGCGATGAAGGCCGAGCGGGAGGCGCTGGAGGCCGCGCTCCGGGCCGCCGAGGAGGCCGGCGACGACGCGGCCGCCGCCGAGGCCCGGGCTCGCCTCGACGCCCAGGAGTCGCTCCTCGACCGGCTCTACGCCCAGACCCGCACCGAGGGCTTCGGCAGCGAGGTCAAGCGCCGGATCATGCTGGGCACCTACGTCCTCTCCTCCGGCTACTACGACGCCTACTATGCCCGGGCGCAGCGCGTGCGCACCCTCATCCGCCGTGATTTCGAGCGGGCCTTCGAGACGGTGGACGTGCTGCTGACCCCCGCCACGCCGACACCCCCCTTCCGCCTGGGCGAAAAGCTCGACGACCCCCTTTCGATGTACCTGAACGACGTCTACACCGTCACGGCCAACCTGGCCGGCATCCCCGGGCTCGTGGTGCCCGGCGGCCGGCATCCGGAGGGCTTTCCCGTCGGGGTGCAACTGCTCGGCCCGCACTTCGAGGAGGCACGGCTGCTGCGTGCCGGCGCGGCCGTGGCACACCAGGCGACGACGGCCTGATTCGGCCAAAATTTCAAGGGAACGGGTTCTGCTTTTCCCCGGCACCCCCTAACTTGGCAAATTCCACTCCGGACCATCGACCCATACTTCCGACATGAGCATCTTCGTCGACAAGCACACGCGCCTGGTGGTGCAGGGCTTCACCGGGAAGGAGGGTACCTTCCACGCCGAGCAGATGATCGAATACGGCACGCCGGTGGTGGCCGGCGTCACGCCGGGCAAGGGCGGGCAGAAGCACCTGGGGCGGCCGGTCTTCAACACGGTCTCGGAGGCCGTGGAGCAAGAGGGGGCGAACACGTCCATCATCTTCGTGCCCCCGGCCTTTGCCGCCGACGCCATCCTGGAGGCCGCCGATGCCGGCATCGGGGTCATCATCTGCATCACCGAGGGCATCCCGGCCCGCGACATGATCCCCGTGTATCACTACGTGAAGCGGAAGGGGGCGAGTCTCATCGGGCCGAACTGCCCGGGCGTCATCACGCCGGGTGAGGCCAAAGTCGGCATCATGCCCGCGATGATCTTCACGCCGGGCTCGGTGGGCGTCGTCTCGCGCTCGGGGACGCTTACCTACGAGGCCGTCGACCAGCTCACCCGGCAGGGCTTCGGGCAGAGCACGGCCGTCGGCATCGGCGGCGACCCCGTCATCGGCACCCGCTTCGTCGACGTGCTCGAACGCTTCCAGGCGGACGACCAGACCGAGGCCGTCGTGCTCATCGGCGAGATCGGCGGGACGGCCGAGGAGGAGGCCGCCGCCTACATCAACGCCCACATGACCAAGCCCGTCTTTGCCTTCATCGCCGGGAGCACCGCGCCGCCGGGGCGCCGCATGGGCCACGCCGGCGCCATCATCTCGGGCGGCAAGGGAACGGCCGAGGACAAGTTCGCCGCGCTCGAGGCCGCCGGGGCCGTCGTCGTGAAGAACCCCGCCCTCATCGGCGCGACGGTGAAGGAGCACCTGGCGCCGGCCTGATCCCGGTTCGCCGGGGCGCGAGCCCGCCACGGGCGGTAGACCCATGAAGATGCGTGACGTGCGGTTCGTCCGGGGCGTGGCCGCCTGGTCCGGCCTCCCCGACGACGGCCTGCCCGAGGTGGCCTTCATCGGCCGCTCGAATGTGGGCAAGAGCTCCCTCATCAACCTGATCACCGGGCGCCGGGCGCTGGCCCGCACGAGCGGCACGCCGGGCAAGACGCGCGAGCTGAACTTCTACCGCGTCGACGACCGCTTCTACCTGGTCGACCTGCCCGGCTTCGGCTATGCGAAGGTCGCGCGGACCGAGCGCGTGCGGTGGCAGCGGCTCATCGGGCGCTACCTGACCGAGCGCGAGACGCTGCGGCTGGTTTTTCATCTCATCGACAGCCGCCACCCGCCCACGGCCCTCGACCGCGAGGTGATGCTGCTCACCCGGGAGAGCGAGGCCCCCTACATCGTCCTGCTGACGAAGACGGACAAGCTTTCGGGCAACGGTCGCCAGAAGGCCGTGGCGGCGGTGCAGCGGGCGTTGCAGGCGGCCGGGCGTGAGGCGCCGGTTCTCCTGACCTCGGCCGAGGACGGGCGCGGGCGGGACGAGGTGCTCCGGTGGATCGACGACCTGGTCGCATAGCACCGGAAGCGTCCGGTGAGGGGAGTCAGGGGCCGAGGGGCCGGAGGCCGGCGTCGCGGAGGCCGACGAGCAGGGCCTCGCCGTCGCCGGCGACGCGCAGTTCGGCATACCGGGCATCGGCGTAGCGTTCGGCGTGGCCTTCCTGGAAGAAGAAGGCCGAGGGGCCGAGGAGGAGCGCGCCGTCGCGACGGTGGTAGCGGAGCAGGTGTTCGTCCGGGGCCAGGGGCTCGCCCGGTGTGTACGGGCGCAGGGGGGTGGCCACGCCCCGCGCATCGACGCGGACCACCAGCCGCCCGCTCCGGCGGTCCGTGCCGGCCAGCAGGGCCGTGAGCGTGTCCGGAAGCGCATAGCGGAGCACCATGTAGTCGCCCTGGAGCAGCGCACGGGGATCGCGTACGCTCAGCTCGACGAACAGCGTGCGGCCGGTGGTACGAAGCCGCTCTTTCTGCAGCACGAACAGGTTGAGCGTGGCGAGCACGAGCAGCCCGGTCGCCAGGATCACCATCCGACTGGCACCGGCGGGGCTGCGGGGCGGGCGGTTCGCCGCCTCCTCCTTCGGAGCTTCCGGATGGCGGGCCGCGCCCTTCAACCCGAAGGCGCGCACGGCCAGGAGGGCGAGGCCGGTGCCCATCAGGAGGAAGGATTTGGCCAGCAGCGTGAGGTTCAGGTTGTAATAGAAAAGGGTGAGAAAGAGGGCCAGGAACGTCAGGGCGAGGCCCATGAGCAGGCGGCGGCCGTGCCGGAAGCCGAGGACGAGTACCAGGAGGGCGGCCGGGAGACCGGGGGCGTCGGAGGTCAGCGGGACCAGGAGGGCGACGGCGGTGAGGAGACGCGCCCGGGTGGCGAGGGAGGCGGCGGTCTCGTGCAGGAGGCGATAGAGGAGGACCCCGAGCACCACCGCCAGGCCGAGCGTCGAGGGCCACCAGGGGAGGCCGGCGAAGGCCCCGTCGCCGGTCGCCGGGAGGGTGAGCAGGCCGAGGAGGCCACCCGCCAGCCCGTAGGCGACGGGCCGGACGAGCGAGGCCGCCCGGCTTTGCACGAGCGCCGTTTCGCGCTCCCACAGGCCCGTAGCACCCGCCGCTGCGCCGAGCACGAGCACGTGAACGAAGGGGAGGGCTTCGAGCGCGTGGAGGAGCACCGCGCCCGCCGTCACGGCCAGCAGGGTGGAGACGAACCGGTGCAGGGGATCCGGATAGGCGACGATGAGGAGGACCTCGAGGGCGAGGGCCGCGCCCCAGACGGCGGCATCCCAGTCCAGCATCCGGCCCAGCCCGCCGGTGAGGAGCACCTGCCCGGCCAGGCTCAGGGCGAAAGCGAGCTGGTGGAGGAACAACCCCCGTGCCGCATGGCGCAGCCCGAGTGCGCCGGCCAGCAGGGCGGCACCCGTGCCGAGCGTGGCCGCTTCACTGCGCAGGGCTGTCGTGGCCACGAGAAAGAGGATGAAGAGCAACGCGGCGATCCATGCGCCGGCCGCGATGAGCGCCCGTATGTACCACGGGTCGTCGACGGGTTCGGCGTCGAAGGTCGCCGGCAGGGGGCGGTCGGGGGCATCGCGGTACAGCCCCTCGGCCCGGAGCCGTGCGAGCACGTCGCGGAGCCGGGGCGGCGTCATGAGCCCCCCTCCCGTGCCACTGTGCGCAGCCACGCAGCCGCCGCCGCCGACTGCGCGACCACGAGCAGCCCGATGAACAGGGCGCCCCACCCCTCGACGTCGATGGTTTTGATGAGCCCGGCCGTTACGACGACGATGGCACTCAGGAGCCACAGCGCCAGCATGAGCACGTCGCGGCGGCTGCGGTAGAACCACAGGCCGGTGACGAGAACGGCGGTGTAGAGTGCCACCGCGAGGCCGTGTGTCCCGCCGAGGTGAAGACCGAAGCCGCGCGCAGCGAAGAACGCATCGACGACGGGGGCCGAAAGGGCCGCCAGGGCCACGGCCGCCAGGAGGGCGGGTGCCCATCGCTTCCGTAGCCAGGCCACCCCGCGTGCCGCGCCCGTCTCCCATGCCGCCAGCGCGGCCAGGTGGAGGACAGCCGGCGGCAGCACCGTTGCCGGCCAGGCGGCACCGGTCGGGTCGGTCACCTGGGCCCGGTAGGCCAGCCACGTCGCGTCGAGCAGGGCGAGCCACAGCACCCACAGGGCCGGAAAGCGGCTCATGGTTACCCAGGGCAATATGAGCAGGCTCCAGAGGCCAAACAGTTCGTAGGCGTCTGCACCGGTGGGGTAGACCTGCCCGAAGACGGCAAGGAAAGCCCCCACCAGCACGACGGCGCCGGTGAGCGCGGCCTGCCCGCCGAGCCGGTGCACGCCCCGAAACCACGCCGCCCCCACGGCACCCGCGAGCGCTGCCTCGATCAGGGCAAACTTCACGAAGCGGCTCATGGCGGCCCAGTTGTAGGCGAAAAAGAAGATGATACCCGCCAGAAGCAGGGCCAGTCCAAGGAGTAGCAGCATACGGTCGGCAAACCGCCGCCATGTTGCGGGATCGGGACGGTGCCCGGCCAGGTGCAGGGCCCGTTCCAGCGCCGCCGGGGACAGGTGCCCGGTCCGGGCCAGGTGCTCCAGGTGCGCCCGTGTTGCAGGTTGGTCGAGAGGCGAGGAAGACATCGTCCGGAGCGTTTCCGCAGCTACGGGCTGTTCGGGGTGGGTCGGGGCGTGCGGGAGGCCCCACGTTTTTCTGAAGCCCGCCCCGTGTTGCCGGGACGGCCGCTCGAGAACCGGGATGGCTCGAAGGGGCCGTATGCGAGATCCGGTGCGGTCCCCGCGAGGTGATCGACCACCGCTATGTCAGCGTGCAACGCAGGTCCCTCCGAGCCCACCGGGCCGCAATATAGGCGGAAGGGGCACGGCACGCCAGGGGTAAAAAATTAACACCTCCGTAACCGGCGCATCGTTTCCCCGTAAGGGCGGTCTCCCTCATCGAAGGCGCGCTTCGGTTCATCCCCCATCCACTTCGTTTCCGGTCTCCATCACACTTCTCGGTCATTTGCGATGACGTCGCTGTGCTACCGTCGCCTTGCGGCCTGCCTGGTGCTGGCCGTGGCTTCCTTCTTGCCGTCTCTTGCACAGACCACCCGGTCGCCGGTGCCGCACCAGCTGGCTGATTCCGGCACGTTCACGCCGAACGTGCGGCCGGTGCTTGCGCCCCGCCCCGCCCCGGCGCCCATCCGTATCGACGGCGTGCTCGACGATGCGGGCTGGCAGGAGGCCGTCCGGGCAACCAACTTCTCCGAGACGTTTCCCGGCGACCAGACCCGCCCCCCCATCGGCATCGAAGTGTGGACGACCTACGACGCCGAGAACCTCTACGTCGCCTTTCTCATCCAGGACGACCCGAAGGCCGTTCGGGTGAACATGAGCGACCGCGACCGTATCTGGCAGGACGATTACGTCGGGGTCATCCTGGACACCTACGGCACGAACGCCTGGGCCTACTTCATTGCCTCGAACCCCATCGGCATCCAGGGGGACACGCGCATCATCAACGGAGGCGACGAGGACGACGGCTTCGACATCATCTTCCACTCGGACGGGCAGGTTACCGGGACGGGCTATCAGGTGGAGATGGCCATCCCGTTCCGCAGCCTGCGTTTCCCGGCCCGGCCCGTGCAAAGCTGGAACATCAACTTCTGGATCACCCGCCCGCGCGAGAGCCGCAACACGTATTCGTGGGCCGCCATCGACCGGGACGATCCGTGCTGGCTCTGCCAGCTGGGCCGCATCGAAGGCATCGAAGGAGCCGCGCCGGCCGGCCGGCTCGAGCTGCTGCCGGCCATCACCGGTTCGCAGGCCGGCACGCTCGCCTCCGAAGCGCGTCCCGCCGACGGCCTGGCCCAGGGACGCCTCACCGTGGATCCCTCCTTCAGCGCCAAATACGCGTTCTCCTCCAACCTTATCGCCGACGTGGCCGTCAATCCGGACTTCAGCCAGATCGAGTCGGATGCCGCCCAGGTGGATGTGAACACGACGTTCGCGCTCTTCTTCCCCGAACGCCGGCCTTTCTTTCAGGAAGGTTCGGAACTGTTCGCGCAGGAAATCCAGACGGTCTATACCCGCTCGATCAACAACCCGTTCGCCGTGGCCAAGCTGACGGGACGCTTCGACCGGACCAGCTTCTCGTATGTGGGGGGCGTGGACCAGGACAGCCCCGTCATCCTGCCGTTCGAGGAGGAGAGCCGGTTCGTGCAGGCGGGCGAGAGCGTGAGCAACCTGCTGCGCGTCAAGCATACGTTCGGGTCGAGCTCGTTCGTCGGGGCGATGGTGACGGACCGGCGCTTCACGGGCACCGGTATGGCCGGCTCGACGGTCTCGCTGGATGCCAGCCTGCGCCTCTCACGGGTTTATTCCCTGCAGGCCCAGCTTGTAGGCAGCCGCACCGCCGAGGGCACCGATGCCGGGCTCTCGGAGCAGGCCGGCGAACGCACGTTCGACGGTACCCGCACGGCGGCCTTCGACGGGGAGACCTACAACGGCTGGGCCGCCTATACGGCTTTCCGGCGGAATGCCCGCCACTGGAACTTCGATCTCTGGTATACGGGCCGGAGCCCCACCTTCCGCGCCGCCAACGGGTTTGTGACGCAGAACAACATCCACCAGGCCATGTTCTTCACCCGGTACACGTTCTACCTGGAGAAGGGCTTTCTGCAACGCCTCTCGCCGGAACTGCTGGCCGGCTATTTCTGGAACTTTGAGAAGCAGCGAAAAGACGAGTTTCTCCGGCTGGGTGTGCAGGCGCAGATGAAGGGGCAGACCTATGCGCGTGTGCGGGTGCTGGTCTTCAGCAACGAGCGCTTCGCCGGAAAGGACTTCCGGGGCCTGCGCCGGATGGATGCCGTCGTCGAATCGAATTTCAGCGATCCGGTGCGTCTCGGAGGCTTCGTGAGTGTGGGGACGGCCATTGCCCGCAACCTGGCGGAGCCGACGATGGGGCGCGTGCTCAACCTGGAGCTCTGGGGAGCGGTCAAACCGGGCACACGGCTGTCTCTACAGCCCAACTTCACATTTGCCCGCCTGACGGATAGGGATACCGGCGACGAGGTGTTTTCGGGCTATATCCTCCGGGTCCGCACCAGCTACCAGTTCACCAGACGCCTCTTCCTCCGTCTGGTCACGCAGTACAACGACTTCGCCCGGACGCTGGAGGTGGATCCGCTCCTGACGTACAAGGTCAATCCGTTCACGGCCCTGTACCTGGGTTCGACGCACGATTTCCGGGATTTCCGGGAGGAGGCGAGGGGGTTTTTTGCCGGATACTATCCGACCGGGCGGCAGATCTTTTTCAAGTTGCAGTACCTGTTCCGGGTTTGAGACGTCGGGCGGCCCGGGCGCGCCCGTGAAGGGGCCCGGCTCCCCTGGAGGTACGGTAGCCACGGGCTTCAGCCCGGGCCGGCGGCGACTCCTTCTCCTCACCCGGCCGTCTCTCGTTCGTGCTCGGGCGTATAGTTGAGGCGGGGGGTCAGCCAGCGTTCCACCTCCTCGACGGGCATCCCCTTGCGGCGGGCGTAGTCTTCGATCTGGTCGCGGCCGAGCTGGCCGACGTTGAAGTAGGCCGCCTCGGGATGGGCGAAGTAGAGGCCGCAGACGGAGGCGGCCGGCAGCATCGCCAGGCTTTCGGTGAGGGTGATGCCGGTGTTCGCCTCGGCGTCGAGCAGGTCCCACAGGATGCGCTTCTCGGTGTGGTCCGGCTGGGCGGGGTAGCCGGGGGCGGGGCGGATGCCCCGGTAGCGCTCGGCGATCAGGTCCTCGTTCGTGAAGGCCTCGTCCGGCGCGTAGCCCCAGTACACCTTGCGGACGCGCTCGTGCAGGTGCTCGGCGAAGGCCTCGGCCAGCCGGTCGGCCAGGGCCTTGATGAGGATGGCGCGGTAGTCGTCGTGCTCGGCCTCATACCGGGCCACCAGGGCGTCGACGCCGTGGCCGGCGGTGACGGCGAAGGCGCCCACGTAATCGGGCACGCCGCTCGCCTTCGGGGCCACGTAGTCGGCCAGGGCGCGGTTGGGACGGCCCGGCGTCTTGGCGGCCTGCTGGCGGAGCGTGTGGAGCACGGCGGCCACCTCGGTGCGATCCTCGCCGGTGTAGACCTCGATGTCGTCCCCGGTGGCGTGGGCGGGGAAGAGGCCGAAGACGCCGTGCGCCGTCAGGAGCCCGCCGGCGATGAGCTCGTCGAGCAGGGCGTTGGCGTCCTCGAAGAGCTTGCGGGCCACCGGGCCTTTCTCGGGGTCTTCGAGGAGGGCCGGGTACTTGCCGCGCAGCTCCCAGGCCTGGAAGAAGGGCGTCCAGTCGATGTACCGGCGGAGCTTTTCCAGGGGGAAGTTGCGGAGGACGGTGACGCCGAGGCGGTGGGGCGTGGTGATGGGCACGGCCTCCCAGTCGGAGGTGAAGGCGTTGGCGCGGGCCTCGGAGAGCGACAGGTAGGCCGTCCGGTCGGTGCGGCGGGCATGGGCCTGGCGCACGGCCTCGTAGTCGGCGACCACCTCGGCCACGAAGGCGTCGCGGGCGTCGTCCGAGGTGAGGCGGCTCACCACCGCGACGGCCCGCGAGGCGTCGAGCACGTGGACGACCGGCCCGGCATAGTGCGGCGCGATCTTCACGGCCGTGTGCACCTTCGAGGTCGTCGCGCCGCCGATGAGCAGCGGCACCGTGAAGCCCTCGCGCGTCATCTCTTTCGCCACGTGCACCATCTCGTCGAGCGACGGCGTGATGAGCCCGCTCAGCCCGATCAGGTCGGCGCCGTGCCGCCGGGCCTCGGCCAGGATGCGGTCCGCCGGCACCATCACGCCCAGGTCGATCACCTCGTAGTTGTTGCACCCGAGCACCACGCCGACGATGTTCTTGCCGATGTCGTGCACGTCGCCCTTGACGGTGGCCAGGAGCACTTTGGCGCGCGGGCGGTCGTCGGCCCGGCGGGCCTTCTCGGCCTCGATGTACGGGGTCAGGTACGCCACGGCCTTCTTCATCACGCGGGCGCTCTTGACCACCTGCGGGAGGAACATCTTGCCCGCCCCGAAGAGGTCACCGACGACGTTCATCCCGTCCATCAGCGGCCCCTCGATAACGTCGAGCGGCGACGGGTACGCCTGCCGTGCCTCCTCCACGTCCGCCTCGATGTAGTCGGTGATGCCCTTGACGAGCGCGTGCCGGAGGCGCTCCTCGACGGGCGCCTGCCGCCAGGCCTCGTCGCGCTCGGCCGTCGCCCCGCCCTTCTCTTTGAGCCGCTCGGCATAGTCCACCAGGCGCTCGGTGGCGTCGGGCCGCCGGTCGAAGAGCACGTCCTCGATGCGCTCGCGCAGCTCGGGCTCGATCTCCTCGTACACGGCGATCTGCCCGGCGTTGACGATGCCCATGTCCATGCCCGCCTGGATGGCGTGGTAGAGGAAGCACGTGTGCATGGCCTCGCGCACGCGGTCGTTGCCGCGGAACGAGAACGACAGGTTCGAGACGCCGCCGGAGACGCGGGCGTGCGGCAGGTTCGCCTTGATCCACCGGGTGGCTTCGAGGAAGTCGAGCGCGTACCGGTTGTGCTCCGGGATGCCGGTGGCGACGGCGAAGATGTTGGGGTCGAAGATGATGTCCTCGGGCGGGAAGCCGGCCTGTTCGGTGAGGAGGCGGTAGGCGCGTTCGCACACGGCGATGCGGCGCGCGAAGGTGTCCGCCTGCCCCTGTTCGTCGAAAGCCATCACGATGACGGCGGCGCCGTACATCCGCGCCTTCCGGGCCTGTTCGAGGAACACGTCTTCGCCTTCCTTGAGGCTGATGGAGTTGACCACGGCCTTGCCCTGCACGCACTTCAGCCCGGCTTCGAGGACCTCCCACTTCGACGAGTCGAGGACCACGGGCACGCGGGCGATGTCGGGCTCGGCGGCGATCAGGTTGAGGAAGCGGGTCATGGCGGCGGCGCCGTCGAGCATGGCCTCGTCCATGTTCACGTCGATCATCTGCGCGCCGTTCTCGACCTGCTGGCGGGCCACCGAGACGGCCTCGTCGTAGTTTTCCTCGCGGATGAGGCGGGCGAAGCGCCGCGAGCCGGTGACGTTCGTGCGCTCGCCGATGTTGACGAAGTTGAGGCCGGGGCGGAAGACGAGCGGTTCGAGGCCGGCGAGGCGGAGGGTGCGGGGACGCTCGGGGACGCGGCGCGGCGCGTGCCGGGCGGCCACCTCGGCCAGGGCGCGGATGTGCTCGGGCGTGGTGCCGCAGCAGCCGCCGACGAGGTTGAGGAAGCCGTCGCGGGCGTAGGCGTCGATCTGCGCGGCCATGAAGTCCGGCGTCTCGTCGTAGCCGCCGAATTCGTTCGGCAGGCCGGCGTTCGGGTAGAGGCTGGTGAAGACCGTCGCCACGCCGGCGAGTTCTTCGAGGAAGGGCCGCATCTGGGCCGAGCCGAGGGCGCAGTTGAGCCCCACCGAGAGCAGGTTCGGCGCGTGCGCGATGGAGATCCAGAAGGCCTCGGGCGTCTGCCCCGAGAGCGTCCGCCCGCTCTGGTCGACGATGGTGCCGGAGACCATCACGGGCAGGACGCGCCCCGTGCGCCGGAAATGCTCCTGGATGGCGAAGAGGGCGGCTTTGGCGTTGAGCGTGTCGAAGACGGTCTCGACCAGGAGCACGTCCACCCCGCCGTCGACGAGGCCGGCGACCTGCTCGGCGTAGGCGGCCCGGACTTCGTCGAAGGTGACGGCGCGGAAGCCGGGGTTCTCGACGTCGGGCGAGAGGGAGAGAGCCTTGTTGAGCGGCCCGATGGCGCCGGCCACGAAGCGCGGCTTCTCGGGGGTGCGGCGGGTGTATTCGTCGGCGGCCTCGCGGGCCAGGCGGGCGGCGGCCACGTTCAGTTCATAGGCCAGCGCCTCCGTGCCGTAGTCGGCCTGCGAGATGGCGGTGGCGTTGAACGTGTTCGTCTCGATGAGGTCGGCCCCGGCGTCGAGGTAGGCGCGGTGGATGTCGCGGATGACGTCGGGTCGGGTGAGTGAGAGCAGGTCGTTGTTGCCCCGCAGCGGCTGCCCGTGGTCGGCAAAGCGCGCGCCGCGGAAGTCGTCCTCGGTGAGGTAGTGGCGCTGGATCATCGTGCCCATGGCGCCGTCGAGCACGAGGATGCGCCGGCGAAGGAGATCGGCGAGGGTGTCGAACGAGGCGGGCATGTCCGGAGCCGGGGTTCGTGTGGCGGGTCGGATGGAACCTTACACAACGAACAAGTCGGGGAAGGGTTCGCGCCGGGAGGGGGCGTGCCGTGTTGTTAAGAAGGGGTGAAGACGGATATGTTTCTTGACAAGCTGTGTATGTGTGTGTGTAATAAAGTTGCCGTGCAACTGGCTGCGCGGCCCACACCCCTGCCGGCCGGGGACACGTGTTCGGGTGTGAATGAAAAACGGGAGGTGCGTCATCATGAAACACAAATGGGTTGTATGCACGGTTGTGTTTCTGTGTTTGCTTGTATCAGGCCCAATCCCGGTGGAATATGAATTCAAAAATCTCTTTTTGGATTCAGTATGGGCTGCCTGTAATGAGGGCGAGCCGGACTGTGGAGGTGGTGGGGGTGGTAGTGGATGTCTAGGTGCAATTTTGGGGCGTGTTTGTGGGGAGACGTATACACGCTATTGCCCACCAATTATAGATGGTTCTGGAAATGTGGTCTGTGGAGGTAGGTGGATCATAAATTGTAGGGTGACTGATACGAGAGAAGTTTGTTATGGTGATGAGGGTTATTGTGGAGGGACATGTGGTTAATTATAAGTAAGTGGAAACAAATATCGCTTATAGGGTGATGGTATCGCTTCGTGCATTTTATATCGCGTGTTGGCTATCTCTGGTCATCTTGTCAGGTTGTTCAGATGCCGCCCGAGGTCTGGTTGAAGTTCAGCAGCCGTCACAGCAGCCTGTTCGAGAAAGGAAGATCCTCGGCACGCTGAAGGATTTGTATGAGTATGTCGGCATCGTGGCCGACACGAATCAGGTTTACAATGCGCAGGCGTTATCTCTAAATCCGGATGGAGGTATATTTGTTCTGGATGCCGGAGATCATAAAATCAAGGAATTTTCCGCTGAGGGGAAGTTGATTCGGAGTTATGGAAATGGAAAAGGAAGAGGGCCGGGTGAATTTATCAAGCCTGTTCATTTCATGGTCGATTCTCTGGGAGCCGTGTGGGTTGCTGATACCGGGGACAGAAAACTGGTACGATTTCGTGCCGATGGATCCCTATCCGAAACCTATTTCTTCGAGGACGAACCCCGGGCGATTGCCATGACTGGACGAGGGCGCGTGGCCTCGCTCTCCTTTCCCGATTCAACGCTGTTCAAACTCTATGATCTCCCTGCGAACGGCGACGAAATTGTCGAGGTTCAAAAATTCGGTACACTGGTGGAAAATCAATTTTTTAGTTCCATTGCACTGGCAGGAACCATCGATGCATCGCCGGATGGAGATTATTTTGTATATGCGGGGTTGTATGGAGGTAGAATTGCAAGTTTCTCACCTGAGGGAATGTTGCGATTCTATGTGGAAACGATCGATGGAACACCCTTTCCTCCGGTTGTCAAGTTTGAGGAGGATGCTTATACCATAGACAGGAAGGGAGGGAATAGAATATCTCAGGTAATCGCGACTGTTTCGCCGGAAGATATATACATCGTATGCACCAGATGGGATGATTCGAATATGGATGTGTTTATCGATGTATACGATAGTGCGGATGGTATGTACCAGTATTCGATCCGCTATGACTTGCCATGCAAGCCCTTGCTTCTCACAGACACCCTCTTTTTCGTCTCGTGTGACGGCTATGTTCACAAGTGGCGTCGCCTCGGGAGGCCGGGTGTGGGGACGGTGTTGCTTGGTTCTCCGAGCCTGCCGTGATGCGCTACTGCCTGCCGAATGCGGGTTCGTGAAGTGCACGCGGCCGGATCATGGTGCCCATGGCGTCGTCGAGCACGAGGATGCGCCGGCGGAGGAGATCGGCGAGGGTGTCGAACGAGGCGGGCATGTCCGGGGCCGGGGTTCGTGTGGCGGGTCGGATGGAACCTTACACAACGAACGAGTCGGGGAAGGGTTCGCGTCGGGAGGGGCTGGAAGGGGCCGGGCGGAGCAGAAGATCTGATCTGTGCAGTCGCGAAGCGGTTGGAACCGGCCGCACCGCCAACCGGTGTTGTTGGATAGTACGCGCCGTGAACGAGGCGGCTATCCGACACCCTGATCCAGAAAAACGGGGCAGCAGTGTTCTTGTAGGCAGGCAGCCCGTTGTAATTTTTAAAGAAAGATTGTAGGATAAGATGCGTCGTGTTGGATAATGCTATGTTATGCCGCCGGAACGGAGAGAGTATCATATGATCGTTGAGGTCCTTGAGTCCTGGCTCCGCAAGCGTTGGCCAGACTATTATGAACCCACGAGGCACATGCAGGGGACGTATGGCCTCGTGTTCGTCCTTGAAGCCAAGAAGAGCAACGTTTCTCCGCAGAGGGTTTGCGTCAAGACTCTGAACCCTGCGAAACTGAAACCTGGGGGCCGCGACCTAAAGCACCTGTTTGAGCGCGAGATGAGGCTCTGGCTCAATATCCCCTTTCACTACCATGTCTTGCCGGCTCTTGGACTGGAGTTCGCTCCCGCACCTAGGGATCTCGCGGGTGAGTTCGAAGTCCTGCCACTGGTACGCATGCCGTTTTGCGAGGGCAACCTTTCGGCGTGCGTCAAGGGTGAGATCAAGATGTCGCTACTGGAACGCCTCATCGCCCTTGCACAAATATGCTCCGGTCTCCGGTGGCTTTACGAACATGGCCTCCAGGGACATGGCGACCTGAAGCCAGATAACATTCTGCTCAGCGATCTTCGTGCGCGCTTCGTTTTGCCTGATGGAAAAGGCTTTCCAAGCAAGGCTCACTACTGGCAAGCGCGCATCGCTGATCTGGGCTGGGCCGATATCTGGACCCAGGGTGGGGGGACGTACCACGCGTGGCGCCCATATTTGGCCCCAGAGCGGTTCCGCAATACTGTGGTGCCGGAAGCGAGCGATATTTTCGCCGTAGGTGTCATCGCTAGCGAGCTCTTGTCTGGAAAACATCCGGCGGGTGATGTTACGGAAGTCCTCGCAAAGAAGTGGAGCGCTAGGAAGTGGGAAACATGGGCAACCTCAGGACCTAGGGACCTCGAATTCCAACCGGCGAGCCTGCGAGATCTCGTTTATAGAGCGCTAGCTCCAGATCCGTCAGCTAGGCCTTCTGCATCTAACTTCCAGTCAGCCCTCTGTGACATCCTCCAACAAGAGTACGGCCTGAACCTAGCGTCGCAGCTAGCTGTGCAAGACGACCAAGCCCGTAAGTGGGGAATTACATCCCTGGAGTTACCCCGCTTTAGTGGACAGTCAGCAGCTTTCGGCTGCGACCTGTGATTGGTGTCTTCTTTCGTAGCTCACCGGCGACTGATACTCCAGGGCCGAGTGCCGCCGATGCGGGTTGTACCACCCTTCAATGTAGTCGAAGATCGCCATCCGCGCCTCGGCCCGCGTCGCGAAGGCCTCACGGTCGATGAGTTCGCATTCAAGCGTAGCGAAGAAGCTCTCGCACATGGCGTTATCGTAGCAGTCACCGACCGAGCCCATTGACGGCTCCACACCCGCTTCCCGACAGTGCACCCCGAAGGCAATCGAGGTGTACTGCGACCCCTGGTCGGAGTGATGGATGACCGCCTCCGGCTTCCGCTGCTCAAGCGCCATCTCCAACGCGGCGACCACCAGCTCCGTCCTCAAGTGATTGGCCATCGACCAGCCCACGATACGGCGACTGAACGCGTCGAGCACAACAGCCAGGTACAGGAAGCCGGCCGCCGTCGGCACGTAGGTGATGTCGGCCACCCACAACTGGTTCGGCTCGGTCGCGGTGAAATCCCGCTCGACGAGATCCGGCGCGGGTCTAGCTCCCTCCCTCCGCCGCGTCGTGGTGGGTCCTTTGCGGCGGCTAATGCCGTGCAAGCCGGCTGCTCGCATCAAACGAGCTACACGCTTGCACCCCACATGCACGCCTTGATCCTTGAGTTCGGCATGGATACGGGGGGCGCCATAGGTGCCGCGGGACCACGCGTGGATGGCATGGATCTGCTCGGTCAGCATCGCGTCGTCTCGGGCTCGCTGGGAAGGGACTCGGTTGCGCCAGGCGTAGTAGCCGCTGGTGGAGACCGCCAGGACTGCACACATGACGCGGATGGGGAATTCGGCCTGGTGGGCGTCTATGAACGTGAAGATCGCTTCGGTATCACGTTCGTCTCCTGAGCAAACCAGGCCGCGGCCTTTGCCAGGATGTCGCGCTCCTGCTGGAGACGACGGTTCTCCTTGCGGAGTTGGCGCAGCTCCTCGCGCTCTCTCGAGGTGAGCCCGTCGGTGCGGGTACCCTCGTCGCGCTCAGCTTGTTTGATCCAGGTGCGGATGGTTTGTTCGGAGGGTTCAAATTCTTCAGCGAGTTCACGCGGGCTACGACCGGCCTGAGCCAGTTCGACGAGTCGCTGGCGGAACTCGGTAGGATACGCGGGACGTGTTCGTGGCATGGGGACCTCTTCGTTGTTCGTAAGTGGAAGATAGTCCACCAAACCGGGTTAACTCCATCCCATAGCTCGTGGGCAGCCGCGGAGATGGCCCGAATGGGGGGGGACCAGCTTGATGAGTCCGTAGCGACACTAGAAGAACAGCTTGCAAAGCTTGCCACAGAAATGGACGATCGTTCCGCTTCGAGATGGCTTATTGTAGCGAGGACGCTCCAGCGGTTATTACGCCGCCGCGGTAATCCCCCTGATGCTGCCCGCGTCGTTGCCCTAGCTCGCGAGACGCTCGACCGTTTGCTGATGGCCAGTTGTTCTATTAGGGGCTTGGTCGAAGAAGTGTACGGCGTTGATGGCCAAGCACTCGGCATCACAACGGAGGAGGTCGTCTTCGAGTTTGCCCATGAAGCATTCACGAACCTTCGCGAAGCGGTGGCAGCCAGTATATGTGAACAAGCGCTACTCGAAACATACCGTGTTCCGATGAACAAACTCGTTTCAGTTGTTTTCAGCACACTCCGTGAGTACTGGTCGCAGAAAGGAATCGAACTCGACCAACGAGCTATCGAGGTGTTGCGCCAGGATGGATCGCTTCGTGCATGGTGGTCGGCGTATTGGTCACAGGAAGGTTGGCACTCGTGACGTGCCGCGTACAGCGCGGCATAACAACCGGTTGCAGCGGACGGGCTGCCGGCCGCCGCTGAACCGGAGCGTTAGCCGCAGAATGCTAGGTTTTGTCTGAAAAATAGGGTTTCGTAGTTTGGGCCAGCACCAAGAAGCACGACAATGGCCCGACGCTACGAGCTTTCCGATCACCAGTTCGCGCTGATCAAAGACGTTCTTTCACAAGCGAAGACCACCCGCCGACGACGGCCCCGGCGCGATGACCGCACGATCCTAAACAGCATCTTCTGGGTGCTCGGCTCCGGCGCCGCCTGGCGCGATCTGCCCGAGCGCTTCGGCCCCTGGCAGACCGTCTACGACCGGTACCGGCGATGGAGCCGAGATGGTACGATTGACCGCGTCCTGGAGTCGCTTCAACTGCAACTGCTCGACGACGGCACGCTGGACTTAGAAACCTGGTTGCTGATTCGACCACGGTGCGCGCCCAACGGGCCGCCGCCGGGGCGAAAAAAAAGGCGGGCACTGATGCCAGGACCAACGCCGCCGAGCAGGCCCTCGGGCGCAGTCGGGGCGGTTTGACGACGAAGGTGCACCTGGTTTGCGACGGGTGCGGCACGCCGTTGTCGGTGCACCTGAGTGCGGGAAAATGCCACGACAGCCCGCAGTTCGCCCCGACCTTCGAAGCGGTCACGGTGCCGGCGCGACCGAAGGTGCTCGTGGCCGACCGCGGCTATGATCGTGCGGCGATCCGCTCGTACTTGAGCGGGCAGGGCATTGAGCCGGTGATTCCGAAGCGTCGGAGCAAGGCGGTGCCGGAGCCAGAGCCGGCCTGCCCGGTGCGCTACCGGCGCCGCAACGTCATCGAGCGCCTGATCGGTCATTTGAAGGAGTGCCGTCGGTTGGCTTCGCGCTATGAGAAGCTGGCGCGACATTATCTGACGATGGTCAAACTCGCCTGCATACGGCGTATCTTCAAACTCCATTTTTCAGACACAGCCTAGTGTGACACCCTATGAATGCCGTCTGCAATACGTTCCGTTACCTTGCATATAAGACATGGAATCTCTTGTCATCCGCTCGTTTGGTCCAGTATCAACCTGGGGAAGAGACAATCACCGATATCAACGTGTTGGAATTGAAGAAGCGACATCACCTACAAATCGTAACCCAGACGTTTTCAAAGCCGGAAGAGGGCAAAACAGGCGCAGATTGGGAATGGTGGCTTACCGGCTCAAGCAGGCACTGGTTTGGGTTTCGCGTTCAGGCGAAGGTCATAAATCTTAACACGAACAAATTTGAGCATCTGCATTACAAGAGCCCAAAGAGCAAGTTGTACCAGAGTGACCGCCTTATCGTGAACGCTCTGCGCAGTAAGGTCCCGCTTGTGCCCCTTTACTGTCTCTATTCACATTGGAATGGGGATCTGCATTCTCAACTTTTCTGTTGTCTGACCTTTGGTATTGCCCCGGAGTTCTTTGGCTGCAGCCTAATGTCAGCTTTTGACGTTCGCCAGCTTCGGCTCCAAGGCAACGTTCTTGACTTGAGTTCGGTGAGGCCTCACTTCTACCCTTGGCATTGTCTTGTATGCTGTTCAGGCTACGGCGTTACCGATCTGCCGAGCCGTGCGAGGAGTTTCTGGCACGAGGTTATCCGGCGAAACGAGATTTCCATGAAAGCATCTGAGGATGAAGAACTCGACTCTGATGAACTCGCAGATCTTCGCGAGATCTACAATAACCTTGACCTAGCGGAAGATCCGCCGATGCATGTTTCACAACTTCTTTCGGGTGAGCTTGCCGAGCCACCCGATCAAGACATCGGGGGAGTCATCATCGTCCGCGAAAGCCAAGAGGCTGTTGCCTGATAAGGCGCTGCAGCTGATGTGGCACAGCGCTTCCCAATCGAATTCTGTGGCGCATCAGACTCGGTTATCTCGGTGACTCTGGCGGCCTCATTTACTTGGATGAACGCCAAGTTGTTACATGCCGCTAGGGGCAGGGAGGCGCACTCGTGCCCTTACCGGTTGACGCGCCGCGGGCGCGCCTGCACGCGATGATGGGTTCGTGAAGCGCACGGTCGGAGCCGGATTCAGCGGCGGACGGCCGTGCGGGTGGCGGTGAACGTCGGGCCGGAGACGCGGATGAAGTAGACGCCGGCCGCCAGGCGGGTGCCGTCGAGGGTGAAGAGGCGGGGCAGGCCCGGCGTGAGTGGGCCCTCGTGCAGGCGGGCCACGTGGCGACCCAGTGCGTCGTAGACGTCGACGGTGAGGGGTTCGCTGTCGCCGGGGGTGAGGAGCAGCCGGGCCGCGCCGGTGAACGGGTTGGGGAAGACGCCGGAGAGGGTGAAGGTGCGGTCGGGCGGCGGCGGCTTGCCGGCCCGGGGGCTGCAGGCGGCCGTGACGGTCCAGCCGAGGTCGGCCATGAGGCCGCACGTGACCTCGCCGGGATGGTGCAGCACCTCGGCCTGGGCAAGCGAGGGCGTCATCAGGGCGTCGGGCGTGTCGTTGAAGGTCTGCTCGTCGAGGTGGGCGTAGCTGCTGCCGGCGTCGAAGCGGGCGGGGGCGTAGAGGGGCGGCGGGAGGTCGCCGTAGGCGCTGACGGCCAGCGGGCCGCCGAAGAACAGCCCTTCGCGCCGGCCGGTGAGGGCCTCGCCGAGCGTGGCCGAGGGGCTGGGGAGGGCCACGAGGCGGGTGCCGAAGCCGTCCTCGGGGAAGCGGTCGAAGACGGCGGGGGTGCCGTCGTCGAAGCCGAGGCAGCCGTGGCCGCCGGTGCCGTCACATTCGGTTCCGTTGCCGTCGCGCCCGTCGTCCACGGCGGCCGAGCCGAGGAAGCCGAGGCCGTGGGCCAGCTCGTGCAGCGCCACGGTGACGAAGTCGAGCCGGTCCGGGAGCGGTGTACGGTTCGGGTCGAAGTGCCAGCGGTTCTGCCCGGAGGGGCCGCAGCGCCGGTTGAAGGCGGCGGCCAGGTCGGGCTCGCCGTTGTTGAGGTCCGCGCCGTGCAGGGCCTCGGCCAGGGGGGCCGGGTACCAGGTGTCGGGGAACGGCGCCTGCCGCACGTTGCGCCAGAGGGTGGTCGGCCCGGCCTGGGCCAGCGTGAAGGCGCCTCCCGTACAACTGCCCAGGTCGGCCCAGGTGGCCTCGATGGTGATCGGGACGGGGGAGACGATGAAGCTGGCCCAGAGGTCGAGCGCGTACAGCAGCGCGGCGCGGGCTTCCTCCGGCCAGGGATCGGACGGGTTTTCGTCGATGAAGCGGACGTCGAAGGTGGCCGTGCGTGGGCGGGTTGCCGGCAGGGCGGCCTTGCGGGCATAGCCGGCCACGCGGGGTTCGGCCCGGTAGATACAGGTGGGCGCGGTGGCGGCACGACCCTCCGGCGCGGGCTGGGCACGCACGTCCGGCGAGCCCGTGAGGACCGGCGTCAGGACGGCCCAGGCGGCCAGGGCTAGCACGAGGACGGGCTTCATCGAGGCAGTGGTTAGCGGCGGTCGGAAGGGCAAAGGACGACGGACGGGCCGGAAGGTTGCCGGGCGGGAAAGGAAGTTGAGCGGTTCCGGCACGGCTTCGAGCGACGAACCTGTCCGGCTGGAGGCATTCATCCGAAGCCGAAAAAAAGAGTTCATGTGTGCGAATTTCCAGAAAGGAAACGTTATCTACTGGGTGAGCAAGGCATGTTCTCACCTCGAGATTTGAGGCATGATGACCATCGGACGAAGCGCCCTGTTGTCGGTGCTGTTGCTGGCAGGCTGCCGCGCCGAAACGTCTACCCGTTCCCCGGATGTGGCGCCGCCGGATACGCTGGTGCCGGAGCCGCTTTTCCGGCTGGGCGAGGAGGAGGATGACCTGATCTTCGGCTATATCGCCGGCGCGCTCCTCGACGGGCAGGGGCGGCTGCTCGTGGCCGACTGGGACGCGGGCACGATCCACGTCTTCGAGGCGGATGGCCGGCCGGCAGGGCAGATCGGGCAGAAGGGAGAAGGGCCGGGCGAGTTCCAGATGATCAGCAGCCTGACCCTGGGGCCGAACGACTCGCTCTATGTGCACGACCGGGCGCTCCGTCGTATCAGTGTCTTCGATTCGGAGGGTGCTTTCGTGCGGTCGATCACCGTACAGGCAGAAGGTCGGACCGTTCCCGGTGATCTGCTGGGGGCCGTTCCGGAGGGGTTGCTGGTTCGTTACGCGCACGTCTTCACGCCACGAGACGATCAGCAGAGTAAGTCGCTAACGTTTGTCCACCTGATCGGCTACGACGGCACGCGCCGTCCGGACACGCTGCTGGTCTCGCCGGACATCGAGCGGATCGTGCTCCGAGAGGGGGGCAGTATCCACGTTCGGACCAAGCCGTTTGGTCGGGGGGCAAGGATACAGGCGGAGCCCGGCGGTGCGCTCTGGTACGGCTGGACGGAGCGGCTGGCGCTCGAACGGATCGACTGGCGCACGGGCACGCGCCGCACCGTCATCACGTACGACCTGCCGCCGCAACCGGTCTCCCGGGCCGAGCGGGACTCGCTGCTGCGCGACGAAGACCTCGTGCGCATGCTCAACGCGACCGGTGTTTCGCTGCCCGAGTACAAGCCGGCGTTCTCCACCTTCGTGCTCGGGCCGGGCGGTACGGTGTGGGTGCGGCTCACGCCCGAGCACGGCGCCGGAACCGTGCCCTGGCTCGTCTTCAACGCCGAGGGGGCGGTGCGGGCCGCCGTCCGGCTACCCGTGAACGTCTGGATCCAGGACATCGGCGCGGACCGCATCGTGGGCGCCGACCGCACGCGGGCCCAGGTCGTCGTCTACCGGCTGCCCGAGGCACTGCGTGGGGCGGCCTGAGCCGGTGGGGAAACCTTCGCCGGGGCCGGGTGTCTGGGGGAAAGGGTGGGCCAGCCGTGCCGGTGGATTTCGCAAGGTTCAAAAAGGCGGCACATCATGGAACGTGTTTCTTCGGTAGCGTCGAGGGAGGAGGCGCCCCGGAGGCGGCGGGTGCGGGGCTGGCAGGTGGCCGCGGGGCTGCTGGTGCTGTCGGTGGGCGGGCTGCTGGCGTACGCCTTCTGGCCGGTGTTGACGGGGCAGGGGGACGAGGCGGGGCGCCCCGAAGACGCCCATGCCGCCGCGCCGCCCGTGGCCGTCGAGGCGGTGGTCGTCTCGCCCGTGACCTTTCCGTTGCGGGCCGAGGCCACGGGCCGGCTGGCCCCCTGGCGGCAGGCGGTGCTCAGCGCCGAGACGAGCGGCCGGGTGGTGGCGCGGCAGGTCGAGGAAGGGGACTATGTGACGGCGGGCCAGGAACTCCTTCGCCTGGACGACCGGGAGGCCCGCCTCCGGCTGGAGGAGGCCGAGGCGGCCCTGCTCAAGGCCCGGAGCGAGTACGCCGTCCAGCTCAGCCGCGACGGGGTCCCCGCCGTCGACACGACGCGGCTGGCCGAGGCTCGCCGGGCCTGGACGGCCGCACAGGCCGCCCACGCCGAGGGCGCCCTCTCGGACGACGAGCTGGAGGCCGCACGGCGACGCTATGAGGCGGCCCTGCTGCTGGGCGGGACGATGCGCGAGGCCGTGCAGCGTGCCGTGACCGGCCTGGCCGAGGCCGAGCAGCGGGTGGCGCAGGCCCGCCTCCAGCTGAGCCGGACCCGCATCACCGCGCCGTTCGCCGGGCGCGTGGCCGACCTGCAGGCCGAGGTGGGGCAGCACGTCGCCCCCGGCCAGGCCCTGCTCACCCTGCTCGACGACCGGCGCATGAAGGTGGAGGTGGACGCCCTGGAATCGGACATCGTCCACCTGCGGCGCGGCGCCACGGCGCAGGTGCGCCTGCCCGCCCTGGCGGACACCGTCGTCACCGGCACCATCCATTCCATCAACCCCCGCGTCGACACGAAGACGGGGGCGGGGCGGGTGACGGTGGCCGTGCCCAACCCCGGCGGCCGCCTGCTCAGCGGGCTCTTCGCCTATGTGGCCCTGGAAACCCGGCGCCTTCCCGACCGGCTGGTGGTGCCTGCCGAAGCCGTGCTCGTGCGGCAGGGGCGGGACCTGGTGTTCGTCGTGCGGGGCGGGCGGGCACAATGGCAGTACGTGACCCCCGGCCCGCAGTCGGGCGACTACGTGGTGCTGGTCGAAGGCGTCGCGCCGGGGGATACGGTGGCGGTGGCGGGGCATCACGCCCTGGCGCACGATGCGCCCGTCGAGGTGGCCGCCGTCCACCCGGCCTTTCGCGAGTGAATGTGGAGGTGTGGACGTGGAGCGGGGAAGCGTGCATGCAATCAACAACGGCCCGCGGTCATCATCTTGACGAAATGGGTGGTTACGTGATTGAGTCCCGTGCTGTGACAGGTCTACCCCTCCGTCGCTGCGCGACACCTCCCCTTCGCATCTTACCTTTACCCACAAGTGCCGTGAGATTAGCAGAAGGATGCTGATCAAATAACCTTTTACCCCATCGAAGCCATTGAAGAGGAGCCCCCCGATGGATACGGAAGCAATCCCAGACCTCCCTGAGGTCGATGAACTCTCCACCTGGCTTGTGCATGAATTGCACGACATGGCGCTGGGCGACAAGCGCCTGGACCGGCGACTGCTCGACACCGGCGCCAAACTGGCGGCCAGGCCTTCGGTGTCGATCAATCAGGCCTGTGCGGATTGGGCCGACACCAAGGCCGCCTACCGGCTCTTCGACAATGCCAAAACGACCGCCGAGAAGATCCGGGCGCCCCATTATCGCCGTACGCGGGAGCGGGCCCAGGGGCACAAACGGCTCTTTGCCATTCAGGATACGACCTACCTGAACTATACCCATCATCCCAGTACAAAGGGGCTCGGACCCATCGGCACCGCGCAGCAGAACCTGTCCGGCATAGTCATGCACACCAGCCTGCTCATGACCGAGCAGGGCCTTCCGCTCGGATTGGCCGGTCAGGCCATCTGGGTGCGCCCCCCCACGATGCACCAGCGCACCGCAGACGAACGACGCAAGCTGCCCATCGAAGAGAAGGAAAGTTCCAAGTGGCTCCAGGCCCTGCAACAGACCCAGGCCGTCGTTCCCCCCGAGGCCCAGCTCATCACCATCGGCGACAGCGAGTCCGACCTTTTTGAGCTTTTTCACCAGGCCCGCACCCTGGAGACCGACCTGCTGGTGCGAGCCGCCCAGAACCGCTCCGTCTGTGCACCCGAAGTGGGGCGGCTCTGGGAGGTGATGGGCCGGCAAGCGGCGTGCGGGCAGTTGCAGGTGCTCGTCCCCGCCCGCAAAGGGAAGCCGAAACGCCAGGCCTCGGTCACGGTGCGCTTTGCGCCTGTGAGCTTGAAAGCCCCTCGGCACCTGCGCAAAAAGATGGGCGATATGCCGCTCTATGCGGTGCTGGTGCAAGAGGAGGCCCCGCCCGCGGAGGACCCGCCTTTGTGCTGGCTTCTTTTGAGCACGGTGCCGGTGCATCGTTTTGCCGACGCCGTGGAGCGGATCCGGTGGTACGGCCTGCGCTGGCAGATTGAGGTCTATCACAAGGTGCTCAAATCGGGATGCCGTGTGGAAAAAGCCCAGTTGGCCAGCGTGGAGCGTCTGATGCCCTATCTGGCCCTGTTCAGCATCATAGCCTGGCGTCTTTTCTGGATGACCCTGGTGGCCCGTCATGCGCCTGATGTGCCCTGCACGCTGGTGCTGGCCGAGCATGAGTGGCGGGCTCTGTATGCCTTCCACCACAAGACGCAGCAGGTGCCTGCCCGGCCGCCCACGGTGGGCCAGGTGGTCCTGTGGATCGCCCGGCTGGGCGGCTTTCTGGCTCGCAAAAGCGATGGGCCTCCGGGTGTCACTGTGCTCTGGCGCGGCTGGCAACGTCTCACCGATATCGCCTCCGCCTGGCTCGTCTTTCACCCCTCCTGATTTGTGGGTAAAGGTAAGCCTTCGCATGGGGAGGATCTGGTGCGACGCACTGCGCAACGCCAGACCCTTCCCCCTGGCCGCACCCGGCAGCCCTGCAGGGGGAAGTACCCCGAAGGGGGGATGGGGTCAACTCCGCCTCTACCCCTCCATCGTCCAGATCCTACCCCTCCGTCGCTGCGCGACACCTTTCCTTCGCAAGGGGAAGGGCTGGATGGCCGGGGTTACTCCATCGCCAGCCGCGTAACCCCTAACCCAACACCTCCACACGTGCAAACGCCGGTATGCGTGGCCTGATCACCTGGTGCCTGCATCGTCCCGTCGCCGTGACGGCGTTGAGCCTGCTGGCGGTGGGGCTGGCGGTGCTCGCGTACGTGCGGCTGCCGGTGGCCCTGCTGCCGGAGCTGCGCTTCCCGGCGCTGGCGGTCTGGACGGCCTACCCGGACGTGCCGCCGGAGCGGGTGGAGCGGGCCGTGACCGAGCCGGTGGAAGCCGCCGTGGCCGGGGTTGAAGGCCTGGAGGAGGTCACCGGGCGGAGCCTGCTCGGCGGCAGCCTGGTGGTGCTGCGCTTCGGGTGGAACACCAACCTGGACCTGGCCCAGCTCAACGTGCGCGAGCAACTCGACCGGCTGGGCGAGGCGCTGCCCGAGGAGGCCGAGCGCCCCGTGGTGCTGCGCCTGGACCCGAGCGAGCGCCCCGTGATGCTCCTGGCCCTGCGCCGCCGCGCGCCGGCCGACACGGTGCGGGCTGTGGACGACCCGGCCCGCCAGGACCGGCAGGACCTGGTGGCCCTCAAGCGGCTCGCCCGCGATGTCGTCGCCCGGCGGCTCGAACAGCTCGGCGGCGTGGCCCGCGTGCGCGTCACCGGCGGCTTCGACCCCGAGGTGGAGGTGCGTCTCGACGCCGAGCGGCTGGCCCGCTACGGCCTCTCGGTCGGGCAGGTGGAGCAGGCCCTGCGGGCGGCCAACGTCACGTTGCCGGGGGGCCTGATCCGGCGCGGGCCGTTCCGCTACGCCGTAGAAGTGCGCGGCGCCTTCACCACCGAGGCGGACGTGATGCAGACCATCGTGGGGCGTGCGGGCCTCACCCCCCTCCGCCTGGCCGACGTGGCGACGGTGCGGCCCGGGGTGGCCGAACGGCGGGGCCTCGTCCGCTTCCAGGGCGACGAGGCGCTGCTGCTGGTGGTGGAGCGTACCGCCGACGCCAACACGGTGATGACGGCCGAAGAGGTGCGCGCGGCGCTGGCCTCCCTCGAAGCCGAGGTGCCCGGCATCCGGCTGGAGGTGGTGGTGGACGAGAGCCGGTTCATCCGGCAGGCCATCGCCGGGGTGCGGCAGGCGGTGTTGCTGGGCGGGGTGCTGGCCCTGCTCGTGCTGCTGGTGTTCCTCCGGCGGCCCCGCGTGTTGCTGGCCGTGGCGGTGGCCGTGCCCCTGTCGCTGGCCCTGGCGCTGGTGGGCTTCGAGCTGGCCGGCCTCTCGTTCAACCTGATCTCGCTGAGCGGGCTGGCCCTGGGCGTGGGGATGCTGGTGGACAACGCCATCGTGGTCACGGAGAACATCGCACGGCTGCGGGAGCAGGGACGGCCGGCGCTGGAGGCGGCCCGCGAGGGGACGGCCGAGGTGGCCGCCGCCATCACCGCCAGCACGCTGACGACGCTGGCCGTCTTCGGGCCGCTGGCGTTCGTGGAGGGGCTGGCGGGCCGCCTCTTCCGGGACCAGGCGCTGGCCGTCGTCTTCGCGCTGCTGGCGTCGCTGGTGGTGGCGCTGGCGGTGGTGCCGGTGCTGGCCGGGCGCGATGCGCGGCCGGGGCGAGTGCGCCCGCCGGGCGGAGGGCGCTGGCTGGCGGCCTACGAGCGTCTGCTCCGGTGGGGCCTGCGGCGGCGGGGGCGGGTGGTGCTGCTGGCCGCGCTGCTGTTGGTCGTTGCCGCGGCCGTCGCCTGGCGGCTGCCGCGCCAGGTGGTGCCCCGCTCGGACCAGGGCCGCCTGACGATGCACGTCGCCGCGCCGCCCGGGGTGGACCTGCCGCAGCTTGCCCAGTGGGTGGCCCCGCTCGAGGCGGCGGCCCGCCGGACGCCCGGCGTGGCCCACGTGCTGGCCGACCTGGGCGAGCGCGACGAGGCCCGCCTCGACCTCGACCCCCGCCCGCCCTACGAGGGCACCCTGACGGTGGTGACGGCGGAGGGTGTTCCGGTGGAGGCGGTGCGCGCGGCGCTGGCCGCGGCCCCCGTGCCGCCGGCGCTGGCCGTGGAGGTGCGGCCGGAACGCACCCAGCTGGAGACGCTGCTGGCCCCCGGCGAGGCGGAGCTGTGGCTGGACCTCCACGCCGACCGGCGCGACGAGGCCGAGCAGGCCGCCGACGCCGTGCTGGCCCGCCTCCGGCAGGCCCCGGCGCTGGCGAACGTCCGGCGTGCCTATGCCCGTGAGGTGCCCGCCTATGCCCTCCACTTCCGCCGCGACCAGCTGGCCCGCTTCGGCCTGCCGGCCTCCCGCCTGGCCGAGCTGCTGGCGGCGGCAGCCCGGGGCGTCGAGGCGACGGCGCTCCAGATGGTCAGCGAAGACATCCCCATCCGGCTGCGGCTGCCGGAGGCCACCTCGCTCCAGGCCCTCCTGCAGACGGAGATCCCCACGGGCGAGGGCCTGATGCCGCTCGGCCTGTTCGTCGAAGCCGAGCCGGTGTCGTTGCCGGCGTCGTTGCTCCGGGCAGAGCAGGCGCCGGTGGTGCGCCTGCTGGCCGACGTGGCGCCGGGCGCCGACCTGCAGGCCGCCCGGGCGGCCCTCGAAGACGCCGTGGCCGGGACCCTGCCGCCGGGCGTGCGGGCCACCGTGGGCGGCGCCACCGACGCCTTCCGCGAGGGGCTTCGCGCTGCCGCCTGGAGCCTGCTGCTGAGCCTCTTCCTCGTCTACCTGATCCTGGCGGCCCAGTTCGAGAGCCTCGTGCAGCCCCTGGTGATCCTGGCAGCCGTGCCGCTGGCCGCCGCCGGCGTGGCGCTGGCGCTCGCCCTGACGGGGCAGTCCGTCAACCTGATGAGCCTCACCGGGCTGGTGGTGCTCGTGGGCATTGTGGTCAACGACGCCATCATCAAGGTGGACTTCATCAACCGGCGGCGGGCCGAGGGGATGGCGCTGCACGCGGCCATCGAGGCGGCGGGGCGCGACCGCGTACGCCCCATCCTCATGACCACCCTCACCACGGTGCTGGGCCTGCTGCCGCTGGCGCTGGGCCTGGGCGCCGGCGGGGCGCTCCAGCAGCCGCTGGCGCTGGCCGTCATCGGCGGGCTGCTCGGCGCCACCCTCCTGACGCTCGTCGTGGTGCCGGTGCTCTACACGTTCGTGGCAGGCAAAGACCACGGGACAGGCAGGGTGTAGGCCATGAAGCGTTTTTCATCAGGGGACAGACAGGCGGCGTCGACGGGCCGGCCGGCGCAACGGACGGGGACGCGGCCGGGCTGTTTACGGCAGCACGCTCGCGTGTCGTGTCATTGCGCAGAGCGACGTAGCCGCACCCTTCATGGGTGCGCCGCACCGGTCGCCGGCTGGCCTGGGCTGAAGCCCGCGGCTACGTGGTCGGTACGGGGCACTCTCTTTCTTTCTCACCCAGGGCGACCTTGTCGTCAGCAACCGAATTGCGCCTTCGAGGGGAGACCTGAATGAATGAGGCGTGTCGTTGCGCAGAGCGACGTAGCCGCACCCTTTACGGGTGCGCACCGCTGCTCGTCAGCTGGCCCGGGCTGAAGCCCGCGGCTACGTGGCATGTACGGCTCACTTTGTCGCCAGCAACCGAATTGCGCCTTCGAGGGGAGGCATGAATGAATGAGAGGGCTACGTCCCCCGTCTCCCGCACCATCCCGAACCAGAGCCTTCGATGACACCGCCTTCTTCTTCCGGTCAACCTGAGGGACGCCGGCCCGGAGCCGGGTGGGCGGGCTGGCTGGGCCGGCCCGTGGCGGTGCTCTCGTGGGCGACGGCCCTGTTGCTGGCCGGCCTGTGGGTGGGAGGGAAGGTGCCGGTGGAGTGGGTGCCGCGCGTAGAGCTGCCGGAAGTGCGGGTGACGGCGGTGTGGCCCGGCGCGCCGCCCCGCCAGGTGGAGCAGTACGTGACGGCCCCCATCGAGCGGGCGGTGCAGCGGGTGCCGGGCACGGCCCACGTCGAGAGCCTGTCCGAAGAGGGGCGGGCGACCATCATCCTCCAGCTGGCCCGGGAGACGGCGCCGGGGCCGTACACGGTGCAGGTGCGCGAGGAGCTGGCCCGGCTGCGGTCCGTCCTGCCGGACCGCGTGCGCCCGCAGTTGACGCGCACCGTGCCGGAGCAGCTGCGCGACCAGCAGGGCTTCATGACGCTCCAGCTGGTGGGGTCGCTCGCGCCCGAGGCGCTGCGGCGGCTGGCCGAGGAGGAGGTGGCGCCGCGCCTGCGGAGCCTGCCGGGGATGGCCGAGGTGCGGGTCGAGGGCGGGCGGCAGCGCGAGTTGCGCGTGGTGCTGGACCCCGCCCGGCTGGCAGCCTATGGCCTGGCTCCGGCCGAGGTGGCCGGGACCCTCGCGGGGGCGATGGCTGCCCACAGCTACGGCAGCCGCCACACCGGCACCCGGGCGCTGCTCCTGTTCACGCCGCCGCTGACCGACGTGGCGGCCATCCGGCAGCTGGTGCTGGCGCAGGCGGCCCCCGACGCCCCTCCGGTGCGCCTGGCCGACGTGGCCGAGGTGACGCTGGGGCCCGCACCCGTACGCTCCATCAGCCGGGTGGACGGCCAGCCCGTGGTCACCCTCACGCTCGACCGCAAGCCCGGCAGCCACCTGCTCACCGTCGCCGGGGCGGTGCACGGCGAGGTCGAGCGCCTGCGGGCGCGCCTGCCCGGCGACGTGCGCCTGCTGGTGGTGCTGGACCGCAGCGAAGACGTGCGTAAGGAGCTGCGCGACCTGGCGGTGCGGGGCGGGCTGGGGCTGGCGCTGCTGGTGCTCGTGCTGCTGGCCCTCTTGCAGAGCGTGCGGGCCTGCACCGTGGTCCTGTTCAGCGTGGCGGTTGCCGTGGCCGTAGCGTTGCTGCTGTTCCGCCCCCTCGGGCTGACGCTCAACCTGATCACGCTGGCGGGCATGGCCCTGGTGGCCGGGCTACTGGTGGACAACAGCGTGGTGGTCGTCGAGCAGCTGCTGGTGCAACGGCGGCGGCTGCGCCTGCAGGGGCTAGCCGGGCTGGCCCTCGACGCCGCCGCCACGCGCGAGGCGCTCCGCACCGTCTGGCTCCCTCTGCTCGGCGGCACCCTCACCACGATGGTGGTGGCCCTGCCGCTGGTCTACCTGAGCGGCGAGCTGCAGGCCCTCTTCCTGCCCTTCGGCGTGCTGGTGGCCCTGACGCTGGGCACCTCGCTGGCGGCCTCGGTGCTCCTCGTGCCCGTCGCCGGGCGGTTCCTGCCGGTGCCGCCGCCGCGCCCTCGCCGGC